>JADZBA010000522.1 GCA_020852355.1 Alphaproteobacteria bacterium
GCCGGTGGTGACGGTGCGCGGGTCCTTGGTGTTGAGGTTGACCAGCGTGTCCGAGCTCACGACGAAGAAGCGGTCGGTGTCGATCGGCTTGCCCGCGCCGATGATCGAGTCCCAGTAGCCCGGCGCGGCGTCGGCTGCCGCATACTTGCCGGCCGCATGCGAGTTGCTGGAGAAGAAGTGGGTGACGAGGACGACATTGTCGCGCGCGGCGTTGAGCGTCCCGTAGCTCTCCCAGCCGACCTTGACGTCCTTGATCGTGCGGCCGCCTGTGGTCGTGTACGAGGGCATGGCAAACGTCTTCTTCTCGACGATGCCGTCGAATGCGAGCGTGGGCAGGGCATGGGCGGCGAGGAGTGCGGTCAGGCCCAGGGCGAGCGGGCCCGGGAGCGCGGACCGGAGCGAGCGCGGCATCGGTGTTCCTCCTGTTCGGCCGGCGTCTCGACCGACGCCGGTCCGCGAGCGAGGGTAGCGCAGGGGCCCGTCCGCTCCCAGACGTCGGGTTGGCGGCTGCGCCCCAAGACGGTATCTAGGGTCATTCCACGGACATGATCGAGAGGATCCCATGCGACATTGGAAGAATGCCGCGCTCGCGGCGGTGCTGACCGCCGGGCTCGCGGCGGGCGCGGCGGCCCAGAACACCCGCCAGCTCTCCATCGCCACGGGCGGTACGGGCGGCGTGTACTACCCGCTGGGCGGCGGCCTCGCCAACGTGCTGACCAAGCACGTGCCCGGGTGGCAGGCGACCGCCGAGGTCACCGGCGGATCGGTCGACAACCTGAAGCTGGTCGGCGCCGGCAAGGCGGAGATCGCCTTCACCATGGCCGATGCCAGCCTCGATGCCGCGCGCGGCCAGGACAAGTTCACGTCCGGCAAGGTGCCGCACCAGGCGCTGGCCGTCCTCTATCCCAACCGCATGCACGTCGTGACCGTCGAAGGCACCGGCATCGCCGGCATGAAGGATCTCAAGGGCCGTCGCGTGTCGACGGGCTCTCCCGGCAGCGCCACCGAAGTGATGGCCTTCCGCCTGATCGAGGCCGTCGGGCTCGACAAGGACAAGGACATGCGCCGCGAGCGCCTGGGCGTGGCGGAATCGACCAATGCCATCAAGGACCGCAAGATCGACGCCTACTTCTGGGTGGGCGGGCTGCCGACCTCCGCCGTGACCGATCTCGCGGCGACGCCCGGCACCAGGATCAAGCTCATCGACCACGACGATGCGGTCGAGGCGATGAACAAGAAATACGGGCCGCTCTACGCCAGGGGCATCATCCCGGCGAAGACCTATCCCGGCCAGGACGCCGACAACAAGCAGGCCAACGTCTGGAACATCCTGGTCGTCAACGAGAAGATGTCGAACGACGTCGCCTACCAGATCGTCAAGGTCCTGTTCGAGCGGAAGGCGGAGATCGTCGCCGTCCACAAGGAGGCGGAGAGCTTCGACCTCGCCAACCAGAAGACGGCGAACTCGCCGATCCCATTCCATCCCGGCGCGCTCAAGTACTTCGCCGAGAAGGGCATCAAGGTCGAGGGCTGAGGCGGGCGAGCGGTCCCGCGTCGGGAGCCCGGCTCGCGGTCGCGAGCCGGGCTCCGTCGCGTCGGGCGGGCGGCGTCGCCCGCCCAGGGGGAAGGCGGACATGAGCGACAGCGATCCGAAGGCCCCGGCAGTCGACGCCGCGGCGCTGAAGAAGGCCGAGGAATTCATCGAGCAGGAGGAGGGGGCGACCCACCGGCTCGGCGGCTGGGTCGGGCATGGGCTGACGGTGCTCGCCGTCGCCATGTCGCTGTTCCATCTCTGGGCCGCCTACGACATCGTGCCGACGACGCTCCTCCGCCAGGTCCATGTCGGCTTCACGCTCGTCCTGATCTTCCTGCTGTTCCCGGTGGCGCCGCGCTTCCGCAACCGCATCATGCCCTGGGACCTGCTGCTCGCCGCGGCGTCGGTGGCGACGATCTGGTACCTGGTCCAGGGCGGCGACGACCTCACCGACCGGGCCACCCTGCCGAGCTGGACGGATCAGGCCTACGGCATCGCCTTCATCGCGCTGGTGCTGGAGGCGACGCGGCGATCGACCGGCTGGATCATGCCGGCCGTCGCCGTCGCCTTCGTCGTCTACGCCATGTCCGGGCCCTACCTGCCGCCGCCCTGGACCCATCGCGGCTACGACGTCGACCGGCTCGTCGGGCAGCTCTACATGACGCTGGAGGGCATCTTCGGCACGGCGGTCGACGTCTCGTCGAGCCTGATCATCCTCTTCACCATCTTCGGCGCCGTGCTGCAGTTCTCCGGCGCCGGCAAGTTCTTCATCGACTTCTCGTTCTCGATGCTGGGCGGGCGCCCGACCAGCGCGGGGCGCGCGGTCGTGCTGTCGTCCTTCCTGCTGGGTGGGCCGTCGGGCTCGGGTGTCGCGACGACCGTCACGCTGGGCTCCGTCGCCTATCCGATGCTGGCGCGCGCCGGCTACGGCCGCAACGACGCGGGCGGGCTGCTCGCCGCCGGCGGCCTCGGCGCCATCCTGTCGCCGCCGGTCCTGGGCGCAGCCGCCTTCCTGATCGCCGAGTTCCTGAAGATCTCGTACCTCGACGTCATCCGCATGGCGGTCATTCCGACGTGCCTCTACTACCTCGCGCTCTTCGTGATGGTGGAGCTCGACGGCGCCCGCTTCGGCATGCACCAGGTGGCCGTCGGCCAGCGCGAGAGCCTGTGGGGCCTGACGCGACGCTACGGCTTCCACTTCACCTCGCTCGTCTCGATCGTCGTCTTCATGATGATGGGCTTCTCGCCGGTGCTGTCGGTCTTCTGGGCGACGGTGCTGGCGGCGCTCGTCAGCTTCTGCCGGCCCGACACGGCGCTGACGCCGCGGCGGCTGGTGCAGGCGCTGGCGGCGGGCTCGGTCGGCATGCTCAACGTCGCTGCGACGTGCGCGGCGGCCGGCATCATCGTCGGCGTGGTGACGCTGACGGGGCTCGGCCTCAAGTTCAGCGCGATCGCCATCGAGATGGCCGGCGGCAGCCTCGCGCTCACCGCCGTCTTCACCGCCCTCATCGTCTGGATCGTCGGGCTCGCGGTGCCGGTGACCGCGTCCTACATCATCTGCGCGGTCATCGCCGCGCCGGCGCTGACCAAGCTGGGCGTGCCCGACTTCGCCGCGCACATGTTCATCTTCTACTACGCGGTGCTGTCCGAGGTGTCGCCGCCGACGGCGCTGTCGCCCTTCGCAGCCGCCGCGATCACCGGCGGCGACCCCTACAAGACGACGCTGCAGGCCTGGAAATACACGATGCCCGCCTTCCTGGTGCCGTTCGTCTTCGTCCTCGACCCGATCGGAGTCGGCCTGCTCCTCGACGTGCCCAAGGCGGGCGGCTGGTGGGAGGTCGCCTGGATCACCCTCACCACGACCATCGGCATCGTGGTCCTGGCGGCGGCCGCGCAGCGCTGGCTCTTCCGCCGGCTCGCGCCGCTGGAGCTGGCACTGATGCTGGTCGCCGGATTCTGCCTGCTGTTCCCCGGGATCGTCGCCGGTCTCGCCGGCGCCGCGCTGGCGCTGCCGCTGGGCGACGCGAAGCTGGTCGGCCTGGGGCTGGCGCTGGCCGTCCTCGTCCTGCAATGGCGGCACCGCGCGACCGCCGCGTAGGCGCTCACGCAATCGTGTGACGGCCGACCTTTCCGAGGCGGGCGCGCGGGCGTAGTTCCGCGCGTCATGGCCCACATCCGCGCCGTCGCCACCGCCGTGCCGCCGCATCTCCTGGAACAGGGGACGGCCGAGGCTCTGGCGCGCGCGGCCTTCGCCGGGCGGGTCGATCGCTTTGAACGACTGGCGCCGGCCTACCGCAATGCGGGGGTGGCGACGCGGAGCGCATCGGTACCCGACGAGTGGTTCCTCGCCCCGCAGGGTTGGGCGAGCCGCGGTCGCGCGTTCGTGCCGGTCGCCACGGACCTGCTGGCGACCGCGGCGGCTGACTGCCTGCGCCGCGCCGGCGTGGAGGCGGCAGCGGTCGATGCGGTCGTGTGCGTCTGCAGCACCGGCATCGCCACCCCGACCCTGGATGCGCACGTCGCCGGCCGCATCGGCCTGCGCCCGGACATCGTCCGCCTGCCCATCTTCGGGCTGGGATGCGCCGGCGGCGTCCTCGGCCTGGCGCGGGCGGCCGACCTCGCCGACGCCGGGCCGGGCCGGCGCGTGCTGCTGCTGCTGGTGGAGCTGTGCTCGCTCGCCTTCCGCCGCGCCGACGCCAGCGTGTGCAACGTCATCGCGACGACGCTGTTCGGTGACGGCGCCGCGGCCGTGCTGCTGGAGCCGGGCGAAGGCCCCGGACGGATCGTCGCGACCGGCGAGCATCTCTGGCCTGCAACCCTCGACGTCATGGGCTGGACGGTGGAGGACGACGGGCTCGGCGTCGTCTTCTCGCGCGAGATCCCATATCTCGCGGCGACGCGGTTGCGGCCCGCGGCGGACCGCTTCCTGGCGCGCCACGACATGACGCTGGATGGCATCGCGCATCTCGTCTGCCATCCCGGCGGGGCGAAGGTGGTGGACGCGCTCGCCGTCGCGTTCGACCGGCCGCCCGCCGGCTTCGCGGCGGAGCGCGCCGTGCTCCGCCGTTTCGGCAACATGTCCTCTGCCACCATCTGGTTCGTGCTGGCCGAGCGGCTCGCGCAAGGGCTGTCCGGGCGCACGCTGATGAGCGCGCTGGGACCGGGCTTCACCGCTGGCTTCGCGGTGGTCGACTGGTGAACGCGCCGCTGGTCGCGACGGCGATCGTGCTCTCGGTCGCCGCCATGCGCCTGGGTGAGCTGGCGCACGCGCGGCGCAACACGCGCCGGCTGCTCGCCGCCGGCGGCCGCGAGCATGGGGCCGCGCACTACCCGCTGCTGGTGCTGCTGCACGCGGTCTGGCTCGCCGCACTGGCCTGGTCGGCAACGTCGGCGGCGCACATCCACTGGCCGTGGCTCGCCGTCGCCGTCGCGGCGATGCTGCTCCGCCTGTGGGCGGTGGCTTCGCTCGGCCCGCGCTGGACCACGCGGGTGATCGTCCTTCCGGAAGCGCCGCTCGTCGTGCGCGGCCCGTACCGGCTGACCCGGCACCCCAACTACCTCGCCGTCGCCGTCGAGATGTATGCGCTCGCCTTCGCCGTCGACGCCGTCCCGGCCGGCCTCGTGCTGGGCACGCTCAACCTGCCGCTGCTCGCCTGGCGCATCCGGGCGGAGGATCGCGCGCTCGGGCGCGCGGCGCCGGGAGCGATACGGCGAGGCTGAAAATCATGTAATCTATGGTTGTGGAGTTCTCGGAGGGAACGCATGCCGAGCTCTCGGATCGGGCCGGACGAGTCGACGTTCGCCGGAGTGCGCTCCGCGGAATGGCAGCGGATCAGGGAGCGTCGCGCGAGGAATCGCGGGGTTCCCGCGGATCAGGTCGACAGCCCGCACGCCGACCTCGTCGGGCTCGCGCTGTCCGGCGGCGGGATCCGCTCGGCGGCATTCTGCCTGGGTGCGATCCAGGCGTTGGACAGCGCGCGGCGCCTGCGCGCCATGGACTACGTGTCCATGGTCTCCGGCGGCGGCTACACCGGTGCCGCGCTGGTCGCGACGATGCGGGAGAAGGGTGAGTTCGTCTTTCGCCGCGAGCATTCCAGCGAGGGCGACGTCAGCGACACGCCGGCCGTCGGACATATCCGAAACTATTCGCGCTACCTGCTCCCCGGCGGCCTGACGGACATGCTGCATGCGGTCGCCGTCATTGCCCGCGGCCTCATCGTCAATGTCGTCGTCGTGCTCGCGATCCTGCTGCTGGCGGCCGCGATCACTTTGCTCGCCGGTCCGAGCGGCGATGCCCCGGCCCCTCCGGGATCGTCCTGGCTGCCATGGTTCGACGTTCTCGCGGTGCACGTCACCCTCCCGATGGCGACGCTGCTGACCCTCGGATTCTGCCTCTATCTGGTGAGCTGGGCCCTCTGGCGCTCCGCCTGCGAGGTCATGCGCAAGCACACGCCGGCCTCACGGTTCCTGCGCCGGCTCGTGCCCGATCGCGTGGTTCGCCGGTTGCCCGAGTTCGCCGAGCAGCGCAGCTGGCTCGCACGCGTCGCGGTCGGCTGGCTGGTGCTCATCGTGCTCGTCGCGGTCGCCGAGCTGCAACCCGTCATCGTGCGCTGGATGGTCGGGCCGGGCGGCGTCTGGCTGCGGCGAGCCGACGGCGGCGGCCTCACGCTCGAGAATGTCGGGGTGCTCCTGGCCGCCTTCTCCGGGGCCGTCGGCTTCCTGTCGAGCCGGATCTCGGCATTTCTCAAGAGCAAGCAGTCCGACCCGACCTGGAACGCCCTGTTCAAGCGCGTCCTGGCGCGCGCCCTCGTGATCGTCGCTGCGGCGGCGCTGCCGCTTGCGCTCTATCTCGCGTATCTGGCGATCACGGTCTGGGGCCTGACGACGTCGCAGGGGCCCACCCGCCATCCCTGGGCACCGGCCTGGCTCTCGGCGGTGATCTCGCCGCAGCATTGTGCGTGGGCGGTGCTCGCCGCCGCACCGGCCCTCTGGCTCGCCTTCAGCAGGTCGATGAAGGATTTCGGCTACGCGCGCGCGGCCTTCGCGGTCGTGGGCCTGCTGCTGGTCCTGACCATGGGTTGGGTTCTCTACGATCCGACGCATCCGGCGACCGCCGCGCGTGCGGCGGGGTGGACCTATCTCGGCATCGGCAGCGCGCTCGCCGCGCTGGGATGGCTCTACACGGAGAATGCGAACTCGCTCCATCGGCTGTATCGCGACCGGCTGAGCAAGGCCTTTCTCTTCGAGGCGCGGACGCTCGCCCGCCCGGGCGAGGAACAGCGGGACGATCCCCATCCCCTGCGGTCGCTCCGGCTGTCGCAGCTGGAGGGAGGTTGCGGCCCGTATCCGCTGATCAACGCGGCGCTGAACATCCAGGGTGCGCAATATCTCAATCGGCGTGGGCGCAATGCCGACTTCTTCGTCTTCACCCCGCTGCATGTCGGAAGTGCGGCGACGGGATACGCGGGCACCGAGCAGGTCGAGAGGGCGGACCCCGCGCTGGACCTCGGGACCGCGATGGCGATCTCCGGCGCCGCCGTCTCGTCGAACATGGGCAAGGCGAGCGTGAGGCCGCTGTCCTTCACGCTGGCGCTGCTCAATCTCCGGCTCGGCTACTGGCTGCCGAACCCTGCGTGGCTGCGCGATGGCCGTGGCAGGGGGATCGTGGCGGCCGCCCGGCTGCGATCCTACATCTTCGCCGAGGCGTTCGGGCGGCTCGACGAGAGGAGCGCCAAGGTCTACCTGACCGATGGCGGCCACATCGACAATCTCGGCATCTACGAACTGCTGCGCCGCGAGTGCCTGCTGATCGTCGCGATCGATGCCGAGGCCGACGCGTCCTACGGCTTCCCGTCGTTCGTCGAGGTGCAGCGGTACGCCCGCATCGATCTCGGCGTGCGGATCGAGCTGCCTTGGCAGGCGATCCGCGACGAGGCGCTCGCCCTCACGGAGGTCACCGGCAAGGGGCCGATCCCCGCCGGCCGCAAGAACGCCGGCCGTCACGCCGCCGTCGGCCGCATCCACTACGCCACGGGCAGCATCGGCTACCTGCTCTACGTCAAGTCGTCGATCACGGGCGACGAGAACGACTACGTCCTCGACTATCGCCGCCGCTATCCGACGTTTCCGCACGAGACGACCGGCGATCAGTTCTTCTCCGAGGAGCAGTTCGAGGTGTATCGCGCGCTGGGCTTCCATGCGACGTCGTGCGCCCTGGCGGGCGACGTCCACGTCGCCGCGGACGAGCTCGGGCGGAAGACGGCGTTTCGCGATGCCATGGCCGCCCTGCCGCAGGACGAGCAGCCATAGGCGCCGGCAGCCGAGACGAAGGGTTGGCGGCGCGGCGAGGGACGCCTATGTTCAGCGCTGGCTGGGGTGCCGTCGGCGACGACGGCTGAGAGAAGACCCATCGAACCTGATCTGGATCATGCCAGCGAAGGGAGCCGGGCCATCGTCGAGCAGCGTTTCTCCCGTCCTTCCCGCGTCCTCGTGGTGGGCGCCGGCATCTGCGGCCTCGCCGTGGCGTGGCGCCTGGCGGACGCCGGTCTGCGCGTGCGCGTCGTCGACCGCGGCGCGCCCGGCCGCGAGGCGACCTGGGCGGCCGGCGGCATGCTGGCGGCCACGCTGGAGGCCGAGCCGGGCGAGGAGGGCATGGTCGCGCTCGCCCGCTGGTCGCAGGGCCTGTGGCCCGGCTGGGCGGCGCGCCTGGCAGCCGCCTCGGGCATCGACATCGGCTATCGCGGCGACGGGACCCTGCAGGTGGCGACCACCCGCGACGAGCTGGCGGCGCTGCGCCACCGCCACGCGTTCCTGACGCGCCTCGGGCTGCCCGTGGAATGGTGGGACGGCGGCCGCCTGCGCGGCGACGAGCCGGGGCTGAGCCCGGACGCGCTGGCGGCGATCGCCAGCCCCGGCGACCATCAGGTCGATCCGCGTGCGGTCGTGCCGGCGTTGCTCGCCGCGTGCGCCGCCGCCGGAGTGGAGGTGTCGCCGCGGCGCGCGGTGACGGCGGTGCGCCGCGACGGCGCCGCCTGGACGGCCACCTGCGCCGACGGGTCGGGCGAGGGCGCCGACGCGCTGGTCGTCGCCGCCGGCTCCTGGTCGGCGTCGATCGACGGCCTGGCGCCGGCGGACCGGCCGCCGGTGCGTCCGGCGAAGGGCCAGGCGGTGGTCCTGAAGATGGATCCCGCGGCGCCGCTGGTG
The DNA here is from genome assembly GCA_020852355.1 of Alphaproteobacteria bacterium. Taxonomy (GTDB): domain Bacteria; phylum Pseudomonadota; class Alphaproteobacteria; order ATCC43930; family Allostellaceae; genus Allostella. The sequence goes on from JADZBA010000522.1 coordinate 8,738, forward strand.
CGGCACGTGATCTGGGGGGCGGGGGTCTACCTCGTCCCGCGCGCCGACGGCCGGCTCTATGTCGGCGCCACCGTCGAGGACCGCGGCTTCGACCGCGCGCCGACCGCGGGCGGCCTGCTGTCGCTGCTGGAGGGGGCGTGGCGGCTGGTGCCGGGGCTGGAGGAGCTGGCGGTCGCCGAGCTCGTCACCGGCCTCCGGCCGCGCAGCCGTGACGACCTGCCGATCGTCGGACCGGGTGCGGCGCCGGGCCTGCATTTCGCCACCGGCCATCACCGCAACGGCATCCTGCTGGCGCCGGCGACGGCGGAGATCGTCGCGGCCGGCATCCTCGGTGGGACGCCGCCGGTCGGTGCCGCCGCCTTCGCCCTCGACCGTTTCACCAAGGAGGTCGCGACCCCGAGATGACCGAGCTACGCGTCAATGGCGAGCCGCGCGCCTTCGCCGGCGCCACCATCGCCGACCTGCTCGCCAGCCTGGGCGTCGCGGCCGACCGCCCGGGCATCGCCGTCGCGCGCAACGGCGAGGTGGTGCGGCGCGCCCATTGGCCGACCACCGCGCTCGCCGACGGCGACGCCGTCGAGGTGGTGACCGCGCGGGGCGGGGGATGACGGCGATGGCGGGCGACGACGGCCTGGAGATCGCGGGCGAGCGCTTCGCCTCGCGCGTCCTGCTCGGCACCGCCGGCTATCCGAGCCGCCAGGTGATGCTCGATGCGATCGCCGCGAGCGGGGCGGAGATCGTCACCGTCTCGCTGCGGCGCGTCTCGCTGGCGGGCGAGATGGACAACCTCGTCGACCTGCTCGCCGGCCGTCGTATCCTGCCCAACACGGCCGGATGCAGCACGCGACGCGACGCGTTGCTTACGGCGGAGCTCGGCCGCGAGGCGCTGGGCACGCCCTGGGTCAAGCTGGAGCTGATCGGCGACCGCGAGACGCTCTATCCTGATGCGACCGAGCTGGTCGCGACCGCCGCCGAGATGGTGCGCGACGGCTTCACCGTGCTGCCCTACTGCACCGACGACCCGGTCGTGTGCCGTCGCCTCGCGGACGTCGGCTGCGCGGCGGTCATGCCGCTGGGCTCGCCGATCGGCTCGGGCCTCGGCATCCTCAACCCGTTCGCCATCGAGCAGATCGTGCGGCGCAGCGCCGTGCCGGTGATCCTCGACGCCGGCATCGGCACCGCCTCGGACGCGGCGCTGGCGATGGAGCTGGGCTGCGCCGCGGTGCTGCTCAACAGCGCCGTCGCCAAGGCCCACGATCCGGTGGCGATGGCGCGCGCCATGGGCCTCGCCGTCGCCGCGGGCCGCGCCGCGCGCGGCGCCGGCCGTATTCCCCGGCGGCACTACGCGGAGGCGTCGAGCCCGCAGCTCGGCCTGATCGGCAGCTAGTCGGTGCGTTCCCGCGGCGGTGCCGCATCGCCGGTTTCCGTCCAGGAAGGAACCCTGATGGCAACAAGACAAACGCCTCATCCCGAGCGCGCCGCGAAGCGGAGCAGTCGAGGGACGCACCGACGCTCCCGCGGTCAGCATGAGTCGCGATCCGCCAGCATCGGTATCACCCATCACGCCGCCGTGTGACACGCTGCCACGTCGGCCCGTCGGCCGCCCGGGGCCTGCACCGGGCGGCCGACGCGCACGCAGCGGCCCAAC
>JADZBA010000523.1 GCA_020852355.1 Alphaproteobacteria bacterium
CGCGGCAACCGCCGGCTCCTGTTCGGCTACGGCAACCGCGGCAACAAGCGCGAGCTGCAGTTCTTCAACGACGCCCCGCCGTCGAACGCCCCGCTGACCGCCGCTCATGCCGGCAACGGCTTCCTCTTCCGCCGCGGCTACACGGTCGTGTGGGGTGCCTGGGAGGGCGACCTGCTGCCGGGCAACGGCCGGATGATCCTCGACGTGCCGGTCGCCACCGAAGGCGGCCGGCCGATCACCGGCCCGGTGCGCACCGAGCTGATCGTCGACCGGCCGACGACGGTGCTGCCGCTCTCGGGCCGCGCCTCGACGCGCAGCTACCCGACGGTCTCGCTCGACACGCTTCAGGCGACGCTGACGAAGCGGCGCTACCAGGGCGACGCGCGCATCGCGATCCCCGCCGACGCCTGGGCCTTCGCCCGCGTCGAGGGCGGCAGCGGCCTCGACAACCAGGGCGCCGAGCAGGCGATCGTCCCGTCCGACGTCCATGTGCATCTGCCCACAGGGTTCCAGCCCGGCTGGATCTACGAGATCGTCTACACCGGCCGCGACCCGCGGGTGCACGGGCTCGGCCATCTCGCCGTGCGCGACCTCGTGGCTTTCCTGAAGCACGAGCCGGGCGCCGGCAACCCGCTCGCGGGCGGCCTCGACAAGGCCTATGCCTGGGGCCGCTCGCAGACCGGGCGCTGCATCCGCGACTTCCTCCACCAGGGCTTCAACGCCGACGCCGCCGGCCGACGGGTGTTCGACGGCGTGCTGCCGCACGTCGCCGGCGGCGGCCTGATGTGGATGAACCACCGCTTCTCGCTCGTGGTGTCGCCCGCCGGGCAGCAGTACGAGGACCATTGCACGCTGGCCGACCGTTTCCCCTTCTCCTATGCGCGCTCGACCGACCCGCATACGGGGCGCGAGGACGCCATCCTGAAGCGGCCCGCGACCGATCCGCTGGTGCTGCACACCCAGACCGCGACTGAGTACTGGCAGCGTCGCGGCTCTCTGGTGCACACCGACGCGCACGGCGGCGACCTGCCGCAGCCCGACAACGTGCGCGTCTACCTGTGGTCGAGCTCGCAGCATTTCGCCGATCCCAACCTCAAGGCGCCGGCCAGGGGCGTGTGCCAGAACTATCTCAACATCGTGCAGACCTCGATGCTGTTCCGGGCCATGCTCGACGCGCTCGACGCCTGGGCGACCCACGGCACGCCGCCGCCGCCGAGCCGGATGCCCATGCGCGCCGACGGCACGCTCGTCGCCTACGAAGAATGGCGCCGGCGCTTTCCGGCGATCCCCGGCGTCGGCCTGCCGACCGGCGTCAATGCCTGTCCGCTGCTCGATTTCGGGCCCGACGCGGAGAAGGGCGTCGTCAGCCGCGAGCCGCCGGCGATCCTGGCGGCCGAGGGCTACCCGACCTTCGTGCCGGCCGTCGACGCGGACGGCAACGACGTCGCCGGCGTGCAGGCGCCGATGGTGGGCGCGCCGCTCGGCACCTATACCGGCTGGAACCTGCGCGCCCGCGGCCATGGCCATGGCGCGATGCACGAGTTCACCGGCAGCTACGTCCCCTTCCCAGACACGCCCGAGGAGCGCGCCGCCACCGGCGACCCGCGGCCATCCGTCACCGAGCGCTACGGCGATGCCGATGGTTATGTGCGGGCGATCGAGACCGCCGCCCGCCGGCTCGTCGCCGACCGGCTGATGCTGGAGGAGGACGTGGCGCGGGCCACCAAGGCCGCCGCCGGCTGGGGACGCCCGCTGCACGACGTCCGCCTCTGACCGCGGGGCCGACGGGCGCAGCGGATGGCCCGGCGGGAGAAGGCGGCCGATCGGCCGCCCGCGGCGACCGCGAAGGATGCCGCGGCCCGGCTGCTTGCCGCCGCCGGGCTCGACGCCGCCCCGGTGGCACTCGCCATCGTCGATCGACGCCTCAGGCCGCTGCGCCGCAACGCCGCCTGGACCGCGCTGCTGGGGGACGTCGGGGCGGACGATCCGGCCGTCTGGCCGGACGAGATCGCCAGCGCGCTGGTGGCGGCACTGCACGGGCCGCCCGCCACCGCCCGCCTCGCCGAGGCGGCGGTCACGGTCACCGCGCAGCCCGTGCGCATCGGTCGCCGCCGGGCGCTGGTGCTGTCCGCCGCAGCGGCGGACCCGGGCCTCGACACCCGAGCGGAACGGGCGGTGGCACTCGGCCAGCTCCTCGCCTCGATCGTCCATGAGCTGAACAACCAGCTCGCCGCCATCCTGGCCCAGAGCCAGCTCCTGCGGCGGACCACCCGCAATGCGGCTCAGGGCGAACGGCTCGACCGGGTGATCGAGGCGGCCCGGCAGTCGGCGCGCATCGTCGCCAACCTGCTCGACCTGGCCCGGCGGCGGCCGGTGCGGCGGGCGCCGCTGGCGCTGAACGAGGTGGTCGCGCGCGCCGTCGAGCTGGTCCGCGGCCGGCTGGAGCGCGAGGAGGTGGAGCTGGCGACCGACCTCGCGGACGGGCTTCCGGCCGTGACCGGCGACGCGACCGGTCTGACGCAGGTGGTGGTGAACCTCCTGACGAACGCCGCCGACGCCCTCGCCGACGTGCCGCCGCCGCGGCGGCTCGCCGTCGGGACCCGCTTCGACGCCGACGCCATGCGGGTGGAGCTGCGCGTCGCCGACAACGGGCCGGGCATCCCGCCGGTGATCCTGAGGCGCATCTTCCAGCCCTTCTTCACCACCAAGCCCGAGGGCAAGGGCACCGGCCTCGGCCTGTCGCTGTGCATGACCCAGGTGAAGGAGCTCGGCGGCGGCATCACGGTCGCCAACCGGCCGGAAGGCGGGGCCGAGTTCGTCGTCCG
>JADZBA010000524.1 GCA_020852355.1 Alphaproteobacteria bacterium
CAACGGCGGCATCCAGCCGGGCCGGAAGACGGCGACCCCGGCGATGAACGCCATGAACAGCAGGATCTGCAGGATGGAGGGGCCGATCGCGCCCAGATACATGTCGCCGACCGAACGCCCGAGCTGGTCGGCCAGCACGATCAGCACCAGGGACGGCGGGATGAGCTGGGTGATGGTGCCGGACGCCGCGATCACGCCGGTCGCGAGCTGCATGTTGTAGCCGTAGCGCTGCATCGCCGGCAGCGAGATCATGCCCATGGCGATGACCGAGGCGGCCACCGTCCCGGTGATCGCGCCCAGCACGGCGCCGACGATCACGACCGCGATCGCGAGCCCGCCCGGCACCCGCCCGAAGAGCTGGCCGGTGCCTTCCAGGAGATCCTCGGCCAGGCCGCAGCGCTCGAGGATCGCGCCCATGAAGGTGAAGAACGGTATCGCCAGCAGCAACTCGTTCGACATGATGCCGAACACCCGCAGCGGCAGGTTCTCCAGATAGTGGAAGGTGAACAGGCCGAGCTCGATGCTGATGAAGCCGAAGAACAGGCCGACCGCCGCCAGCGAGAATGCGACCGGGAACCCGATCATCAGGAATGCCACGAGGCCGCCGAACATCAGGGGTGCCATCACGTCGAGCGTGGCCATGATCCTCGTCCGCGATGCGTGCCGATGGGGCCGCGCTACTGCAGCGGCCGGTGGTAGTCGATATCGACCTGCGTGACGCCGGCCAGCGCCGCCGCGCGCTTCACCAGCTCGGAGAGTCCCTGCAGGGTCAGGAGCGCGAACCCCGCGGGCAGCAATGCCTTGACGGGCCAGCGGATCAGCCCGCCGGCGTTGCTCGACGTCTCGTTGTGCAGCCAGGAATCGACGAAGTGCGGCCAGGTCATCCAGGTGAGGATGGCCGTGGCAGGGAGCAGGAAGAGCACCAGCCCGAACACGTCGATCCACAGCCGCATGCGCTCACCGACGCTCGCATAGACCAGATCGACGCGGACATGCTCGTTGAGCCGCAGCGTCACCGCCGCGCCCAGCAGGACGATGCCGGCGAACATGTACCACTGGATCTCCAGCCAGGCGTTCGAGCTGATGCTGAAGGCATAGCGGCTGAACGCGTTGCCCGCGCTGACGACGCATGCGAGGAGCACGAGCCAGGACGCCACCTGGCCGACGGCGGAGCAGAGCGCGTCGATCCAGCGGCTGATGCGCAGCAGCAGATGCAAGGCCGGCCGTACCTCCCCGTCCCATCAGCCGACGCCCGATGTCGGCCTGCGGGCGGTGTCGCGGACGCCCGACCCCGGCATCTCCCGGGAGCCGATGCGCCACGCAGCACGGTGCATATCCGCTGGATGGCGCGGATTGCAATGGTTGCCGTGACGCAGCCCCCGTCGCGGCGCCGCGAGGCCGTGGTCACGCCGCCCGCCGGGGTTCCGGTCCGACATAGCGCGACTGCGGGCGGATGAGGCGCCCGCCCGCCTCCTGCTCCAGCACATGGGCCGCCCAGCCGCCGACCCGGCCCATGGCGAACACCGGCGTGAACAGCGCCCGCGGCAGCGCCAGCGCCTCGAGCAGCAGCGCCGTATAGAACTCGACGTTGGTCTCGAGCCCGCGGCGACGCTTGTGCTCGGCCAGCAGGCGCAGCGCCGCGGCCTCCACGGTCTCGGCGAAGCGGACCCGGTTGGTCTCGCCGCGCAGCGCGGTGACCGCGCGCTTCAGGACGTCGGCCCGGGGGTCGCGGACGCGGTAGACCCGGTGGCCGAAGCCCATCAGACGGTCGCCGCGCTCCACCGCGGCCCGCAACCAGGCTTCGGCATCGCCCGCCGCGTCGATGGCATCGAACATGTCGAGCACCGGCCCCGGCGCACCGCCGTGGAGCGGTCCCTTGAGCGCGCACAGCCCGGCGACGACGGCCGACAGCAGACCCGCGCGGGTCGAGGCCACGACGCGCGCGGCGAAGGTCGAGGCGTTGAGGCCATGGTCGACGACCGCCACGAGGTAGGTGTCGAGCGCCCGGACATGGGCCTCGGGCGCGGCGGCGCCGCGCAGCATGCGCAGGAAGTCCGCGGCATGCCCGAGCGCCGGATCCGGCGCGACGACGGGCTGTCCGGCCGATCGGCGGCCGATGGCGGCGACCAGCACCGCGGTGGCGGCCGTCGCCAGCAGGTGATGCGGCGTCGCGTCGGCATCCGCCAGCATCGCCAGCCCCGCCCGCAGCCCCTCGACCGCGCTCAGCCCGTCCAGGGCATCGAGCCGTGGTGCCAGGATGTCGAAGGCATGGGCGCGCGCCCGGCCGAGGGAAGGGGCGACGGCCGCCGGCGGCGCCAGGCCCTCCCAGAGCAGCGCCAGCACCTCCTCGTAGCTGCGCCGCCCGGCGAGATCCTCCAGCTCGAAGCCGCGGATGACCAGGCGGCCCGCGGCGCCGTCGACATGGCTGAGCGTGGTTTCCGCGGCGATGACGTCGTCGAGACCCTGGGACATGGCGTCCTCCATCGATTTGCGATCAGCCGATGTCGCGCCGCTGGCATGTATCGTCAATATTGATTATGTTTATCAATATGACGGACGAACCCTTCATCGATGCCGAGGAGGCGGTCCGCCGCCTCGGCGTCCGCCGCGCCACGCTCTACGCCTATGTCAGCCGCGGCATGGTGCGCGCCGAGGACGATGGCGCCGATCCGAGGCGCCGGCGCTACAGCGCCGACGACATCGATCGCCTGCGCAATGGCCGCAGCCGCGGTCGCAGCCCCAGGAGGGCGGCGGCGGCGACCCTCGACTGGGGCCTGCCCGTCCTCGATTCCGGCATCACGCTGATCGAGCATGGGCGCCTGTTCTATCGCGGCGTCGACGCCGTCGCGTACGCCCGGACCGCGACGCTCGAGGATGCCGCGCGCCTGCTCTGGGGCTGCGGCGAGGCCGACCCGTTCGCCGCAGCGGCACCCGGGACGGACGATGGCGCCATCGTGCCCGCCGGCACCGGTTCGGTCGCGCGCGCCATGGCCCTGCTGTCGCTGGCCGCGGTCGAGGCAGGCGGCGCCTGGCAGCGGGATCCTGCCCGGCGTTGGGAGGATGCGGCGTCCCTGGTGCGGCGGACGGCCGCCGCGGCGGCGGAAGTCGCGCCCGCGGCGATCCCTGTCCATGCGCTGCTCGCGCGGGCATGGGGCGTGCCGGCGGAGGCCGCGTCCTTGCTGCGCATGGCGCTCGTGCTTTCCGCCGACCACGAGCTCAACGCTTCCACCTTCGCCACCCGGGTCGTCGCCTCGACCGGGGCCGGCCTCGCCGCATCGGTCGTGGCCGGCATGGCTGCCCTCTCGGGCCCGCGGCACGGCGGCATGACCATGCGTGTCCAGGCGCTGCTGGCCGAGACCGACGCGGCAGCCGATCCCGAGGCGGCGCTGGCCGCCCGGCTGCGGCGGGGCGATCCCCTGCCCGGGTTCGGCCATCCGCTCTATCCGCGCGGCGATCCGCGGGCAGCCGCCCTTCTCGCCACGGCAGGCGCCGACGGCGGCGTCGCCGGCGTCCGGCGTGCCGTGGAGGGGCTGACCGGTGAGGCCCCGAACATCGATTTCGCGCTTGTCGCGCTCGCCCGCACGCTCGCCCTTCCCGCGACGGCACCCTTCGTCCTCTTCCTGGTCGGCCGCACCGTCGGCTGGATCGCCCATGCCCTGGAGCAGCAGGCGACCGGTCGCCTGATCCGGCCCCGCGCACGCTACGTAGGTCCGTCCGCGACGCCGGAACCGGCGGGCTGAAGCGGTGGTCGAGCCTCACGCCCGACGGTGAATCGTCGCCGGTGCCGGACGAGTCACCCGTCCGGCGCAGGCCCCCCATGTCCAATCGGCATCCCTCGCCGCTTGGTTGGCCCGTATGCTGCATCGCAACAACGCGCCTCCTGCCAGGATCACGATGCCGCCTTCCGCTGCCGCCGGCGAACCCCCGCAACAATCCCATCGCGAGATCCGCGCGACGATCTTCGGGCTGATGATGGCGATGATGCTGGCGGCGCTCGACCAGACCATCGTCGCGACGGCGATGCCCACGATCGCGCGCGATCTCGGCGACTTCCAGAACCTCTCCTGGGTGGTGACCGCCTACCTGATCGCGGCGACGGCGGTGGTGCCGCTCTACGGCCGCCTCGCCGACACCCACGGCCGGCACGTCACCATGCTCTCGGCGATCGCGATCTTCGTCGCCGGCTCGGTCGCCAGCGCCCTGGCGCCCTCGGTCGGCTGGCTCGCCGCCGCGCGCGCGATCCAGGGGCTCGGCGGCGGCGGCCTCGTGGCGCTGGCCCAGACCATCATCGCCGACGTCGTGCCGCCGAAGGAGCGCGGCCGCTATCAGGTCTACATCGCCAGCGTGTTCGCCGCCTCGGGCGTCGGCGGCCCCGTCCTCGGCGGCTTCATCGCCGAGCATCTGCATTGGTCGGTGATCTTCTGGATCAACGTGCCCGCGGGTGCCGCGGCCTTGTTGATGACCAACGCGGTCCTCCGCCGCATGCCGCGCCGCCATCAGCGGCGGCCGCTCGACGTGATCGGCGCGGTGCTCATGGTCGCCGCGACGAGCACCCTGATGCTGGCGCTCAGCTGGGGCGGCAGCCGCCTGCCCTGGGGCTCGCCGGTGGTGGTGGCCCTGCTCGTTTCGTCGGCGATGCTCTGGACGATGTTCGTCTTCCGCCTGCGCACCGCGGCCGAGCCGCTGATCCCGGGCGAGCTGCTCGCGAACCCCGTGGTGGCCTGCGGACTGGCCAGCGCCGGCCTCGCGATGGGCACCTTCACCGGCCTCACCTTCTTCGTGCCGATCTATCTCGAGCTGGTGGTCGGCCTCTCGGCGAGCCTGTCCGGCCTGGCGTTGATCCCGCTGCTGGTCGGCACCGTCACCGGCGCGATCATCTCCGGCCACACCATGGCCCATGTGCGCCACTACAAGCGGTTGCCGCTCGGCGGGCTCACGCTCTCCTGCACCGCGCTGGCGCTGCTGGCGCTGGCACCGAACGGGCTGCCGCTGTGGGCCCTGGAGGTGCTGTTCGCCTGCGCCAGCTTCGGCGTCGGCACCTCGTTCCCCGTGACCACGGTGGCGATCCAGAACGCCGTGCTGCTGCACCAGATCGGCACGGCGACCGCCTCGCTCCACTTCTTCCGGCAGCTCACCGGCGCCGTCGTCGTCTCGGTGTTCGGGGCGATCGTGCTCTCCGGCGGCGCCACGGTGGCGCGCGGCATGGGGGCGAAGCTGGCGCCGGGTGCCGAGGCGCATCTCGCCGCCAGCTTCCAGTGGGTGTTCCTCCTGGGCGCCTTCGGCGTGGCGCTCTCCCTGCTCGCCTTCTCGCTCATGAAGGAGCTGCCGCTGCGTGGCCGCGTCGCGGCCGCCCGGCCGGAGGCGACGGCGCCGGGCGACTGACCCGGCGCCCCGCCGGGCGCCTCTTCGCGCCCGGCCCGAACGCTGCTATCGAGAGCCAACGAAGAGCAAGAAGGGCCATCGCCTCGCGGCGGCCCTCGGCGAGGAACGTGCATGGCGACCCCGGCCTGGCGAGAGCTGTTCGGCGGCGGACATGGCGGCCGGGCGGTGGCGCTCGCCGCCGGCGTGACGCTGCACGCGATCAACATCTTCGTCGCGGCGACCATCATGCCGTCCGTCGTCGCCGATATCGGCGGCCTCGCCTGGTACGCCTGGAACACCACCCTCTTCACCGTCGGCTCGATCGTCGGCGCCGCCGGCTCGGCCGAGCTGCTCGCCCGGCAGGGCGTGCGCAGCGCCTACCGCATGGGGACAGCCGCCTTCGCCGCGGGGACCCTGGTGTGCGCCCTGGCGCCGGCGATGCCGGTGCTGCTCGCCGGGCGGACATTGCAGGGGCTGGGCGGCGGCGTGCTGTTCGCGCTCTCCTACGCCGTGATCCGGCTGGTCCTGCCGCAGCCGCTGTGGCCGCGGGCGATCGCGCTGGTGTCGGGCACCTGGGGCGTGGCGGCCCTGTCGGGTCCGTTCGTCGGCGGCATCTTCGCCCAGATCGGCCACTGGCGACTGGCGTTCTGGACGGTGATCGCGGCGACGGCGGCGTTCGCCCTCCTGTGCGCCCGCGTCCTGCCGCCGGCGACCGCGGCCCCGCCGGGCGGGAGCAGCGGCATGCGCTTCCCGGTGCGCCGGCTGGCGCTGCTCGCCGGGGCCGCGCTCGCCATCTCCGGTGCCAGCGTCGTGCCCAGCCTCGCGGTCAATGCCGCCGGCGTCGCCGTGGCGCTCGCCCTGCTGGCGGGGATGGTGCGGCTGGAGCGCCGGGCCACCGTGCGCCTCCTGCCGGCCGACGCGTTCCGCCCGCGTTCGCCGCTGGGCGCCATCTACCTGACGATGGCGCTGATCATCTCGGGCACCAACTGCATCGTCTTCGTGCCCTACCTCCTGCAGACGGTGCACGGCCTGTCGCCGCTGGCGGCCGGCTACCTCACCGTGCTCCAGGCGCTCGGCTGGACGGTCGGCGCGCTGATCTCCGCCGGCCTCGGCGAAGGCCGGGCGCGCAAGGCCGTCGTCTTCGGTCCGATGGTCACCATGCTGGGCCTCGCCGGCCTCGCCGTGCGCATGCCGATCCCGGGCGACGGCACGCTGCTGCATGTCGCCAGCATCGCCGCCATCCTGCCGCTGGTCGGGCTCGGCATCGGCATCGGCTGGCCGCACCTGCTGACCCGGGTCATGACGGTTGCGGCCGAAGGCGAACGGGGCCTCGCCAGCTCGTCGATCTCGACGGTGCAGCTCGTGGCGTCGGCTTTCGCCACGGCGCTGGCCGGCGTCATCGTCAACCTGGCTGGGCTGACGGTACCCGGTGGCAGGGTCGGGGCGGCGAACGCCGCCCTCTGGCTGTTCGGCTGCTTCGCCGTGTCCTCGCTGCTGGCGGTGCTGTCCGCCGCCTCCCTGGCGCGCCGGATGCGCCGCCTCGACGAGGACCGGACCTAGCCTCGCCGGACCCGGCCTCGCTCAGGCGTCCGCCTCGACCGGCTGCCCGCCGAGCGCCACCATCATCGCCTTGACCTCGTCGGTCGCCATGGCGAGCCGGTTGCGATCGGTCGCCCGCAGCACGATCGAGGTGCCGGGCCGGCCCATGCGGAAATAGGGGTAGCTGCCGATCTCGACCTCGGGCCAGCGCTCCTGCACGGCGCCGAGATCCTTGGCCATGGTGCCCTCCGGCAGGTCGGTGGTGACCGCGCGCGACAGCATCGGCAGCCCGCCGACCAGCCGGTGCTTCACCCCCTCGAACATGGCCTGCATGATCGAGGGCACGCCGGCCATCACGAAGACATTGCCGATCTGGAAGCCCGGCGCGGCCGAGACCGGGTTGTCGATCAGCGTCGCCCCTTCGGGCGTGTTGGCCATGCGCAGCCGCGCCTCGTTGAGGCCGCCAGGCGGGTAGCGCGCCTCCAGCCGCCGTACCGCCTCGGGATGGCGGATCAGCGGCAGCCCGAAGGCGGCCGCCACGCATTCCGAGGTGATGTCGTCGTGGGTCGGCCCGATGCCGCCCGTGGTGAAGACGTAGTCGAACTTGGCCCGCACCTCGTTGACCGTATCGATGATCGTCTGCGGCACGTCGGGGATGACGCGCGCCTCCATCAGGCGCACCCCTACGGCGTTCAGCCGCTCGGCGAGGAACGGCAGGTTCGCGTCCTTGGTCCGGCCGGACAGGATCTCGTTGCCGATGACGACGACGCAGGCGGTGACCGTCTTCTTGTCTTCGCGGGGGGTGCCGGACACGGGGCCTCCTTGTAGGCTGCCGGGAACGTAGTTCGCCCAGCGACCCAAGCCAAGCAGCCACGCCGGACATGAGCGTCACCATCGCCGAATACGTCGCAGCAATCCCGGGAACCATGCTCGCCCGCTTCGCCGGCGAGCGGCCCTGGGTCGTGACGGCGTCGCTGGCCGACATCCTCACGGACCTGCTGAACGACCTGCCGGACTCGTACGTGCTGGATGGCGACGCGGCGATCCACGAGACCGCGACCGTCGAGCGAGGCGCCGTCCTGAAGGGCCCCGCGATCATCGGTCCGCGCGCCTTCGTCGCCGCCTCCGCCTACCTGCGTGGCGGCGTCTTCCTCGATGCGGGCTGCGTCGTCGGGCCCGGCTGCGAGGCGAAGTCGACCGTGCTGTTCGCCGGCAGCCGCATCGCGCATCTGGGCTTCGTCGGAGACTCCATCCTGGGTGCCGACGTCAACTGCGAGGCCGGCAGCGTCGTCGCCAACCATCGCAACGAGCGCGCCGACAAGCGCATCCGCATCCGGCACGCCGGCGGCGTCATCGACACCGGCGTCGAGCGCTTCGGCGCGATCCTCGGCGACGGCGCGCGTCTGGGAGCCAACGCGGTCGTCGCGCCGGGCGCGCTGCTCGCGCCCGGGACCGTGGTCGCCCGCCTCGCCCTCGTGGACCAGTCACCCTAGGAACCCTTCCCGCCCCATGCGCTTCCCCTCGCCCCTGGTGCCGGCCACTCTGCTGCGCCGCTACAAGCGCTTCCTCGCCGACGTCCGCCTCGCCGACGGGCGCGAGGTGACGGTGCATTGCCCGAACCCGGGCGCCATGCTGGGCCTCGCGCGGCCCGGCGCCGAGGTCTGGCTGGCGGCCGCGCGCACCGGCCGCACGCTGCCCTACGGCTGGGAGCTGGAGCGGGTCGGCGACGGCCTGGTCGGCATCAACACCGGCCGTCCCAACGCGCTGGTCGCCGAGGCGGTGGCGGCCGGCGGCATCCCCGAGCTGGCGGGCTACGCGACGGCGCGGCGCGAGGTCGCCTACGGCCGCAACTCGCGGATCGACCTGTTGCTCGCCGCCCCCGGACGCCCCATCTGCTGGGTCGAGGTCAAGAACGTGCATCTGAAGCGCGATGACCGCGCGGAGTTCCCGGACTGCGTGACGCTGCGCGGCGCCAAGCACCTGGAGGAGCTGGGCGACCGGGTCGCCGCCGGCGAGCGCGCCGTGATGGTCTACGTCGTGCAGCGCGAGGACTGCGCCCGCTTCGCCATTGCCGGCGACCTCGACCCTGGCTATGCCAGGGCCCTCGTGCGCGCCCGTGCGCGCGGTGTCGAGCTTTTGTGCTATTCTTGCAACGTGCGGTCGGACGGGATCGAGCTCGACCGGCCGCTGCCGCTGGCCCTCGACGAGGCGCCGGCACCAGGGAAGGTCCAGGAATGAACCGCGACGTCGCGGTCCGCGCCGACAGCGAGACGCGGACCATCAAGCTCCACGGTCCCGAGGCGTTCGAAGGGATGCGCCGCGCCGGCAGGCTGGCCGCCGAGACGCTCGACTTCATCACGCCGCACGTGCATCCCGGCGTGACCACCGGCGAGCTCGATCGCCTCTGCCACGACTTCATTGTCGACCACGACGCGGTCCCGGCGCCGCTGAACTACAAGGGCTTCCCGAAGTCGATCTGCACCTCGATCAACCATGTCGTCTGCCACGGCATCCCCGGCGACAAGCGCCTGCTCGACGGCGACATCGTCAACATCGACGTGACGACGATCCTCGATGGCTGGTACGGCGACACCAGCCGCATGTACCTCGTCGGCGACCGGGTGCCGGTGAAGGCGCGGCGCCTCGTCGACGTGACCTACGAGGCGATGATGCGCGGCATCGCGGTGGTGAAGCCGGGTGCGACGGTCGGCGACATCGGCCACGCCATCCAGGCCTTCGCCGAGGCGCAGCGCTTCTCGGTCGTGCGCGACTTCTGCGGCCACGGCATCGGCCGCATCTTCCACGACGCGCCCTCGATCCTGCATTTCGGCCGGCCGGGCCAGGGGCCGCAGCTTCGCGAGGGGATGTTCTTCACCGTCGAGCCGATGATCAACGCCGGCCGCTACGACGTGAAGATCCTGTCCGACGGCTGGACCGCCGTGACCAAGGACCGCTCGCTCTCGGCGCAGTTCGAGCACACCGTCGGCGTGACCGCGACCGGGCACGAGATCATGACGCTGTCGCCGGCGGGGCTCGACCGCCCGCCCTACCACTCCGTCTGACCCGCCGCCGCGGTCGATGGCCAGGTCCTCGAAGCGGGCGGGCTTCGACGACGCCGGCCTGCTGCCGCTCGAACCCGAGGACTATGTCGGCCACCGCGACCGTCTGCGCGAACGCTTCCTGGCGGGCGGCGGCGAGGCCCTCGCCGACTACGAGCTGCTGGAGCTGATCCTCTTCCTCGCGATCCCGCGGCGCGACGTGAAGCCGATCGCCAAGCGCCTCGTCGCGCGCTTCGGCGGGCTGCACGGCGTGCTGGCGGCCGAGGCGCCGCAGCTCATGACGGTGAAGGGCGTCGGCGATTCGACGGCGGCCGCGATCAAGACGATTCACGCCGCCGCACTGCGCTTCGGGCGCGAGGCGATCATCGATCGGCCGGTCATGGGCTCCTGGCAAAAGGTCCTCGACTACTGCCGCGCCGCCATGGCGCACAACGAGAACGAGGAGTTCCGCGTCCTCTACCTCGACGCCAAGAACGGCCTCATCCACGAGGAGCGCCAGCAGGTCGGCACCGTCGACCACACGCCGGTCTATCCGCGCGAGGTCGTCAAGCGGGCGCTGGAGCGCGGCGCGTCCTCGATCATCATGGTCCACAACCA
>JADZBA010000525.1 GCA_020852355.1 Alphaproteobacteria bacterium
ACGGCCGCGGCCTATAGCGTGCGACCGCCCGGGTCGAGCCGCAGCCGACCGCCGTTGAGCCCGAGGGACGTCCCCCGCGCCGCACGACCCAGGCCGCGGCACGCCGAGACGACCCACCCCGGGAGCCGGAGCAGCAGGGACACGATACGGGACCGGCGACGCGGGCGCGCCGACGCATGGACCCCGTACCAGTGCGCTTCGTACCAGGAAGGATCGACCTGGAATGCGCGCGGCATGCGATCGTGACCGGTTTTCATCGCGTCCTCCTTCGGGTTCCCGGCGAGGCCGCCGTTGGGCCCCGCTGCGATGCCAGGAGGATCGCCCGGGACGACCGGACGCGCTTGAGGGAGGGCTCAGCGCCGTCTGGGCTTTTGTTTTGGGAGGGCTTCGTTTTGCCGATTCCCGCGCCATGCTAGGCTCAGCGTATCGAACCGGAACGGGGCGATGCGTTATCTGTTCGAGACCTTCACGCTCGACACCGACCGGAGGGAGCTGCGCAGCGGCGACGGGCCGGTCGCCGTCGAACCGAAGGTCTTCGACCTGCTCGCCTGCCTGATCGCGCAGCGCGGACGCGTGGTCGGCAAGGACGACCTGATCGCCGAGGTCTGGGGCGGCCGCATCGTTTCCGACGCAGCCCTCTCCACCTGCATCAACGCCGCCCGGACCGCGATCGGCGACAGCGGCGGCGCGCAGCGCCTGATCAGGACATTGCCCCGCAAGGGCCTGCGCTTCGTCGGCGACGTTCGCGAGGAGCCGTCAGTGCATGTCGAGGCGTCCGCAGGCGACGCGCCGGCACCCGCCCTTCCGGACCGGCCCTCTCTCGCCGTCCTCCCCTTCGCCAACCTCGGCGGCGACCCGGAGCAAGAATACTTCGCCGACGGCATGGTCGAGGAGATGATCACGGCCCTGTCCCGCCTGCGCTGGCTCTTCGTCGTCGCCCGCAATTCGAGCTTCACCTACAAGGGCATCGCGGTAGACGCGAAGCGGATCGGCCGCGAGCTCGGCGTTCGCTACCTGCTGGAGGGCAGCGTACGCCGGGCGGCCGACCGCATCCGCATCACGGGCCAGCTCATCGACACCTCGACCGGAACCTACATCTGGGCCGATCGCTTCGAGGGTGCGCCGGAGGACATCTTCGCACTCCAGGATCGCGTGACCGAGAGCGTCGTCGGCGCGATCGCCCCGCGGCTCGAGCAGGCGGAGATCGTGCGCGCCCAGCGCAAGCCGAGCGGCAGCCTCGGCGCCTACGATCTGTATCTGCGCGGGATGGCCCGCTTCTATGCCCGAAGCCGGGAGGCGAACGATGAGGCCCTGGCATTGCTGTACCGCGCGATCGAGCTCGATCCCGATTTCGCACCGTCCTATGCGATGGCGTCGCTGTGCTATCATCAGCGCAAAGCTCAAGGCTGGGTCACCGATCGCGAATGCGACATCGCGGAGGTGAGCAAGCTCGCGGCAACCGCGGTGAGGGTCGGCGCGGACGATGCCGGGGCGCTTTGCGTCGCGGGTTTCACCATCGCCTACGTCCTCGGTAACCTGGAAGACGGCGCCGGGCACGTCGAACGCGCGCTCGACCTCAACCCCAACCTGGCTGCGGCCCAATTTGCCGGCGGGTATGTCAAGGTCTGGCTCGGCGAACCGGACACCGCCGTCGAGCGCTTCGCGGTGGCGATGCGCCTCAGCCCGGTCGACCCGCTGATCTACGTCATGCAGGTGGGCGTGGCCCATGCGCATTTCTTCGCCGGCCGCCACGACGAGGCCGCGTCCTGGGCGCGCAAGGCTCTGCGCGCCCGCGCCGACGGGCATGCCGGATACCGTATCGCCGCGGCGAGCTACGCGCTGACGGGGCGCGCGGAGGAGGCGAGGCGCATGGTCGAGCACCTGCAGCGGATCGACGCGACGCTGCGCGTAGCGAATCTCCGGGAAACCCTCGGGCCCTACCGGAACCCGGAGCACCTGCGGAAGTACGAGGACGCGCTGCGGAAGGCCGGCTTGCCGGAGTAGGCATGGCGTGGGTCGAGCCGGCCCGGTCCCCTGCTGAAGTCACACGCGGACGCGGCGCCGGTGCGGCCTTTCCCGCCCACCAGTTCGATGCCTGCGATTAGTGCGCGGCCGCGGCAGTTCGGCCCATGCGGTGCAGCTCGAGCACGGCGTGGACCGCCGCGTTCGCCGGCGTCGGCACACCGAGCGTGCGACCGACCGCCACCACCTCGCGCATCAGGTCGTGGAAGAGCGCGCGCGTGTCCGCATCGGCGAGTATGGGCCCGAGCGGCAGGCGGGTCGTCGCCCCGAAGCCACGATATGCGCCGACCCGGACCGCGTGCAACGGCGGCCGCCCCGACCGCGCCGGGCCTCGCGGGGTGGTGTCGGCGGCGTCTTGACCCAGATCATGGTCGGCGATGCGGGCGGCACGCATCGTCTTCCAATGTGACGGAATTCGGGGGACTGCGCCGTGCCGTTCGCCACCATCGCCAAGACCGGCATCGCGACCGACGGCGCACGGCTGCCGGACTATGCGCGGGCCCGGCGCTCCTTCTCCTGGGCGAACGCGCGGACTCAGCTCGCCGGCCTGCCGGGCGGCGCCCTCAACATCGCCCATGAGGCGCTCGACCGGCATCTGACGACCGACCTGGCCGACAAGCTCGCCCTGCGCATCATCGGCCGGGACGACGCGGTGCAGGACTTCACCTACCGGCGGCTGGCGCAGGAGTCCTCCCGCTTCGCCGACCTGCTCGTCCGGCTCGGCGTGCGCCGCGGCGAGCGCGTATTCACCCTGCTCGGCCGCCAGGCGCCGCTCTACGTCACCGCCCTCGGCACGCTGAAGGCCGGTGCGGTGTTCTCCCCCCTGTTCGCCGCCTTCGGGCCCGAGCCGGTCCTGGCGCGCGTCGGCAAGGGCGACGGCCGCGTGCTGGTCACCACCGAGGCCTTGTACGAGCGCAAGGTGGCGCCCGTGCGCGCGCAGCTTCCGGGCCTGCGCCACGTGCTGCTGGACGGCGGCTGCGGCCCGCGCGCGCCCGCCGGAGCGCTCGACTTCGAGGCCGAGCTGGCGCGCAGCGCACCCGACTTCGCGATCGTGCCCACGCGCCCCGACGACATGGCGCTGCTGCACTTCACCAGCGGCACCACGGGCAAGCCCAAGGGTGCGGTGCATGTGCACGAGGCCGTGGTGGCACACCACATCACCGGCCAGTACGCGCTGGATCTGCACGCGGACGACGTCTTCTGGTGCACCGCCGATCCCGGCTGGGTCACCGGCACGTCCTACGGCATCATCGCGCCGCTGACCAACGGCGCGACCCTGATCGTCGACGCGGCGGAGTTCGACGCCGAGCGCTGGTTGCGCATCCTGCAGGATCAGAAGGTCAGCGTGTGGTACACGGCCCCCACCGCGATCCGCATGCTGATGAAGCTCGGCGTCGAGCCGCGCCGCCACTACGATCTGTCCCACCTGCGCTTCATGTCGAGCGTCGGCGAGCCGCTCAACCCCGAGGCCGTGGTCTGGAGCATGGAGGCGTTCGGCCGACCGTTCCACGACAACTGGTGGCAGACCGAGACCGGCGGCATCATGATCGCCAACTACCTGACGATGGACATCCGCCCGGGTTCCATGGGCAAGCCGCTGCCCGGGGTCGAGGCGGCGATCGTGCGGCGGACCGCAGACGGCGGGATCGTGGAGATCGCGGAGGCGGGCGCGGTCGGCGAGCTGGCGCTGCGGCCGGGCTGGCCGTCGATGTTCCGCGCCTATCTCGACGAGCCGGAGCGCTATGCGAAGTGCTTCGCCCAGGGCTGGTACCTGACGGGCGATCTCGCGAGCCGCGACGGCGACGGCTACTTCTGGTTCGTCGGGCGCGCCGACGACGTCATCAAGTCGGCCGGCCACCTCATCGGGCCCTTCGAGGTCGAGAGCGCGCTGATGGAGCATCCCGCGGTGGCCGAGGCGGCGGCGATCGGGATGCCCGATCCCGTCGCCGGCGAGACGGTGAAGGCGTTCATCGTGCTGAAGGCGGGGCGCGCGCCGGACGACGGGCTGCGCAAGGAGATCCTGGGCCACGCGCGCCGGCGGCTGGGCCCGGCGGTGGCGCCGCGCGAGATCGCGTTCCGCGACGGCCTGCCGCGCACGCGCAGCGGCAAGATCATGCGGCGCCTGCTGAAGGCGCGCGAGCTGGGCCTGCCCGAGGGCGACCTCTCGACCCTGGAGAGCGACAGCCGATGACCCCGCATCCGGACGTCAAGCCGCGCCTCGACCGGGCGCATGTGCGCCGCCTCCTGAAGGAGATGATCCGCATCCGGCGCTTCGAGGAGAAGTGCGCCGAGCTGTACACGCAGGAGAAGATCCGCGGCTTCCTGCATCTTTACATCGGCGAGGAGGCGATCGCCGTCGGCGCCATGCAGGCGCTGCTGCCCGACGATGCGGTCGTCGCGACCTATCGCGAGCACGGCCATGCGCTGGCGCGCGGCATCGCCATGGGTCCCGCCATGGCGGAGATGTACGGCAAGCAGGAGGGCTGCAGCCGCGGGCGCGGCGGCTCGATGCACATCTTCGACGCCGCGACGCGGTTCTACGGCGGCAACGCCATCGTCGGCGGCGGCCTGCCGCTGGCGGTCGGCCTGGCGCTGGCCGACCACATGCGCGGCCTGCCGCGGGCGACCGCCTGCTTCTTCGGCGAGGGTGCCGTGGCCGAGGGCGAGTTCCACGAGAGCATGAACCTCGCCGCCCTGTGGCGCCTGCCGGTCCTGTTCGTGTGCGAGAACAACCTCTACGCCATGGGAACCGCGCTGGCGATCTCGGAGTCGGAGACCGACATCCATCTCAAGGCGCAGGGCTATCGCATCAGGTCCGAGGCGGTCGACGGCATGGACGTCGTGGCGGTCGAGGCCGCGGCGCGGCGGGCGGTCGCCGCGATCCGCGCCGGCGAAGGCCCGGTCTTCCTGGAGTGCCGCACCTACCGCTTCCGCGCGCATTCGATGTTCGATGCCCAGCTCTACCGCTCCAAGGCCGAGATCGAGAGCTGGAAGGACCGCTGCCCGATCGAGCGCCTCACGGCCTGGGCGCTCGCCAGCGGATCGCTGCACCCCGAGGACGTCGGTGGGATCGAGAGCGAGGTCGCGGTCGAGGTCGCCGCCGCGGTGGCGTTCGCCGAGGGCGGATCGTGGGAGCCGCTCGAGGATCTCGGCCGCGACGTCTACACGCCGAGGGCGGTCGCATGACGGGGGCGCCGGGAACCACC
>JADZBA010000526.1 GCA_020852355.1 Alphaproteobacteria bacterium
GAGTTGAGGATCATGGTGATCAGCAGGTCCTGCCAGGAGATGATGAAGATGATGGCGCCGCAGGACGACAGGCCGGGCGTGCTCAGCGGCAGGACGATGCGCAGGAAGGCGCCCAGGCGCGAGCAGCCGTCGATGCGCGCCGCCTCCTCCAGCTCGCCCGGGATCGTCTCGAAGTAGGGGGCGAGGATGAGGATGGCATAGGGCAGCAGGAAGCCGGTCTGCGCCAGGATCACCGCGCCCAGCGAATTGAGCAGGCCGCTGCTGCGGAACATCACGTAGAGCGGGATCATCAGCACGATGATCGGCACGAAGCGCGCGGCGACGTTGAGCTGCATCAGCCACACCGTCCAGCGCACGCGCAGGCGCGCGATGGTGTAGGCGGTGAGCGAGCCCAGGATCAGCGTCGCGAGCGTGACGCTGAGCGCCACGATCAGGCTGTTGAGGACGGCGCCGTAGAAGCTCTTGATGTTGTCCGGCAGGTAGGTCGCCTGCTCGAAGACGCGGCCGCGCTGTTCGCCCTGGGTGAGGATGACCCGGAAATTGTCGAAGGTGTACTCGGCCGGCAGGATGGCGCGGGTGTCCGCCTGCAGCGTCCTTTCCGACTGCACGGCGCCGATGACGACGGCGATCAGCGGGAACAGCAGGAACAGGATGACCAGCAGGTTGGCCGCGTGCAGCGCCAGCCGGCCGAGCAGCGTCGGCCTAAACATCGCCGCCCCCCACCGCCGTCACGCCATCCTCCGGTAGAAGAGCTTCACGTAGGCGATGGCGAAGAGGCCGACGATGAGCGCCAGCACGTAGGCGGACGCCGCCCCCATGCCGATGTTGAAGGGCGGCGCGAAGGAGACCTTGTAGCCGTACCAGGCGGCGACCCAGGTGGCGTCGCCCGGCCCGCCCTGGGTGATCGCCAGGATCTCCTCGAAGACCGCGAAGGCGAACGACGTGCGCAGGATGAGGATCACGACGATGATCGGCCGCAGCATCGGCAGCGTGATGTGCCAGAAGCGCCGCCACGCCGAGGCGCCGTCGACGGCCGCCGCCTCGTAGAGGTCGCGGTTGATTCCCTGCAGTGCCGCGTAGACGAGCAGGACCGCGAACGGCAGCGTTCGCCAGATGTAGGGAATGGCGACGGCGATCAGCGCGGTGTCGGCGTGGCCCGACCAGTTGATCGGCTCGGACACCACCCCGAGCGTCAGCAGCACCCGGTTCAGGAAGCCGAACTTGAAGTTGTAGATGAAGGACCAGATCAGGCCGTTGGCGATCGGCGGCACCGCGTAGGGCAGCAGCATCAGGAAGCGGGTGACGCGTGAGGTCCACACGCTGGTCTGCATCAGCAGCAGGCCGATCGCCACCGCCGCGGCCACCTCCACCGTCACGACGAAGACGGTGAACAGCATGGTGTTCTTCAGGGCCAGCCAGAACAGCGGGTCCTCGAAGAGGTTGGCGTAATTCTGCAGGCCGTAGAACGGGAAGACGCCGCGCCGCATCTGGGCGAGCCCGACCTGATGCAGCGACAGGTACCCCGCGTAGTAGATCGGGTAGGCGAGCACGCCGAACAGCACCGCCATCGACGGCACGTTCATGAAGAAGGCGAGCCATCCGACGGACAGCTCGCGCCGCCAGAACGGCCGGCGGGCGGCGGTGTGCGCCCCCGCCGCGGTCTCTGCCGCCTGCCCGGTCACCGGCCGCGCCGGCCGGCGATCACCGCGCCTTGCGCTTGGCGTCGTCGATGCCCTTGATCAGGTTGTCGCAGCACTGGTCGGCGGTGATCTGGCCGGTCAGGCACTTCTGGACCTCGATGTTGAGCTGGTCGGTCCAGGGGAAGTGCCAGGGCTGGTAGACCGAATTGCAGACCTCGCCGATGTACGTCGCCTTCTCCCACATCCCGAGGATCGCATCGGGGTCGCCCCACGGCTTCCACCCGGTCTTGATGACGTCCGAGCCCATCACCGAGCGGTAGCCCGAGCCCAGCATGGCGTCCTTGGCGAGGTTCACCGCCTGGGTGTAGGCGCCGTCCTTGGTGCGGCCGCCGAGATACTGCAGCAGCTTCCACGCCCACTCCTTGTCGCGGTTGGCGGAGTTCAGGAAGTAGACGTGGGTGACGCCGATCGTCCTGCCGTCGCCCGGGAAGCCGTGGACCTTCACCTTGCCGGCGATCGGCGACTGCGCCGGGTCGTTGACGACGTTCAGCCCGTAATGGTGGTTCGGGCCGCGATAGAGGTTGTTGCCGGCGCCGAACGCCTTGGCCGAGGTGGTGAATTGCAGCTTGAGGGATTCGGGATCCGAGATGTCGAGCCCCTTCTCGAAAGTGTTGGCCCACCATTTCAGGACCTCGCGGGCGATCGAGCCCGGCCCGAGCATGTGCTTGCCGTCCTTGTCGAAGAAACGGCCGCCCTTGTTGGCGACGATCGCGTACCAGGTGCCGGGAAGCTGCTCCAGCCCGACGCCGGCGACCCACAGCACGGGATAGCGGCAGAGCCCGTCCTTCTTCGCCTTGACGCAGTGCTCGATGAACTCCTCGTAGGTCGCGAACGGCTTGTCGACCTTCAGCTTCGCCAGCATGTCCTCGTAGTAGTTCCACACCCAGATCGCCGAGAAGTAGGGCAGGCCCATCGGCTTGCCGTCGATCACCGCCACCTCCTTGGTGAAGCCGGTGAAGTCCTTCACGTACTCGTCGATGCCGGGCAGCCCCGTCAGCGGCTCGACCATGCCCTGCTTGACGAAGGCGGGGAACGAGAAGGGCGAGGACTGCGAGACGTCGATCGCCTCGCCGCCGGCGAACATGGTGGCGAGCTTCGTCGGATGGTCGTTGAAGGACGAGATCGTCGAATCGACCTTGACGCCCCAGTCCTGCTCGAATTTCTGCGCGATCTTCGTGTAGATGTCGCCGTAGGTCCAGACGACGAAGTTGACCTTGTCGACCTTGCTCTTCGGCCTGTCGGCCCAGCCCTGGGCCATGGCGCCCGGACCCCAGGGAAGGCCGGCGCCGGCGCCGAGCGCGGCCGCGCCGGCGGCGGTCTGCAGCAGGCGGCGGCGGCTGAGAGTCGAACGAAGGAGGTCGTCCATCTTGCTCGTCCTTCCTTGGAGGCCCGCGAGCCGGGCGTGTCGCGACGCGCCGCAGCGCCGGAATTAGGAGGCCAAGCCGGCCCCGGCGTAAATACCCCTTCGAAATCGGCGGTTACTTGCATCGGCCGTGCCAGCCCGGGATACTCGGCCCTCGTCCCCGCCGGGGCGGGGGACGGCGGGACCATCGTGCAGAGCTGCGCGCAGACCGGCGGCGCGGCTCGCGGCCCGCCGGGCCGCCGCCTCGTCTCATGCCGCTGCGGCGGGCGCGGCTGAACGGCAGCCATCGCGAGAGGGCGGGACATGACGGCACGTGAGCGCATCGGCTTCGTCGGCCTCGGCAACATGGGCGCCCCGATGGCGACGAACCTCGTGCGCAGGGGCTTCCCGGTGACCGTGCTGGACCGCGTCACGCAGCGCACCGCACGCCTCGTGGCCGCCGGCGCCGCGGCGGCGGCCGACCTGCCGGCGCTGGTCGCCGCGAGCGACATCGTCGTCACCATGCTGCCGGACACGCCCGACGTGGAAGCGGTGGTGCTCGGTCCCGGCGGGGTGCTGGAGCGCGGTTGCGCCGGGATGCTGCATCTCGACATGAGCACGATCGCCCCCGCCGCGAGCCGGGCGATGGCGGCGCGGCTGGCGGCGGCGGGCATCGCCTTCGTCGACGCCGGCGTCGGCCGCTCGCCGGCCCATGCCGAGCGCGGCGAGAGCCTGTTCATGGTCGGCGCCGCGCCCGACGACATGGCCCGGGTGCGGCCGCTGCTGGAGGCGATGGGCGACAAGATCATCCATGCCGGCCCGCCCGGCACCGGCATCGCCCTGAAGATCGTCAACAACTACGTCGCGATGTGCCTCTGCCAGCTCAACGCCGAGGCGTTCGTGCTGGGCGCCGGGCTCGGCCTGCCGGCGCGCACGCTGTTCGAGGTGGTGACGAGCTCGCTCTCCTCGAACGACCACCTCAAGCTCTACTGGCCGACCAAGGCGCTGAAGGGCGACGTCGCGCCCGGCTTCGCCCTCGACCTCGCCTTCAAGGACCTGTCGATCGGCGTCGCGGCCGCCGAGGCGACCGGCTCGCCGCACCATGTCGGCACCGCCGCGCGCGACGCGATGGGCCGGGCGCGCGAGCGCGGCCTCGGTGCCGCGGACGTGACCGCCGTGCTGCTCGCCGCGGCGGCCGAGGCCGGGGTCGAGCCGCCCCGGCTGTAGCGGCGCCTACGCGACGGCATAGCGGGCGACCGCCGCCTCGTCCCATGCGACGCCGCTGCCCGGGCGGGTCTCGTCGAGGACAGCGTGCCCGTCCTCGACGGCGAGCGGCCGGTCGAGGATCGGATTCCACCAGTCCGAATATTCCAGCCAGTGTGCCGTCGGGCTGGCGCAGAGCAGGTGCGCGCTGATCTCGGGGAAGAGATGGCTCGACAGCGGGATCGCGTGCGCGTCGGCGAGTGCGGCGGCGCGCATCCAGCCGGTGACGCCGCCGATCTTCATCACATCAGGCATGACATAGTCCGTGGCCCGCGCCGCGATGGCGCGCATCATGTCGTGCGGGCCCCACCAGTTCTCGCCGGCCTGGATCGGCGTATGCGCCGCCGCCGCGATGCGTGCCAGGCCCGCATGGTCTTCGGCCGCGGTCGGCTCCTCGATCCACGCCAGCCCCTCGTGATCGAGCCGGCCCGCCCGCTCCGCGGCGGCGACCGGCGTCAGCGACTGGTTGTAGTCGACCATGATCGCCGCGTCGGGGCCGGCGGCCTCGCGCATGGCGCGCACGACCGCCACGTCCTCCTCGACCGTGGGATAGCCGATCTTGGCCTTGACCGAGGCGATGCCGCGGTCGCGCCAGCGCGCAGCCGTGGCCGCCGAGCCGCGCGCGCCCTCGTAGCCGACCGCTCCGTAGACCGGCGTCGGCCGCGCCGCGGCGCCCAGCAGCCGGAACAGCGGCAGCGCGGCCGCGCGCGCGAGCGCGTCCCACGCCGCCATGTCCACGGCCGCCATGGCGATCCCCGTCAGCCCCTGAGCCCCGAGCAGGCGCAGGCGCGGAGCAAGCCGGTGCGCTATCGCCAGAGGGGCGACGACCTCGCCGGCGATCAGCGGCTCCAGGTTCTTGATCAGGGCCGCCGTCGGCAGCAGGGCGGCCGGCGTGTAGGTGAAGACGTAGCTGTGTCCGACGACGCCCTCCCGGGTGCGGAGGTCGGTCAGTACCAGCGGCGATTCCGCGATGGTGCCGCTCGCCGTGCGGTGCGGCTCGGCCATCGGCACGCGGACCGCGCGGACCATCAGCTCGCAGACATGCAGCACGTTCGACGCCATCGCTCCCTCCCATCGCTGGCGCGACGCTATGCTGGCGAAGGGCGGCGTCCCATTCACTAACCGGTGTACCCGGGGCCGCGGCGGGAGGGGAGATGGGGAGCGATGCGACCCGGCGGCGGATCGTCGACGCGGCCTACACCCTGTTCTACCGGCAGGGCTTCGCGCGCGTCGGCGTCGATCGGATCGCCGAGAAGGCGAAGGTCAGCAAGCGGACGCTCTACAACCACTTCCCCAGCAAGGACGTGCTGCTCGCCACCGTCCTCGAGCTGCAGGGCGTGCTCGCCCTGGAGCGGCTGGACCGCTGGGCCGTGGGGACCTCGGGCGACCTCGCTCAGACGATCGATTCACTGTTCTCCGGGCTCGCCGCCTGGGCGGCCCGGCCGCGCTGGCAGGGGGCGGGATTCACGCGGGTGGTCATGGAGCTGGCCGATATGCCGGGCCATCCGGCGCGCCGCATCGCCGGCCGGCACAAGGCGGCCGTGGAGGCGCGGCTGGCGACGCTGATGGGCCGCCACGGCGTCGCGCGGCCGGACGAGGCGGCACGGCAGCTCTGCCTGCTGCTGGAGGGCAGCATGGCGCTGATGCTCGTCCATGGCGACGCCGCCTACGCGGCCGCAGC
>JADZBA010000527.1 GCA_020852355.1 Alphaproteobacteria bacterium
GACGTTGATGACGTCGTCGACGCGGCCGGTGATCCAGTAGTAGCCGTCCTCGTCGCGGCGCGCGCCGTCGCCGGTGAAGT
Organism: Alphaproteobacteria bacterium; assembly: GCA_020852355.1. Classification (GTDB taxonomy): domain Bacteria; phylum Pseudomonadota; class Alphaproteobacteria; order ATCC43930; family Allostellaceae; genus Allostella. The sequence continues at coordinate 81 of JADZBA010000527.1, forward strand.
ACTTGCCCTTGAAGGTGGAGAAGTACGTCTCGACGAAGCGCTTGTGGTCGCCGTAGACGGTGCGCATCTGGCCGGGCCAGCCGCCGACGAGGCAGAGGTTGCCCTCGGTCGCCCCCTCCAGGTGGTTGCCCTCGTTATCGACGATCACCGGCTGGACGCCGAAGAAGGGCAGGGTCGCCGAGCCGGGCTTGAGCGGCGTGGCGCCGGGCAGCGGCGTGATCAGGATGCCGCCCGTCTCGGTCTGACACCAGGTGTCGACGATCGGGCAGCGGCCCTCGCCGACGACGTTCCAGTACCACAGCCACGCCTCGGGATTGATCGGCTCGCCGACCGAGCCCAGCAGGCGCAGGGAATCGCGCCTGGCCCGCTTCACCGGCCCCTCGCCCTCGCGCATCAGGGCGCGGATCGCGGTCGGTGCGGTGTAGAAGATGCTGACCCGGTGCTTGTCGACGACCTGCCAGAAGCGCGAGGCGTCGGGATAGTTGGGCACGCCCTCGAACATCAGCGTGGTGGCGCCGTTGGCGAGCGGCCCGTAGACGATGTAGCTGTGGCCGGTGACCCAGCCGACGTCGGCGGTGCACCAGTAGATGTCGCCGTCGTGGTAGTCGAAGACGTACTCGTGCGTCATCGCCGCATAGACGAGGTAGCCGCCCGTCGTGTGCAGCACGCCCTTGGGCTTTCCGGTCGAGCCCGAGGTGTAGAGGATGAACAGCGGATCCTCCGCCGCCATCTCCTCCGGCGGGCAGTCGCGCTCGGCCCGCGCGCAGGCCTCGTGGTACCAGATGTCGCGCCCATCGACCCAGCCGATCGCCCCGCCGGTGCGGCGCACGACGACGACCGTGTCGACGCCGGGGCACTGCTTCAGGGCGGCGTCGGCGTTGGCCTTCAGCGGCACCTTGCGGCCGCCGCGCAGGCCCTCGTCGGCGGTGATCAGCACCGTCGATTCGCAGTCCTGGATGCGTCCGATCAGCGATTCCGGCGAGAAGCCGCCGAAGACCACGGAATGGACCGCGCCGATCCGCGCGCAGGCGAGCATGGCGTAGGCCGCCTCGGGAATCATCGGCATGTAGATGGTGACGCGATCGCCCTTCCTGACGCCGCGCGACTTCAGCACGTTGGCCAGCCGGCAGACGTTCTCGTGCATCTCGGCGTAGGAGACGTGCCGGTGCTCGCTCGGGCTGTCGCCCTCCCACAGGATCGCCGTCTGGTCGGCGCGGGTCGGGAGATGGCGGTCGACGCAGTTCCAGCAGGCGTTCAGCGTGCCGTCGTAGTACCAGCGGATGCGGACGTCGCCCGTGTAGTCGACGTCCTTGATCCGGGTGTACGGCTTGATCCAGTGCAGCCGCCGTCCCTGCTCCGCCCAGAAGCTTTCGGGGTCGGCGATCGAGCGCTCGTACATGGCGGCGTAGCGCGCCTGGTCGATCCAGGCGCCGGCGGCGATCGTCGGCGACACGGGGATGACGCTGGGGTTCGACATCCGTTTCCTCTCCGGAGGGCTTGTCTGTTGCCCGGATGATGGGCGGCTTGGCCGACCGAGACAAGCCCGCCCAAACAGGCCTTGCCGCCCATCCGGGGCGCCGCTAGCGTCGCCCCGCCGAGCCACAGGAAGGACCCCCCATGCAGCTCCAGCTCACGACCTGGCAGGAGGTTCAGGAGTATCTCAAGACCTCCACCGGCATCGTCGTGCCGATCGGGTCGACGGAGCAGCACGGGCCGAACGGGCTGATCGGCACCGACGCGCTGACCGCGGAGATCATCGGCCGCGCGCTCGGCGAGAAGATCGGCTGCCTGGTGGCGCCGACCATCTCCGTCGGCATGGCCGTCCACCACATGGACTTCACCGGCAGCATGACCTACCGGCCGTCGACGCTGATCGCGGTCATCTTCGACTACGTCCAGTCGCTGGCCCGCCACGGCTTCACCCGCTTCATGTTCGTCAACGGCCATGGCGGCAACATCGCCACCACCAACGCCGCCTTCTACGAGATCTACAACCACCGCCAGTCCGATCCCGGCAAGGGCAACCAGCCGGTGAAGTGCCTGCTGGCCAACTGGTGGGAAGGCCCGGCCACGAAGAAGCTGTGCGCCGACCTCTATCCCGTGGGCCACGGCTCGCACGCCACGCCGAGCGAGGTCGCGGTCACCTGGGCGGCCTATCCCGACAAGGTGCGCTATGTCGACATGGACCCCGTCGTGGCGCCGACCGGCCGCTTCACCGACGCCGCCGACTATCGCCGCCGCTTCCCCGACGGGCGCATCGGCTCGAACCCCAATCTCGCGAAGATCGAGGACGGCAAGACGCTGATCGCCGCTTCCGTCGAGGACCTCGCCGCGACCTACAGGGAGTTCCTCGCGAGCTGACGGGCGCCGGGGAAGGCGGTGCGCGTCCTCGTCGTCATCCCGCACTACTTCGCAGCCGAGGCCGAGGGGACGCACGGCTCGGAGCGCGCCGACGCGGCCGGCCATCGCGCGGCAGCGCTCACGGCCACGATCAGCGGGCTGCGCCAGCATCTCGGGACGCGGCAATGGCGTGTCGAGGCGCGGGTCCTGCGCGGCCGTGACGTCGTCACGCCGCCGGGGCCCGGCTCGGGCGACGGCGACCTGCACGTGACGAAGGCCAACCGGCCGCACCGCGCCAGCCGGCTCGACGTGGTCGTGGTCACGACCGGCGCCCGTCACCTGCTCGATCGTGTGGCCCTGCCCGACGGCTGGTTCGAGACGGCCGAGGTCGACGCGCCCCCGCGCGAGCTCGGCTTCGCCTGCCACGACATCCTGGCGGGGCGCGCCGGTGATTACGACTGGCTCTGTTACGTCGAGGACGACGTGGTCGTCTCCGACCCGCTCTTCCTGACCAAGATCGCCTTCGTCGAGCGCCACAGCGACGGCGGGGCGGTGCTGATGCCCAACCGCTACGAGCTGCTGCTCGGCCGGCACATCGAGAAGCTCTATGTCGACGGGCCGGTGAGCGAGAGCTTCACCGCGGCCTGGCAGGACATCGGCACGGCGCGCCGGCAGCTCATCCGCTTCCTCGACGGCGCGGTCGAGATCGAGCGTGCCAGCAACCCGCACGCCGGATGCTTCTTCCTCAGCCGCCGCCAGTTCGACCATTGGCGCGGGCGGCCGTGGTTCGGCGACCGTGACGCCAGCTTCATCGGGCCGCTGGAGAGTGCGGCCAGCCTCGGCATCATGCGCTGCTTCCGCGTCTACAAGCCGGCGCCGCCGTGCGCCGGGTTCCTCGAGGCCGAGCATCGCAACAACCGCGAATGGCTGGGCTTCGATCCCTGACCGACGGCGCGCCGCCAGGCCCCGCCTACGCGCTCGAGGCTGGCCCTCCCCCGGTCGGTCCGTCCATCAGCTCCTCGATGCGGGCGATGAAGGGGCCGGGCCCGTATCCTTCGCGCCACTGCGCCGATTTCGCGAGGGCCGTCGCGGAAAGCGCGGGCAGCTCCGCGATGGCGCGCGCGACGGCCGCCGCAATGGCGTCGGGCGTGGGATCGCCGACGACGATGCCCGCGGCGCGGCCGGCCTCCAGCTGATCGGCCATCCACGTCCCGGCGGGCACGACCATGACGCAACCCGCCGCGGCCGCCTCGACGAAGATGCCCGACACCCGTGCGCGGTAGTGAGCCCGGTCGTAGGGCAGCACGGCGATGGCGGCATTCGTCAGCATGTCGCGGTAGTCGTCCTCGGCGAGGGCGCCCGGTCGCAGATCCACCATCGCGTCGTCGCCGTCGGGGGCGTGCTTCGCGCCGACCTGCGCCAATATGCAGGCGTCGGCCGCCGCGGTGCGGATCGCCGCGATGACGGCGGGCAGCAGCCGCGCGTTCTTCCCGGGTCGCGGCACGCCGGGAAGGGCGACGCGGATCGCCCCGGAAGGCGTGGTCCGCCGCTCGGCGGGAACGGCCGGAGCGAGGCGGCTCACCGGATTTGCCACGGGCACCACGGGGACCGGCCGGCCGAGCGCGCGCGCGGTCGCGTCGGCCAACTCGTCCGAGGTCGCCGCGACCAGCAGGCGATGGACGGGCGCGACGCTCGTGAGCGCGGACACGCCGAGCATGATCGCCGCCTGGTCGACGGTCGGAGGATGGCCGGGCGGGGCGAACAGCCCGTGTCCCTCGTGGATCAGCGCGGCCAGCCGCGGCCGGCTCGCCGACGGCATCCGGCGCAACCAGGAGGCGACGGCCAACATGACCCAGGGATATGCCGTCGGAAGGAGGACCAGGTCCGCGGCAGCC
>JADZBA010000528.1 GCA_020852355.1 Alphaproteobacteria bacterium
CGACCAGGGGGCTCATCCGGTCCTTGTGGCTGCCGGTCGGGTTCGCCGCCTCGCGCTTCACCAGGAGCGAGCCGAGCCCGTGGCGGCGCGCGGCGCCGGGGAGCGGGAGCAGCGGGGTGCCGCCTTCGCCGAGGCCGGCGAACCGGAGATATGGCAACCACTCGCCGTAGCGATCGATGCCGTGACCTCCGGGCGCGAGGTTGAGCGGCGCGTCGCGGTAGAAGGCGGCGACGCTCGTCGGGCGCCCGGCCGTCCGGGCGGCGGGACAGCCTTCGAACAGGTCCTCGACCCCGTAGGAGGTGTGGCCGTCGAGCGAACGGAACCCGGCCAGACGGGGGTTGCGGACCGGCATGGTGGGGGAGGCGCTCACGGCCGGCATTCTGACGGTGCCGCTCATGCCGTCAATCGCCGCCTGGATCGAGGCGGTCGCGGGAAATAATCGCAACTCGTTGGTTGCATTTCTCCGCGTCGCGGCGGTTCAATAAGCAACCAGGAGGTTGCCATCATGGTCGATCGCATCGAGAAGGTCATCGAGCTGCGTGCCTCCGTCGAGCGGGTGTGGCGCGCGCTGACGGATCACGAGGAGTTCGGAACCTGGTTCCGGGTCAAGCTCGACGGCCCGTTCGTGGCGGGCGGGGAATCGCGCGGCCGCATCACCTATCCCGGCTTCGAGCATGTCGAGTGGAAGGCGCGCGTCGTGACGATGGAGCGGCCGCGGCTCTTCTCCTTCACATGGCATCCCTATGCGATCGATCCCGCCGTGGACTATTCCGGGGAGCTGCCGACCCTGGTGGAGTTCCGGCTGGAGCCGATCGCGACCGGAACGCGGCTGACGCTCGTCGAATCCGGCTTCGACGCTCTCCCGATCGGTCGCCGGCCGGATGCGTTCCGCATGAACGAGCGCGGCTGGACCGAGCAGATGCGCAACATCCGGGCCCATGTCGAGGCCTAGCGCCGCGGCGCGCGACCCGAGCCCGGCGTCGGTGTTCGCGGCGCTCGGCGACCGGACGCGGCTGGCGCTGCTGATGAAGCTGAGCGACGGGCGGACGCAGTCGATCGCCCGGCTCTCGGCGGACACCCGGCTCACCCGACAGGCGGTCACCAAGCACCTGCATGTGCTGGAGCGGGCCGGCCTGGTGAGCAGCATCCGCGTCGGCCGGGAGAGCCGGTTCGCCTACCATCCCGAGCCGGTGGCCGCGGCGCGCACCTACCTCGACATGGTCGCGGCGCACTGGGACGGCGCCCTGTCGCGGCTGCGGGCGATGGTGGAGGAATGATGCGTTCCGGCTACGGCACCTCGGCGGGCGACGCGCCCGCCGGCAGCAGCAGGAGGGCGGCGCGTCGCCTCACCCGAGCGTCGCGCGGGTGCCGCTCACGGCGCATTCGGGCAGCAGGTAGGGAAGGATGCGGGCGGCCGCCGTGTCGGGGTCGGGCACGCCGGCCGGGTCTTCCCCGGGGAAGGCTGCGGCGCGCAGGCCGGTGCGCATGATCCCGGGATCGACGAGGTTCGCCTTGACCCGTGTCGTGCCGAGCTCGGCCGCGTAGAGCCGGACCAGGGTCTCGAGCGCCCCCTTGCTGACGGCATAGCCCGCCCAGTAGGCCTCGGTCCCCGAGGCTTCGGCGCAGGTGACGAAGACGGCCCGGCCGGCGTCGGCCATGCGCAGCAGCGGGTCGAGGCTGCGGATCAGCCGCCAGCTCGCGGTGAGGTTGACGGCGATGGTGTCGTTCCAATGCTCCGGGCGGATGTGCCCGACCGGCGTCAGCGTGCCGAGCGCGGCCGCGGCCGACACCAGGATGTCGAGCTTGCCGAAGCGCTCGTAGAGCGCGGCGCCGAGCTGATCGATGCGCTCGCCTTCCTTGAGATCGAGCGGCACCAGCGTGGCGCTGCCGCCGGCGGCACGGACCGCGTCGTCGGTCTCCTCCAGCCCGCCGACGGTGCGGGCGACCAGCACGACATGGGCGCCTTCGGCGCCGAGGCGGCGGGCGACGGCGGCGCCGAGGCCGCGCGAGGCGCCGGTGACGACGGCGACGCGCCCCGCGAGGCGCGCCGCGGAAGACGTGGCCATGCGATCAGGCGATCTCGGCGAGAAGCGAGAGCTGCGCCGGCACGCTGCCGCCGTCGTGGTCGGCGAGCGGCGTCGGATAGTCGCCGGTGAAGCAGGCGTCGCAGAACTGCGGCTGCGCCGGGTCGCGGCGGCGCTGGCCCATGGCGCGGTAGAGGCCGTCCATCGAGATGAAGGCGAGGCTGTCGGCGCCGATGAAGCGCGCCATGCCGGCGACGTCGTAGCGCGATGCCAGCAGGCGCTCGCGCTCCGGCGTGTCGATCCCGTAGAAGCAGGAGTTGGTGGTCGGCGGGCTGGAGATGCGCATGTGGACCTCGGTGGCGCCCGCCTGCCGTACCATCTCGACGATCTTCGTCGAAGTCGTGCCGCGCACGATGCTGTCGTCCACCAGGATGACGCGCTTACCCTCGATCATCGCGCGGTTGGCGTTGTGCTTCAGCTTCACGCCGAGATGGCGGATGTGGTCGGTCGGCTCGATGAAGGTGCGGCCGACATAGTGGTTGCGGATGATGCCGAGCTCGAAGGGGATGTTGGCCGCCGCGGCATAGCCGATGGCGGCCGGCACGCCCGAGTCGGGCACGGGGATGACGACGTCGGCGTCGACGTGGCTCTCGCGCGCCAGCTCGGCGCCGATGCGCTTGCGCGCCTCGTAGACGCCCATGCCCTCGACGATGCTGTCGGGCCGCGCGAAGTAGATGTACTCGAAGACGCAGAAGCGCTTGGCGAGCCGCGGGAACGGGAAGTGGCTGTGGATGCCGTTCGCGTCGATGACCACCAGCTCGCCCGGCTCGACGTCGCGCACGAACTCGGCGCCGATGATGTCGAAGGCGCAGGTCTCGGAGGCCAG
>JADZBA010000529.1 GCA_020852355.1 Alphaproteobacteria bacterium
ACCGGGTCCCCCGTCCTGCAATGGGCGCGGCGGGTGCAGTCGGCGAGTTCCTCGATCCGCTCGATCGTGCAGCCGAGCCGCATCCGGACGCCGGCCTGGACCAGCGCGTCGCGCAGACGGTCGCGGATGTCCTCGTCGAAGCCGCGCAGGATGTTGTCGCCCCGGTGCAGCACCGTCACCGCGACGCCGAGCCGGGCGAAGAGGCAGGCGAATTCCAGTGCGATATAGCCGCCGCCGACGACCAAAAGCCGCTTCGGCAGCGCCGGCAGGTGGAAGATCTCGTTGGAGGAGATGCCGAGCTCCCCGCCGGGGATCGGCGGGTCGAAGGAGGGCCAGCCGCCGGTAGCGACCAGGATATGGCGGGCGCGGACCACCTCGCCGCTCCTCGTCAGCCGGGCCGCGTGCGGCCCCTCGACGACGGCACGCTCCTCGCGGATCGCGACACCTGCGCCCTCCAGCCCCTTGCGATAGAGGCCGGAGAGGCGGGTGACCTCGTTCGATACCGCGTCGCGCAGCGTCGGCCAGTCGAAGACCGGCGGCTGCGGCAGCGTCCAACCGAAGCCGGCCGCGTCCTCGAAATCATCGGTGAAGCGGCTGGCATAGACGAAGAGCTTCTTCGGCACGCAGCCGCGAATGACACAGGTACCGCCGATCCGGTCCTCCTCGGCGATCATCACCCGGGCGCCGTGGCCGGCAGCGATCCGCGCCGCGCGCGTGCCGCCGGAACCCGCCCCGATGACGAAGAGGTCGACGTCGAATTCAGCCATGGTCTTCTCCCTGCCGGAACCAGAGGATTGCGGCTCCCAAGACGGCGATCCACCAGCCTTGCCAGGCCCCGTGCCCGACGGCGGAGATCGCGAAGGCGCCCGTGAAGAGGGCGAGCCTGGGCGCCATCTCGCGCGGCGTGAGCCGGCCGAGCCGCGCGAGCAGGGCAAGGCCCGCCAGGACGAGAAGGCCCGCTCCGATCGCGCCGGTCTCGACCCAGGCCTGGAGCGGCATGTCGTGCGGGTGGCCGGCGCCCAGGAGCAGCCGGTGCTCGGGCGAAACCGCGGCCGCGACCGGATGCTCGTGCAAGGCCGCCGAGGTTCCGAAACCGGAGCCGATCATCGGGCGGGCGCGGGCCGCCTCGCCGAAGCTCAGCCAGATATCGATGCGGGCCTGGCCCGTCATCTCGGCGAAGCGATCGAGGATCAGTGCGGGCATCGCCGCGCGCGCGGCGATGCCGAGCACCGGCGCCAGCGCCATGGCGAGGACGAAGGCCGCAGCCGCCGCGGCCAGCGTCAGGCGCGGACGCAGGAGCGCCAGCCCCCAGCACAGCGCCGAAACGGCGACGCCGAGCCTGGCCGAGGCGCTCTCCGAGCGCAGCGCGAAGGTGACGACGACGAGAGCGAGGACCACCGCCAGGATCCGGTCCGACCGGCGCAGGCCCCAGAGGCCGTGGATCACCGGCACGGCGAGCACGAAAGCCGTGATCGCCGGGCGGTTGAAGACGAAGCTCATCAGCTTGCCGATACCGAGCGCCGCGCGCTGCGACAGGCCAGAGGCGAGCTCGACCATCGCCAGCAGGCAGGCCAGGACGATCGCGACCGCAAGCGCCCTGAGCCAGGCGGGCCGCGGCTCGAAACGGCCCGAGGCGGCGATGGTGAGCGCGCAGGCGATCGGCAGCACGAGCTCGCCCCAGACCCGCAGCGAGGCCGCAGGCTGGTGGCTCCACAGGATCGAAACGAGCGTCCAGACAAGGAAGGCGGCGAGCGCCAGCCCCGGCGGCGAGGCGGCGAGGCGGCGCAGGCGCGCGGTGAGGCCACGCGCATCGCCGGCAATCACGGCCGCCGCGAGGATGCAGGCGGCCGCGAGCGCGAACACGAGCGGAGCCGCGCGGTTGGCGAGCCACATCGCCAGCGGCATCAGCGCCATCAGCGCGACCCCGAGCGCGGTCAGCCGCCGCGACGCGCCCGCGCGCTCGGGCATGGCTCCATGGCGGTCGGCGAAGCGTGTCGGGCTCATGGCCTGCGCTTACGCGATCGCGCAGGCCGCGGCCAGTGGCAGGCGGGCGCGATCGGTCGAGTCGTAGAACAAAAGGCATAGATGATGCGGAGAAATCGGCACCCCGCCGAAAATTCTTGACTTCCGATTATGCAATGGGGCGCAATTGACGACTGACGCGGCAAGGTGCCACAGGCTCACCGCCCCAAGAAACCCGCGGCAAGGCCGCAAGCGGAGGAATCCATGCTGACATCCATCCTGAAGCGCACGGCCCTGACGGCGGTGGCGCTGGCCGCGCTCTCCACGGCGGCGCTCGCCCAGCTTCCCGAGCTCAAGATCATGGCGCCGGCCGCGCCCGGCGGCGGCTGGGACGGCACGGCCCGCTCGATGCAGCAGGCCCTGACCGGCGCCGGCATCGTCAAGAGCGTGCAGGTCAACAACGTGACGGGTGCCGGCGGCACGATCGGCCTTGCCCAGCTCATCGGCGCCAAGGGCGACGGCCACCAGCTGATGGTCAACGGCTTCGTCATGGTCGGCGCATTGCTCACCAACAAGTCCGCCGTCAGCCTCAGCCAGGCGACGCCGATCGCGCGCCTGACCGAAGAAGTGGAAGTCATCGTCGTGCCGGCCGGATCGTCGATCAGGACGGCGCAGGATCTCGCGGCGGC
>JADZBA010000530.1 GCA_020852355.1 Alphaproteobacteria bacterium
CCCGACGTGCAGCCGGCGCCGCTGACCCTGATCCGACGACGCGGCGAGCGGCCGCTGCCCTCCGTCGAGCGCTTCTGCGAAGCGCTCCTGGTTACGGCGGCGGGTCTCGACGACGGCGAGGCTCAACCGCCCGCCAGCCGGGCTGCGCCCTCGCCGGCGAAGCGACCGAGCACGACGGCCGACAGCAACCCGTTGCCCGAGAGGTAGCCGGCGACGTCCTCGCCTGAGAGTCCACAGGCCGCGCCGCCCCCGGCGAAGAGATTGGGCAAGGATGAGCCATCGGGGCGACGGACGCGCGCGTCGGCGTCCACGACGAGTCCGCCCTGGGTGTGGAAGAGGGCGCCCGTGACCTTGACCGCGCAGAACGGCGGTGCCAGCGCCGGCTTGCCCGTGAAGTCGCGTCCGAAAGCGTCGCTGCCTTCGCCCGCCGCCAGCCGTTGGGTATGGGCCACGGTCGCAGCCAGGGCGTCGGTCGGCAGGCAGCAGGCGGCGGCCAGCGCCTCGATGGATGCCGCCTCGCGCACCGCGCCCGCCTCGGCCGCCTGGCGGAAGTCCTCGAAGCCCATGGCGAGGTGGCGCAGGCGTTCGTCGAAGATGTTCCAGGCGATGCCGCCGGGCTGTGCCAGCACGTGCACGGCCTGCTCCGAATAGCCGCCATGCTCGTCGGAGAAGCGCCGACCCGCCGCGTTCACCTGAAAGCCGCCCTCCATCATGATCGCCCAGGTGATCAGCGCCTCCTGCGGCACCGCGACCGAGCCGTGCCCCTGGTAGGCGCCCATGTGCCCGACGGCCGCGCCGAGTGCCGTGCCCCAGGCGACCGCGTCGCCCTGGTTGCCGGCATGGCCGAAATAGCGCGCACCGGCCATCTCGGGGATGTACTCACGGACCATTGCGGGGTTGCCGCCGAAGCCGCTGCAGGCCAGCACCAGCGCGCCGCAGCCGACGCGCTCCTCGCTGCCGTCGGGTCGGCGATAGGCGAGGCCGGCGACGCGACCCTCCGCGTCGGCGACCAGCGTCGTGACGTGGGCGTCCGTGACGACGTCCACGCCCGCGTTGGCCACGGCGGCCGACAGGGCATCCATGAGCTGCGCGCCGGTGCGCGCCGGCGGCCCGTGCATGCGCCAGACGCGGTGGCCGGGATAGAGGAACCCTTCGACAAGCGCGAAAGGAATGGCGTGCCGGTCGGCCAGCCAGTCTATGGTCGGTCCCGACGCGGCGCAGACCGCGGCGACGATCGCCGGATCGTTGCGGTTCTTTGCCTTGCGCTGGATGTCCTCGGCCATCGCGGCCGGGGAGTCCGCGATACCCCGGCGGCGCTGGAAGCTGGTGCCGCAGGCCGGGACCAGCCCCGAGGACAGCGCGGTCGATCCGCGCGGCACGGTGTCGCGCTCGATCACCGCCACCTCGGCGCCGGCCTCGCGCGCCGCCAGCGCCGCCACCATGCCGCAGGCGCCGCCGCCGACCACGACGACGGGCATTGTGGCGTCGAAGCTCGCCCCCGCGGCCGCGAGGATGGTCATGCCATGGCCTCGATCATCGCTGCCGCCTCGGCGCAGGTGGCGACGGCCACGACGCTCGCCATCGACGCCATGGCGGCATTGTGCACGGCCGCGCTCCCGGCGGCGCAGCCGTCGGACAGGACGGTGCAGTGCAGGTCGCGGACATGGGCGTCGCGCACCGTCGATTCGACGCCGCCATTGGTGACGATGCCGGCGACCAGGAGGTCGGTGACACCGAGCTTGCGCAGCACCCACTCCAGCCGGCTCTGGAAGAAGGCGGAGTAGGCGACCTTCTCGACCCGTACGTCCGACGGTGCCAGCTCGGCCACGAGGTCCTGTCCCCAGCTTCCCGGCGCGAAGTCGCCCTTGCGCAGGAACGGCCGCAATGCCCTGAGGTGCGGCGCGATCAACGGCTCCCCGTCGCGGCCCGGCACCAGCGTGAAGTGGGTCGACACGATCGTCCCGCCCTTGCGCCGCATCGCCGCGCAGAGCGGCGCCAGGCGCGCCGGCAACACGGCCGCCGCCGCGCTGCGCGCCCCGCCACGCGCGTAGGCACCATCGTCATGCAGGAAATCGTTCTGCAGGTCGACCAGCAGCAAGGCGCTGCCGGCTGCGGCGAGCGGTCGGGTCATGGCGCTTCCTTGCGGCGGACGACGAGGTTGCCCAGCGGGTCGACCGTCGCACGCAGGTCGGGGTCGACAAAGATGGTGGCGTCCGGCTGCTCCAGCACCGCGGGGCCGCCGATCGCGGCACCCGCCGGCAGGTCGAGGCGGGCGTAGACCGCGGCCTCGTGCCAGGCGCCGTCGACGAAGACCCGGCGACCGCCCCGGCGCGCGCCTTCGACGGTGGCGTCGGATGCGGGGGCGAGGGCGGCGAGATCGAGCTTCGGCCGCCGGCCGATCACCGCGGTGCGAAGGTTGAGGACGCGAACCGGGATGCCCTGGAGCAGTCGTCCGTAGCTGCGGCGGTAGGCAGCTTCGAAGGCAGTGGTCAGCCGAGCGGCGTCGATGCCGATCGGCCCGTCGCCGTCGAGCCGATAGGGAACTGCCACCGTGTGGGTCTGGCCGAGATAGCTCATGTCGAGCTCATAGTGGCGGTCATGGCCGAGCAGCGGCGTGCCGGAGCGCTCCAGCATGGCGAGACCGGCGGCGGCGGTCTCCTCCATGATGCGGGAGAGCCGGGCGTAGTCGATGGCGTCGACCAGCCGGTTCACCGTGCGTACGAAGTCGTGGCGCATGTCGGCGATGACGCATCCCAGTGCCGAGGCGACGCCAGGGAAGCGCGGCACCAGGGCGCTCGCCAGCCCGACTTCCTTGATGAGGGCGCCGACATGGAGCGCGCCGCCGCCGCCGAACGGCATGGCGGCGAAGTCGCGCGGATCGTGCCCGCGCTCGACCGACATCAGACGCAGCGCGCCGGCCATGCGGGCGTTGGCGACGCGGACGATGGCCTCGGCCCCGGCCAGCGGTGCGATACCGAGCGGGTCGGCGACCGCGGTGCGGATGGCGGCCAGCGCGGCCTCGGTGTCGAGGCGCGCCAGCCGGCCGCCGATCGGGCGCTCGGCGTCGATGCGGCCGAGCACGACGTTGGCGTCGGTCACCGTCGGTCGCGTGCCGCCCATGCCGTAGCAGGCGGGGCCGGGGTCGGAACCGGCGCTCTCCGGCCCGATCTGGATCAGGCCGCCGCGGTCGATCCAGGCGATCGACCCGCCGCCGGCGCCGATGGTCTCGATCTCGATCATCGGCGAGCGCACGACCATGCCGAACCCGATCGCGGTCTGGGCGGCGAGCGCGACGGTGCCGTCGACGATCAGCGAGACGTCGAAGCTGGTGCCGCCCATGTCGCAGGTGACGACGTTGCGGAAGCCGGCTGCCGCCGCGATGTGGGCGCAGGCGATGACGCCGGCGGCGGGCCCGGAGAGGGCCGTGCGCATCGGCAGCCGTCGTGCCGTCGCCACGTCCATGACGCCGCCGTTGGACTGCACGATCAGGACGTCGCCCGGGAAACGCTCGCCGCGCAGGCGACCTTCCAGCCGGTCGAGATACCGCCCGACGGGCGGCCGCAGGAAGGCGTTGATGGCGGTCGTCGAGGCGCGCTCGTATTCGCGGATCTCCGGCAGGATCTCGCTGGAGAGGTCGACGGCCACGTCTGGCCACCGCGCGCCGATCGCGGCGGCGGCGGCCCGCTCGTTGCCGCCGTCGGCATAGGCATTGATGAAAACGATGGCGATCGCCTCGCAGCCCTGATCGAGCAGCATGCGTGCGGTGGCGACGACCTCCGCGGGGTCGATCGGCGTGCGGACGGTGCCGTCGGCCAGCGTGCGCTCGGCCACCTCCAGGCGCAGGTCGCGCGGCACCAGGGGCACGAACTGGCCCCACAGCCCCCAGGTGGTGGGCCGGTCGCGCCGGCGCATCTCCAGCACGTCGCGGAAGCCGCGGGTGGTGATCAGCCCGACGCGCCCGCCCTTGCGCTCGAGCAACGCATTGGTCCCAACGGTGGTGCCGTGCACGACGCTGCCCAGGCGCTCCCAGTCGCCGATGGCCTGGGCGATCCCCTGGTGGAAGCCGGCGGACTGGTCGGGCCGTGTCGACGGCACCTTGGCGATGACGAAGCCCCCGGCCTCCTCGTCGAGTGCGAAGACGTCGGTATAGGTGCCCCCGACGTCGACCCCCACGGTGAAGCGGCCCATCGTCACGGCTTCCCGCGCAAGGTGGCAGTCGCCGCGGCGTCGACGTGGCCGGCCGCATCGAGCGTCACGTGATAGTCGCGCAGTGCCGCCGTGGCCGTGACGTAGCCCAGGCGCACGTCCTCGGCGACACGCTCCGGATCGCGTGCGTCGGCCGGGCCGTAGCCGCCGCCGCCGGGAGTCTCCAGGCGCACGGTCTGGCCGCGCCGTAACGAAAGCCCGACCATCTTGGATGTCATCGGCGGCTCGCGGCGCCCGCCGTCGGCCGGGAAGAGGAAGCGGTTGCACGCCGCCGGGCTGCCGCCGACCACGCCCGGTGGCGGGTGGCGACCGCGTTCGCCGAAGAGGAACACGTCCGCCCGCTCCTCCAGCAGCTCGATCTCGTAGATCGCGCCGAGGCCGCCGCGGTTGCGCCCCGGCCCACCGCTGTCGGGACGCAGCGCCCACTCCTTGAAGGCGACCGGATAGGCTGCCTCCAGGATCTCGAGCGGCGGGATGGTCGCCGTCGAGATCGGGGCGTTGCCATGGTTGAGACCATCGCCGCCGGGATGGCCGCCATGGCCGCCGCCGAAGAAGCTGAACATGACCCAGCGCCGTCCGTCACGGCGATGGCCCGCCAGCGACAGCGCGTTGATGGTGCCGTAGGCGGCCGCGCCGACACGCTCGGGCGCCGCCTGGGAGAGCGCGACGAAGACCGCGTCGATGACCCGCAGGATCGTCTCGGTATAGCCGCCGACCGGCTTGGGCGCGCGGACCGCCAGCAGGCTGCCCTCCGGGATGACGATGCGGACCGGCTCCAGGACGCCGGAGTTGGCGGGCACGTCGGTGAAGACGTGCTTGAGGGCGACGTAGCAGGAGGCGATCGCGGTCGAGCGCGAGATGTTGACCGGCCCCGCGCAGGCGGGCGCCGTGCGGCTGAAGTCGAGCACCATCTCGCCGCCCGCGATCGTGACGTCCAGCCCGATGCGCAGCGGTGCGTCGACGACGCCGTCATTGTCCAGCCAGTCCTCGGCCGAGTAGGTGCCGTCCGGCAGCTCGGCGATGCTGGCGCGCATCATCGCCGCGGCGCGCGCCTTGAGCTCCGCCAGAGCCGCGGCGACAGTGTCCGTGCCCGCCTCGTCCAGCAGCGCCGCGAGCCGGCGGGCGCCGAGGTCGAGCGCGTTGATCTGGCCGGCGAGATCGCCGTAGACGCTGCCCGGCAGGCGCGAGTTGGCTTGCAGGATGGCGACGATGTCGCGGCGCAGCTCCCCTTTCACGAACAGCTTCACCGGCGGGACATAGAAGCCCTCCTGGAAGCATTCCGTGGCGACCGGGTTGTAGTTGCCGGGCACGTTGCCGCCGACGTCGTGCCAGTGGCCGACGGACGCCAGGTGGCAGAACAGCCGCCCGCGGTGGAAGAACGGCCGCACCAGCTTGAAGTCCGAGAGGTGCGTGCCGCCGTCGTAGGGGTCGTTGAAGATGTAGACGTCGCCCTCGGCGAGGTCGCCGTCGCGCGCAGCCTTGTCGATCACCGCCTTGACCGCGAAGGCCATGACGCCGACGAAGATGGGCAGGCCCGACTTGCCCTGGACCAGCGTCTCGCCGGTCTCGGCATGGTAGAGGCCGTGGCTGGCGTCGTGCGCCTCGGCGATGATGGGGTTGAAGGCGCTGCGGAAGAGCGTCGCATCCATCTCGTCGGCGATCTGCTCCAGCCGTCCCTTCAGCACAGCCAGCGTGATCGGATCCATCCGCGCCCCTTGCCGTCACATGCCGAGATAGGCGCGCCGCAGAGCCGGATCGGCGGCCAGCGCCACGGCGTCGCCCTGCATGGCGAAGACGCCATTCTCCAGGACGTAGGCGCGCCGCGCGATCGCCAGCGATTCGACCACGTTCTGCTCGACCAGGAGGACCGCGAGCCCGTCGCGGTTGAGCCGCCCGATGAGGGCGAACATCTCCTCGACCAGCCGCGGCGACAGGCCGAGCGACGGCTCGTCCAAGATGAGGAGGCGGGGCTCGCCCATCAGTGCTCGGCCGATCGCCAGCATCTGCTGCTCGCCGCCCGAGAGCGTCGCGGCCTTCTGCGCGAAGCGCTCGGCGAGGCGCGGGAAGACGGCGACGACGCGCTCGAGGTTGGCGGAACGGCGGCCGCGGCCGCGGCGATAGCTGCCGAGCTCCAGGTTCTCGCGTACCGACATGTCCGGGAAGACGCGGCGACCCTCCGGCACCTGGATGAGCCCGCTCGCGACGATCGCCATGGCCGACGCCCGGGTGATGTCCTCGCCGGCGAAGGCGATGCGCCCGGCGGTGGGCCGGAGGATGCCGCAGATCGCGTTGTTGAGGGTCGTCTTGCCGACGCCGTTGCTGCCGAGGAGGGCCACGATCTCGCCCGCACCGACGTCGAGGTCGACGCCGCGCAGGATCTCCAGGGCGCCGTAGCCGGCGTGCAGGCCGCGGACCTCAAGCATGGAGCATCCGGCGGGCGGCCCCCCTGCCGAGATAGGCCTCGACGACCGCCGCGTCGCTGGCGATCGCCGCCGGCGTGCCCTCGGCGATGATGCGGCCGCCGGCGATGACGTGGACACGCTCGGCCAGGCTCATCACCGCCTGCATTACGTGCTCGATCAGGAAGATGGTGACGCCGTCGTCGCGGATGCGCCGCACGATCGCGACGATCTCGCCGATCTCGGTCGGATTGAGGCCCGCCATGACCTCGTCGAGGAGCAGCAGCTTCGGCCGGGTCGCGAGCGCGCGCGCCAGTTCGAGCCGCTTGCGGCCGGCGACGGTGAGGCTGGCTGCGGTGGCGTTCAGCCGGTCGCCGAGGCCGAGGCGCCGTGCCACCGCCGCCGCGCGTTCCATCGCCTCGCCGCGATGGGGGGTGCGCAGATAGGCGCCGACGACCACGTTCTCCAGGACGGACAGCCGGGCGAAGGGTTGCGTTATCTGGAACGTGCGGACCATCCCCCGCTCGGCGATCGCGTGCGGCGGCAGGCCGGTGACGTCGCCGCCGGCGAAGCCGATGGTGCCCGAATCGGGCTCGAGGAAGCCGGCGAGCGTGGCGAAGAGGGTCGTCTTGCCGGCGCCGTTGGGGCCGATCAGCGCGACGATGGCGCCGTCGGACACCGTCAGGGTCGCCCCATCGAGCGCCAGCAGCCCGCCGAAGCTCTTGGTGACACCGCGCGCCTCCAGCATCGTCAGGCGTCCCGCCGCGCGGCGCGCACGAGTCCGACCAGTCCGTTCGGCAGGAACCCGACGATCGCCACCAGCAGCAGTCCGTAGAGGATGAGGCCGAGGCCGCGCGCGTCGCTGAGGGCGCGCGTCGCCTCGCCGAGCGCCACCACCGCGCCGGCGCCGACCAGCGGTCCGAAGACGGTGCCGGCCCCGCCGATCATGGCGACCAGCAGCATCTCCACCGACCTGTCGACGCCGAAGGCGATCGACGGGTCGATGTAGAGATACTTCTGCGCATAGAACGTGCCGCCGGCCGCGGCCATCGCCCCCGACAGCGCAAGGCAGCGCACCTTCTGGCGCACGACGTCGATCCCGAGCGCGCGGGCCGCGTCCTCGTTCTCTCGGATGGCGGCGAGGTAGGTCCCGAAGCGCGAGCGCGTGAGCCACCAAGCGATGGCGAGGCCGCTGGCGCAGAGCGCCAGCGCCAGGTAGTAGAACCAGATCGGGTCGTGGAACTGTAGGGCGGCGGCGCGCTGGTCGAGCGGGATGAGGATCCCCAGGCCGCCGCGGGTGAAGCCGACGGAGTTCGCGAGGACGCGGAACGTCTCGGCGAAGGCGAGCGTGATGAGCGCGAAGTAGGAACCGCGCAGGCCGACGCGGAAGGTGAGGTGGCCGACCGCGGCGCCCAGTGCCGCCCCGGCCGTCGTCGCAGCGACCCAGCCGAACCACGGGTTCACCCCGTGACCGACGTGCAGGATGGTGGAGCAGTAGGCGCCGGTGCCGAAGAACAGCACATGGCCGAACGAGGTCAGCCCGGCGAAGCCGCCCGCGACGTTCCAGCTCTGCCCGAGGAACGCGGCGAACAGCGCCAGCATGCCGACGTCGATCGCATAGTTCGAGCGAACGAGCCAGGCGCCGTCGCCGAAGAACAGCAGCGGGTAGACCAGGGCCGCGGCGAGGAGCGCCGCCGTGGCCGCTCGCGCGCTCATGCGCGGCTGCCGAAGAGGCCCGCGGGCCGCAGCAGCAGGATCAGGATGAAGATCAGCGGGATGCCGATCTGGCCCAGCGATTCGCCGAGCAGGAGGCCGCCCAGGGATTCCGTGACCCCCACCACGAAGCCGCCCACCAGCGCGCCGAGGAAGCTGCCCATGCCGCCGAGCACGACGATGGTGAAGGCGACCAGCACGAAGGCGTGGCCCGAGGTGGGCGCCACGTAGAAGCTGGGAATCAGCAGGCAGGCGGCGGCTCCCAGGCAGGCGATGCCGATGCCGTAGGAGATCGCGAACGTCGCCTCGACGTCGATCCCGACGAGGCGCGCGCCCTGGCGCTCCCTGGCGACGGCGCGGATCGCCTTGCCGGTGTCGCTGCGCGCGATGTAGAGGCCGAGGGCGGCGCAGAGCGCCAGCGCGGCAGCGAATGAGACGAGCTTGGCGAGCGGCAGGAACGCCGGCCCGACCTCGACGGTCTCGGCCGCCCAGCTGACCTCGACGGTCCGCGTGTCGCCACCGAAGAAGAAGAGGGCCGCGTTCTCGATGACGATGGCGAGGCCGAGCGTCACCAGCAGGATGTTCTCGTCCTTGCCCCGGCTGAGCCGGCCGATGACGCAGCGATAGAGGACGTAGCCGAGCGCGAAGCCGCCGGCCGCCACCAGCGGCAGGGCGAGGTAGGGGTCGATGCCGGTCGACCGCCACAGGAAGAAGGCGGCGTACATGGCCAGCATCAAGAGGCTGCCATGGGCGAAATTGATGATGTGCAGGACGCCATAGATCAGCGTCAGGCCGACGGCGACCAGCACGTAGATCGCCCCGGTGAGCAGGCCGTTGATCGTCCCGGCGAGAAGGATGTCGGGGCTGAGCAAGCGCGGCCGGTTCCCCCGGCACTCAGGCCTTCGGCCGGGGAAAGACCGCCGCAGCCGACGCGAACGCCTCGGGGCGGACGACCTCGATGTCGCCCTTCAGCGCCTGCAGCGTGGCGCCCTGGCCGCCTTGATTCTGGCCGTTGACGAACCTGGTCGGCCCGTAGGGCATGATCTCCGGCGTCCAGGTCGACGCGGCGAGAGCGGCCGTCAGCTTCGCCTTGTCGGCGGAGCCGGCGCGTTCCAGCGCGTCGGCGATGAGCATGACCGCGTTGTAGGCGAGATACACCTCGAAGGTGAACAGTCCGCCCTTGGCCTCGACCGCCTTCTTCAGCGCCTGCGCCTTGGTGCTCTTGGGGTTGAACCAGTGATTGTGGTCGAGCATGAACTCGGCCACGTCGGGCTGCTCGCGGACGAACTTGTAGTTGAAGCCGCCGCCCAGCACGGAGAACATGGCAGCCACGTTCACCTTCTGCTGCAGCAGGGTCTTGGCCAGCAGCACGTACTCGTTCTGGTAGTTCGACATCATCACGATGTCGGCGCGCAGCGCGCGGATCTTCAGGGCGACGTTGTCGAAGTTGCGCGTGGGGTTGTCGTGGGCGATCAGTTCCTTCGCCTCCAGCCCGATCGACGGCAGCTTGCCCGCCAGCAGCTTGGCGGTGCCGGTACCGAACTCGCCGCTCTCATGGACGAGGACGACGCTCTTGGCCGGGCT
The DNA here is from genome assembly GCA_020852355.1 of Alphaproteobacteria bacterium. Lineage (GTDB taxonomy): Bacteria > Pseudomonadota > Alphaproteobacteria > ATCC43930 > Allostellaceae > Allostella. The sequence continues at coordinate 9,903 of JADZBA010000530.1, forward strand.
GCCGGCGGCCTTGTTGAGCTCGCCCAGAGTGGCGATCGCGTCGTCGACGCATCTTCCAAAGCCGGGCTTCAGGCGGAAGACGTTGGTGAGGCCGCGGCTGACCAGCGCGTCCGAGGCGCCGACGTCGATGACGAAGGGCGTGCCGTACTTGGCCGCCGCCTGGGTCGCCGCGATGCCGACCGGGCTCTGGAAGCAGCCGACGTAGGCGGCGACCCCGGCCTCGTTCATCTTCTCGACCTCGCTGACGCCGACCTCCACCTTGGACTGGCTGTCGCCGAGCAGGGCTTCGAGCTTGGCGCCGCCGAGGGCGCGGATGCCGCCCGCCTGATTGACCTCGTCGATCGCCATCACCGCGCCGAGGCGGCCCTGCTGGCCATTGTAGGCGACGAAGCCGGAGACGGGATGGATCAGCCCGATCCGGACCGCGGCCGCCTGGGCACCGGCGATCCGCGGCATGGCGAGGGCGCCGGCGACGGCGGTCGACCCGGCGAGGAACCGACGGCGCGAGATCGAGTTGCGACCGGTTTGCATCGACATCGTCCCCTCGCCTGGAGTTGCCCGTTCCTCGTTGGAAAGAAGCTATGCCATCCCCCCGTTTCCGACAACCGAAGGAGCGGGGTGCGGGGACGGGGGCTTGCCGACGGAGCGCGTTGCGGGCAAAGGGAGCCGCCAGGACGGGCGTGGCAGGAGGATCTGGATGAGCGGCGGACACGGGCACGGCGCGCATGAGCACGGCTCGGAGGGGCACGGGAGCGGCAGCAAGAAGATCGCCCTGCTGATCTCGATCCTCGCCCTGCTGCTGGCGGTATCGGAGACCCTCGGCAAGGCGGCCCAGACGACGACCATCGCGCAGAACATCGAGGCGTCGAACTTCTGGGCCTTCTTCCAGGCCAAGACGATCCGCATGACGGTGGTGCGCACCGCGGCGGAGGAACTGGAGACGGTGGCGCCCGCCATCTCCGACCCGGCGGCCAAGGAGGCGATCCGCAAGCGCATCGACGCCTGGCAGAAGACCGCCGTCCGCTACGATACCGAGCCCGAGACGCAGGAGGGCCGCAAGGAGCTGGCGGCGCGGGCGAAGGGCGCGGAGAAGAAGCGCGACCACGCCGAGGCGGCCTACCACCATTTCGAGATCGCCTCGGGTGCGCTGCAGATCGCCATCGTCCTGGCGTCGGCGGCGATCATCACCGGCGCGGTGGCGCTGACCTGGGGGGCGGTCGGGCTCGGCCTCGTCGGCGCCGTCATGACCGGGATCGGCGCGTTCGCGCCGGAGTCCGTGCATTTCTTCTGAGCGCGGCCCGATGCCCGCGATGATCCTCCGCAACGGCCGGGTCATCACGCTCGACCGCGAGGACCGCGTCGTCGACGCGGTGGGCTTCGCCGAGGGGCGCATCGTCGCGGCCGGCGCCGCGGACGCGGTGGCGGCCGCCATGGCGCCCGGAACGCCGGCGCTCGACCTCGGCGGGCGCGCCGTGGTCCCAGGGCTGATCGACGGCCACGCCCACATGGACCGCGAGGGCCTGAAGCTGGCGCTGCCGTCGCTGGCGGCCGCCCGGTCGGTCGCCGACGTGGTGGAGATCGTCGCGGCGCTGGCGCGCCGGGCCGCACCCGGCGACTGGATCGTCACCATGCCGCTCGGCCGGCCGCCCGACTTCGCCGGCATGCCCGAGGGGCTGCGCGAGGGCAGGTGGCCCGACCGCCATGACCTCGACCGGGCAGCGCCGCACAACCCGGTCTACATCAGGTCGATCTGGGGCTACTGGCGGCACACGCTGCCGCTCGTCTCGATCGCCAACAGCCGGGCGCTGGCGCTGTGCGGCATCGACCGCGGCAGCGTGCCGCCAGCGCCGACGGTGGAGATCGCCAGGGACGCGGCGGGCGAGCCGACCGGCGTCTTCGTCGAGCGTCACTTCATGCCGCTGGTCGAGCTCGGGCTGATGGCGAAGGCCCCGGGGTTCGACGTCGCGGCGCGTGCCGATGCCCTGCGGCGGTCGATGCGCATCTACAACGGGTTCGGCACCACCAGCGTGTTCGAGGGGCATGGTGTCGCGGCCGACGTGGCCGCGGCCTACGGGATGGTGCGCACGGCCGGCGCGCAGACCGTGCGCGCACACCTCGTCCACAGCCCCGCCTGGTCGCTGCTCGGTCCGGACGGCAGCCCGGCCGCGGTGCTCCGCGGCTGGCTCAAGTGGCTGGCCGGCCGCGGCTTCGGCGACGAGTGGCTGCGCCTCTCGGCGATCTATGCCGAGATCGACGAGAGCCCGGAGAACCGCCTGCGCGCCCGCGCCCTGCCGCAGACCGGCTGGGCCGGCTTCAACTACGACGCCGGGCTGCCGGCGGGTGCCACCCGCGAGCTGCTGCTGGAGGCGGCGCGGTGCGGCGTCCGCGCCGTCGGCATCTGGCCCAACATGCTCGACCTCTTCGCCGAGGTCGACCGCGCCGTGCCGATCGCCGGCCGGCGCTGGGTCCTGGGCCATATCGCGGTGCTGACGCCGGTGCAGGTGGCGGCGATCCGCGACCTCGGCCTCGTCGTCACGACGCACACCAACCGCTACGTCTGGAAGGAGGGTGTGGCGTTGCGCGACCGTCTCGGCGCGGCGGCGGCCGAGGACATCGTGCCGCTGCGCGGCCTGCTCGACGCGGGCGTGCCGGTCTCGCTCGCCACCGACAACGTGCCGCCGACGCTCTTCGCGCCGATCTGGCACGCCGTCGCCCGCCGCGCGCGCGGTACCGGCGAGGTCATCGCGCCGGGACAGCGGCTGACACGCCTGGAGGCCTTGCGCTGCGCCAGCCTCTACGGCGCGCACCTGACGTTCGAGGAGGACGAGAAGGGCAGCATCGCGCCGGGCAAGCGGGCGGACCTCGCCGTCCTGACCCGGGATCCGCTCGGCGTCGACGAGGACCGGCTGGCCACGATCGTGGCCGAGCAGACCATCGTCGACGGCCGCATCGTCTACCGCCGCGGCGACCCCGACCCGTCCGCGCCGCCGCGGTCCGGCGACGTCGCCTTCTGATCCGGCTCAGGCCGGTGCCAGGCGATAGCGGCGGAACGCGGTCGGCAGCGCGATCCGGTTGAGGATGGCGCCGGGGTTGGGGCCCTTGTCCTCCAGGGTCGCCCTGATGTCGGCGATCACCTGCGGCGTGCGGCGGTGGTACCAGTGGTCGAGGAAGCCGTCGACCGGGTCGCCGATGACGTCGGTCACGTCGATGGCGACGACGTTGTCGGCCGTCAGGCCGATGTTCTTGGGGCCGGTCTGGCCGAGGCGGTCGGGCCGGAACTTCACGCGGTCGGCGAACTGCAGCACGAAGTCCTTGCGGCTGTGATAGACGGTGACGCGCCGTGCGAAGGGGACCACCGGCGCGATGCCGTCGTCGCGCTCCAGCGTGTCGTTGTCGTCGTCGGCCGCCACCAGCACGAGGTCGTCGACGATGCGGATCGCATCGGGACCGGCGAGATGGCTGCGCATCGCCTGGACCGTGTTGCGCAGCGCGTAGTTGCCCATGCTGTGGGCCACGACGTCGACGTGCCGGCCGCAGGCCTTGTCCTTCTTGGCGAGCGCGTCGAGATAGCGCAGCAGCGCCCCGAACGCCCGTCCGATCGCCTCGCCCGAGAGCCGCGCCCGCTCGCGCGCCTCGGGATAGTTCAGCCCGGCGGCGATCTCGCCCGACGGCCAGCAGAAGGCGAAGACGTTGGTCCGGCCGACCCGCTCGGCGACCTCGGCGGCGCCGACGATCCCGCCCTCGAAGGTGTTGGCGTAGCCGTGCAGCACCACCAGCACGTCGCCGTCGCCTTCCATCGTGGCGCGGCGCAGCTCCTCGAAGATCTGCGCGCTGCCGACGATGATCTTCCCGTCCTTGCCGGTCGGCAGCAGCTTCTCGTCGGCGACGGCGACCTTCTTCAGCGTGCCTTCGCCGCCCGGCTCCAGGACGACCTCGGCGCGTCCGAAGCGCAGCGCCTTGCCGTCGAACGGCCCGGGGTCCGGGCCGAAGCCGATGCGGCTGCCGAAGAAGGGCTTCTGGTTGGCGCGCAGCTCGAACGGCATCCGGTTGGTGGCGAAGTAGACGGTGACGGTCTTGGCCATCGCGAACCTCCGCTGCGGATCATTCGATCACAGCATGGCTGGGCGGGGAATTCCATGCCCGGTTGCATTTGCGCGGCGTGCGCGAGAAGGGGTCCGCCCTTCTATCCGATGCCGTTGGACGCGGAGATCCGCCACCGTCCCGTGCCGATCTGCCGCCACGCGCGATCCGCCGCGCGTCCGCACCTCCTCTCGCGGAGGAGAACCCGCCGGCAGAAGTTGTTCGACCGCTGGTCCGAATGGAATATTCTGCGGGCCACGACGAGCAGCGGCTGAAGGATTCGCCCGGCACGCGGCCCGGGCGATCCGGGACGGCCTTCCCAACGACCACGGATCCCTGATGAACCGAGAGCGCGACGTCATCGTCATCGGCGCCGGCATCGTCGGCGTGTGCTGCGCCCTCTACCTCCAGCGCGCGGGCTGGTCCGTGCGCCTGCTCGACCCCAAGGGGCCCGGTCACGGCGCGTCGTACGGCAATGCCGGCAATCTCGGCATCGCGTCCTGCGTCCCGGCGGCCCTGCCGGGCGTCCTGAAGAAGGTGCCGCGCATGCTGTTCAGCAGCGAGGCGCCGCTGAAGCTGCGCTGGTCGCACGTGCCGAGCGCCGCCGGCTGGTTCCTGCGTTTCGTCGCCAATGCCCGGCCGAGCCGCGTCGAGGCGATCGCCGACGCGCGCCAGGCGCTGCTGAGCCGGCTGCACGAGGGCTATCAGCCGCTGCTGGAGGAGGCGGGAGCGGAGGACCTGATCCGCTACAGCGGCCTGCTGATGGTTTGGGAGAGCGAGGAGGCGTTCGCGGGCGCGGCCTACGCGCTGGATCTCCGCCGCCGGCGCGGCGTGCCCTTCGACGTGCTCGACGGCAACGAGGCGCGGCAGATCGAGCCGACGCTGAATCCCGGCATCGTGCGCGCCATCCACGTGCCGCGCCTCGCCCATACCGTGAACCCGCTCGGCCTGACGGAGCGGCTGGCGGCGCATTTCGAGCGCCTGGGCGGCCGTGTCGTCCGCGAGGCGGCGCGCGGGTTCGAGATCGGGCCGGACGGGCCGACGGCGGTGACGACCGACGGCGGCCGGCACGAGGCCGCGAAGTTCGTGCTCGCCGCCGGCGTCTGGTCGCGTCCCCTGGCCGCCCAGCTCGGCACCAAGGTGCCGCTGGAGGCCGAGCGCGGCTATCACAACATGTTCCCCGACCCGGGCATCCAGATGCGCGTCGCCGTGATGTCGGCCGACCGGCACGTCGCGGTCACGCACATGGCGCACGGCGTCCGCGCCTCGGGCGTGGCCGAGTTCGCCGCCCCCGATGCGCCGCCCGACATGCGCTACGCCGCGATGGTGCGCCGCCAGGCCGCGGCGCTGCTGCCCGGCCTCAACACCGCGGGCGCCGTGGAGTGGATGGGGCCGCGCCCGTCGCATCCCGACTCCCTGCCCGCGCTGGGCCGCTCGCCGCGCTTCGCCAACGTCTTCTTCGCCTTCGGCCACGACCATATCGGCCTGGCGCTGGGCGGCATCACCGGCCGGATCGTCGGCGACCTGGTCGCCGGCCGCGATCCCGGGATCGACCTCTCCGCCTACAGCCCGGCGCGCTTCTGAGCGGCGGCGAGCGCCGGGCGCCGTGACGGGCGGCCTCGTTGCCCCGCGGCGCCGCTTTCCGCGATCGCCGCACCCGGCCGCTCGCGCCCCGGGGCATCCCTACCCGGCGGCCGCCACCGGCGCGAGCGGCATCGCGCCGAGGCAGCGCGCGATCGCCTCGCGCTCCAGCAGCTCGTGCTCCTCCAGCGCCGCGACCAGACGCTCGAGGGCGGCCCGGTTGGCGCGGATGATCGCGACCGACCGCTCTTCCGCCTCCAGCAGCAGGCGGCGCACGGCGTCGTCGACGACGTCGGCCATGCGCTCGCTGAAACGCCGCGGCAGGGCCATCTCGCGGCCGAGGAAGGGATGCTCCTCGCCGTCGCGCAGGTCGACCGGCCCGACCTCCTTCGCCATGCCCCAGCGGCCGACCATGGCGCGGGCCAGCGCGGTCGCCTGGCGGATGTCGTCGTCGGCGCCCGACGAGACGTTGCCGATCAGCTCGCGCTCGGCCGCCCGCCCCGCCAGCATCAGCGCCAGACGGTCGCGCAGATAGTCCTCCGGCAGGGTGTGGCGATCCGCCTCCGGGAGCTGCTGCGTCATGCCGAGCGCCCGCCCGCGGGGGATGATCGTCACCTTGTGGATGGGATCGGCGGTCGGCAGATGGAAGGCGGCCAGGGTGTGGCCGGCCTCGTGCACGGCGAGACGATGCTTCTCGTCGGGCTGGATGGCGAGCGTCCGCACCGTGCCCATCATGATCTTGTCCCGCGCGTCGTCGAAATGGCGCGCGGCGACCTTCTCGCCGCTCTCCCGCGCCGCCTGGATCGCGGCCTCGTTGACGAGGTTCTTGAGGTCCGCCCCCGAGAAGCCCGGCGTCCCCGCCGCGACCGCCGACAGGTTCACGTCGGCGGCCAGCGGCACCTTGCGGACATGGACCTGGAGGATCTCCTCGCGCGCCTTGCGGTCGGGAAGGTCGAGGGTGACGTGGCGGTCGAACCGGCCGGGGCGCAGCAGCGCCGGGTCGAGCACGTCGGGGCGGTTGGTCGCGGCCAGCACGATCACCGCCTCGTGCCCGGCGAAGCCGTCCATCTCGGCCAGGATCTGGTTCAGCGTCTGCTCGCGCTCGTCATGGCCGCCGCCGAAGCCGCTGCCGCGCAGCCGCCCGACGGCGTCGAGCTCGTCGATGAAGATGATGCTGGGCGCCCGCCTCTTGGCCTCGTCGAACATGCGCCGCACGCGGCTGGCACCGACGCCGACATAGACCTCGATGAACTCCGACGCCGACGTCGAGTAGAACGGCACCTCCGCTTCGCCGGCGAGCGCGCGGGCCAGCAGCGTCTTGCCGGTGCCGGGCGGTCCCATGAGCAGGATGCCGTGCGGCACCTCGGCGCCGAGCCGCTGGAAGCGCGCGGGCTCCTTCAGGTACTCGACCAGCTCGGACACCTCGCGCTTGGCGTTGTCCTGGCCGGCGACGTCGGCGAAGGTCACCTTGCGCGCCGGCCTGGTCTCCTCGGTGCGGCTGCCGTCGAGGAAGTTCCCGAGGCCGCCCTGGCCGAGCCCGCCGGCGACGCCGGTATAGAGGCGGCGCCACAGGAAGGCGTAGACGCCGAGGAACAGCAGCCACGGCAGCAGGGAGGCCAGGATCCGGCCCCAGCCGTCGGTGCCGTCGTCGGCGACGTCGATCGCCACCTTCTGCCGTTCCAGCAGCGGCATCAGCTCGGGGTCCGCGATCGGCGGCAGGCGGGTGCGGAAGCGGCCGACCATGGCGGCGGCCGGCCCCAGGGGCTGCGGCTCGCGCAGGGTGCCGGTGACCTGCGAGCCCTCGATGCGGATGTCGGGGACGAGCGCCTTCTCGATCAGCGACTTGAACGTCGAGTACGGGATCTCGCCGACCGCGGGCGCCTTGCGATCGAGGCCGCCGAGGGCGAGCAGCGCCAGCAACAGCAGCAGCAGCGCCGTCAGGGGCAGCCATCGTCGCCAGTTCGTCATCGTCGGCAGCCTATCACGGGGCGGGCGCACGCCGCATCGCGGCTACCGCAGCTCGAGCACGCCGGCAGCCAGCGCCGCGTAGCGCGCCGCCTTGCCGATGCCGACGAGCAGCAGGAA
>JADZBA010000531.1 GCA_020852355.1 Alphaproteobacteria bacterium
GCAGCCGCTCCAGCACCTCGACCGGCGTGTTGGAGACGTTGGTCGGGAACGAGAGCGTCGGCAGCCCGTCCTGGTCGGGCCGCGCGCCCTGGCCGCCGCTGAAGAAGAAGATCGAGGAGAACGGCTTCCCCTGGCGCCGGCCGCGCACGGTGAAGCCGTGCAGCGGGATGCCGCTCTCGGCCGGCACGCGGTCAGGCAGCGCCAGGGCCAGCGTGTTGAGCACGGCGCTGGTGGTGTAGTGGCCGACCGTGGCGCGCGCCTCCACCGCGGCGGGATAGTGCGGGTTGAGGAACGAGCCCTCGGGCGCATCGATGCGGATCGGCAGCACGTTGCCTTCGTTGTTCGGGACGTCGGGCAGCAGCACGCATTTCAGCGCGTAGGTCGAGTAGGCCCGCGTGTAGCCGAGCACCGAGTTCAGCGGCGAGGGGTTCTGCGGGCCGCTGCCGGCGAAATCGACCGACAGCGTGTCGCCGGCGACGCGGATCGTGCATTCGATGCGCAGCGGCGAGGCCGAGTTGAAGCTGTCGACCATGGTGACGGTGTGGTACGCGCCGTCCGGCACCGCGGCGATGGCGCGGCGCATCGCGACCTCGGTGCGGCCGATCACCTCCGCCGCCAGGGGCGCCATGTCGTCGAGGCCGTACTCGCCGAGCAGCCGGTTGAGGCCGGCCGCCATCTTCTCGGTCGAGCCGACCATGGCGTGGATGTCGCCGGTCACCTCGTTGGGCACGCGCACGTTGCGGCGGATGATCTCGTAGAGCGTCTCGTTCGCCCTGCCCGCCTCGTAGAGCTTGAGGATCGGGATCTGCAGCCCCTCCTCGTAGATGTCGGCATTGTCGGGCGCGCGGCGGCGCCCGCCGATGTCGGACATGTGTGCGATGGCGCCGGCGAAGCCGACCAGCCGCTCGCCGTGGAAGATCGGCGCGGCCAGCGTCAGGTCCGGCAGGTGGCCGGTGCCGATCCACGGGTCGTTGGAGATGATGACGTCGCCCGGCCGCAGCGTGGCGGCGGGATACTTCTCCAGGAACGCCATCACCGACATCGGCAGGGTGCCGATGAAGGACGGCACGCTGCGCGTCGCCTGCACCACCGCGCGGCCGCGCGGGTCGAGGATCATGCAGGTGTAGTCGTGAGATTCGCGCACCACCGTCGAGAAGGATGTGCGGTGCAGCGCCAGCGCCGCCTCGTCGACGGCCGACACCAGGCGCGTCCACAGGATCTCGACGGTGATCGGGTCCAGCTTCGGCGTGGCGACGTCGTTCATGGCGCGGCCTCCGTCGCGGGCAGCTCGATCACGAGGTGGCCCGCCTCGTCATGATGGAAGCGGGCGCCGGGGCCGACCACCGTCGAGGTCTCGCGCTCCTCGACGATCGCGGGTCCCTGGAACCACTCGCCGCCCGGCAGCGCGTAGCGGTCGTAGACACCCGCCTCGACATAGCCGCCGGCCGAGGGGAAGTACGCCCGCCGCCGGCCCTTCAGCGCCGCCGCGCCGGTCGTGGCGGGGCGCCACAGGCGCAGCTCGCGCGGCGGCCTCGGATGCTCGACCCGGGCACGCAGGCTGACCAGCTCCAGCGCCACGCCCCGGGGCGGCCGATGGCCGTAGACCCGGGCATAGGCGGCGACGAAGCGGCTCTCCAGCTCCGGCCGCAGGCCGGCGTCGACGGCGGCACCGAGCGGCGCCTCGACGATGACCGAGTAGCCCTGGCCCTCGCAACGCATCTCGAAGGCGGCGTGCAGCACCGTCGCCGCCCCCTCGCCCACCAGCGCCGCGATCATCGCCCCGGCGTCGCGCTCCATGGCGGCGAAGCGCCGGCCGATCTCCGGCCAGTCGGCCGCCGGCAGCAGGGCGGCGTAGGAGGACACGAGGTCGGCGGCGGGCGAGGCCACGAGGCAGCCGATCGCCGAGGCGACGCCGGCGCCGAACGGGCAGACGACGCGGCCGACGCCGAGCTTGCGCGCGATCGCCTCGGCATGCAGCGGCCCGGCGCCGCCGAAGGCGACGAGGCCGAAGCGGCGCAGGTCGACCCCCTTCTCCGCGGCGTGCGCGCGGATCGCCGCCGCCATGCTCTCGTTGACGACGTCGTGGATGCCCCAGGCGACCGCGTCGACCGCCATGCCGAGCGGCTGCGCCAGGGTACGGTCGATGGCGCCGCGGGCGGCCGCGACGTCGAGCTTCATCTCGCCGCCGAGGAAATGCCCGGGGTCGAGATAGCCCAGCACGAGGTCGGCATCGGTCACCGTCGGGCGGTCGCCACCGCGGCCGTAGCAGGCCGGGCCCGGCACCGCGCCCGCGGAATGCGGCCCGACATTGAGCAGGCCGAGATCGTTGAGATGGGCGATCGAGCCGCCGCCCGCGCCGATCTCCAGCAGCTCGATCGCCGAGATCTGCAGCGGGATGCCGCTGCCGTGCTTGAAGCGGTGGACGTGGGCGACCTCGTACTGGTGCGTCACCGACGGCATGCCGTCCAGGATCAGCGACATCTTGGCCGTCGTGCCGCCCATGTCGAAGGCGATCGCGTCGCCGCCCGGCAGCGCCTGGCGGGCGAAGAAGGCCGCGGCGATGGCGCCGGCCGCCGGGCCCGATTCGATCATGCGCACGGGGAAGCGCTTGACCACCTCGGTCGCCGAGCCGACGCCGCCGTGCGAGAGCATCAGCGCGGGCTGCGCCGGCAGGCCGGCGCGACCGAGGCCGTCGGCCAGCCGCTCGACGTAGCGGCGCACCAGCGGCTTCACGTAGGCGTCGACGACGACGGTCGAAGTCCGCTCGTACTCGCGCACCTCGCCCGCGACCTCGTGGGAGACGCTGATCTCGACGTCCGGGGCGGCGGCCCGCACGAGCTCGACCAGCCGGCGCTCGTGCGCGGGATTGACGTAGCTGTGCAGCAGCGAGATGGCGATCGCACGCACGCCGGCGTCGAGCAGCCGCCGCACCGCCGGGGCGACGGTCGCCTCGTCGAGCGCCCGGACGACGCCGCCCTCATGGTCGAGCCGCTCGTCGACCTCGGTGCGGAGCTGGCGCGGCACCAGCGGCTCGGGCAGCCGCAGGCCGAGGTCGTAGATGTCGTAGCGCGACTCCCGTCCCATCTCGAGCGCGTCGCGGAAGCCCTTGGTGGTGATGAGGCCGGTCGCCGCCCCCTTGCGCTCCAGCACCGCGTTGGTCGCGACGGTCGTCGCATGGATGACCTCGCCGACGTCGCCCGGCGCGATCGCGTGCCGCGCCAGCGTGTCGGTGGCGCCCGCGAGCGAGCCCTCCGAGGGGTCGGCGGGCGTGCTCAGCACCTTGCCGAAGCGCAGGCTCGCGTCGCGGTCGTCGACGACCACGACGTCGGTGAAGGTGCCGCCGACGTCGATCGCCAGACGGTAGGGTGCTGTCGCCATGCGGAAGATCGCCTACTGGATGGTGCTGCCGAGCTTGATGTCGGTCACGAACATGTGCCCGGCGGAATGGGTGATCATCTCCGGGATGCCGGCCGCCATGGCGACCGCCTGCGGGGTGATGCCGCAGGCCCAGAACACCGGCACCTCGTCGGCGGCCGGCGGGTTCCAGCGGCCCCAGTCGACCCGGGCCGGATCGGCGATGCCGATCTCCCGGGGGTCGCCGACATGGACCGGCGCGCCATGGGCGATCGGATAGCGCGACGTCACCTCGATGGTGCGCACCAGCATCGATCGCGGGACCGGCCGCATGCTCACCACCATCGGCCCGTCGAACATGCCGGCCGGGCGGCAACGGATGCCGGAGACGTAGACCGACACCCGCCCCTGCTCCTCCGCGAGATGGCGCAGCGGGATGCCGGCGTCGACCATCACCTGGTCGAACGACAGGCTGCAGCCGAGCAGGAAGCCGACATGGTCGGGCCGCCACAGGTTGTGGATGGTGCGGACCTCCTCGGTCAGCTTGCCGTCGCGATAGACGCGGTATCCTGGCAGGTCGGTGCGCAGGTCGCTGCCGGGGGCGGCGATCCGCGCCTCCGGGTCGCCCGGGTCGGTCACGTCGATGATCGGGCAGGGCTTGGGGTTGCGCTGGCAGAAACGCAGGAAGTCGAAGGCGTATCGCTCCGGGACGATGGCGAGGTTGGCCTGCACGAAGCCGTTGGCCACGCCGTGCGTCGTGCGGGTCCAGCGCCCCTCGCGCACGGCCGCCCGGACCGCCGCCCCCGTCGCGTTCGCGAGATCCTGCCGCAGCATCAGCCCCTCCCCGCGCGGGCGGTGGTTTTCCGTCTTTGCTCTTCCATCGGCGCAAGATTTCCTGCATCAACCGTTCCTGTCAACGGCCGATCGAGCGCCTGATCAACCGGAGGGCGGCGGGCATGACGGACCGGGCTGGAATCTCGGGCGATCTCAGCGAGCGCATCCGCCAGGCGTCGGCGCGCCTCGGCGAGGGCGGGCGCAGCGTCGCGGAGCTCGTCCTCGCCCATCCCGAGGAGGTGGCGCTGCTGCCGGCCGCCCAGGTCGCCGCCCGCCTCGGCCTCAGCGAATCGACGGTCGTGCGCTTCGCCGCCACCATCGGCTACGACGGCTATCCCGCGCTGCGCCGGGCGCTGCAGGAGCGGATGCGCCGGCATCTGGCGCCGGCGGAGCGGCTGGCGCAGTACGCCGAGGACCGCTCGCGCCGCACGCCCGCCGCCCAGTCCTTCGCCGACGACCGCGCCGACGTCGCCGCCACCGAGCGCGACCTGGCGCCGGCCGACCTCGCCGCCGCGGTGCGCCTGATCGCGGCTGCCCGGCGCACCTACATCGTCGGCCTGCGCAGCTCCTTCGTCGTCGCCTATACGCTCTACCACCATCTCAACCCGACGCTGGGCACGGTGCGGCTGGTCGATCCCGCGCGCGGCGAGGCGCTCGACCGGCTGGCGAGCCTGCGGCCGGCCGACGCGCTGGTCGCCATCGCCTTCCCGCGCTACACCCGCCTCACCGTGCGCGCCGCCGCCTTCGCCGCGGCCGAGGGGGCGAAGGTGATCGCCGTCACCGACGGGCCGCTGTCGCCGCTCGCGCGCCACGCCACGGTGCTGCTGGCGGCGCGCTCGTCCAACCAGAACTTCGCCAACTCCAACGTCGGCGCCCTGGCGCTGGCCAACGCGCTGATCGCCGAGATCACGGTCAGGAACCGCCGCCGCGCCGTCCCGGCCCTCGCCCGCCTCGAGCAGGTGCTGGGCGTCGGCGAGGTGCTGGCCGAGGATGCGGACTGAGCGCGCTCACCCGAGCGAGGCCCAGAGGAAGATCAGCGTCGCGGCGGTGCCGAGCTTCGTGGTCGCCATCAGCCGCGGTTCGTCGGGATGATGGCGACGAACGAGTAGGCCCAGTTCGCCACCGGCACCACGACGCCGCGCAGCCAGGGCCAGTGCCCGGACCGCCGCCACCAGCAGGAAGCCGACGATGGCGAGCGTGACGTAGATCGCCGCCCCGGCGAATGCGGCGGCGACGATCAGGGCGAGCGGGCCGGCGATCATCGGCCCGGCACCCGCTCGCGGATCCAGCCGGTGACCGTGGCCACGACCTGGTCGTCGATGTCGACGAAACCATGGGCCGCGCGCGCCTCGCACGGGTCGCCGCTGCCGGCGGGGCCGTCGAGCAGCGTCACGTCGACCTTGCCGCCGTGCCAGGCGACGAAGCGGTCGATCGATTCCGGCAGCGTGTAGCGGCAGGTGTCCCGGCGGTGGCCGACGACGAGGAACGGCAGGCGGGCGCGCGCGGCGTCGCCGATCGCCATCTGGAAGTTGGGCTGCCGGTCGCCGGCCGGCATCAGCATCGCCGCGGTCAGCGCCACGCCGTCCGGCCGCGTCGGGCCGGCCGCCTGGGCCAGTGCGACGCCGGCGGAGACGGCACCGCGGCTGGTGCCGACCAGCACGACCGGCGCCTTGATCGCGCGCATGCGCGCGACCAGCGCGCCGATGTCGCGCCCGTGCAGCGCATTGAAGCGATAGCCCTGCACGACGCCGCCGTCCCACGTCTTCATGTCGGGGGCGATGTCGGGCACCAGCGTCGCGTACCCCGCGGACGCGTAGGCCCGGCGCGTGCGGACGAGCTGGTTGCCCGCGCCCCAGCCGATGCGGCCCTCGGGCGCGATGTCGAGGCGGCCGTGCCCGCCGGCCAGCAATACGACGGACCCCACCGGACGTTCCGGCACGATCAGGATGGCGCGGATCTGCTGCCCGCGCGATTCCACCTCGACGACGCTCGTCGTCTGCGCCCCCGCCGGCAGCGCGTCGGCGGGCAGCAATACGGCGGACAGCACGACGGCCAGGGCCGATGCACGCATGGTCCCTCCCTGCGGCCGCCGGCGGCCGCTCCCTCGGCGATCCTACGCGGTCGCCGGCATGGCGGCGCGGAGGATGCGGCCGATGGTCACCATCCGGGGGATGCCGTGGTCGCGGAAGGTCGCCAGCGCGCGCTGCGCGAAGGCGCGCGCCGCGGGGCCCGGATCGGGCGGCTCGGCGAGGCCGCGGACGAGCACGGCGCCGCGCGCCGCCGCCGCCGCGCGGGTCGCGGCGATCGCCGGCCGCAGCAGCCCCTGGGCGTCGAGCGGCGCGAGCAGCGCCCAGGCCAGCGCCAGGTAGGGAGGCCAATGGGCGAGGTGGCGGTAGAGGCTGGCGACGATCGGGCCGGTGTCGTCGTGGCCGAGCGCGTTCAGCCGCAGCACGAGATCGCCCGCCGCCGGCTCCATCTCGGCCGCGACCAGGAGGCGCGGCAGTCGCGCCGCGACGGGCTTGGCCGCGAGCGTGCTCCAGGTGCCGGCCACCGGCGCGCCTCCCTCCAGCCGCCGCAGCACGGTCGAGAATGCCAGCAGGTTCATCGTGTTGCCGCGGTCGTAGCTGGCGAGCACGGCCGCGATCCCCGCCTCGTCGGCGGCGCCGAGGCCGGCGGCGCGCAGCACGGCGCCGGGCATCGCCGGCAGCGGCGGCAGCGCCATGCGGCCGTGCAGCGCCACCGTCTCCGCGGCGAGCGCCCCGGATTCGTAGAGCGGGCGCACCGTCGCCCAGGTCCAGTCCAGCGCCTCGGGGTCGGTCGCGAGATGGCGCCAGACGAGGTTCACCATCGGCACGCCCAGCGTCGCACGCAGCTCCGCGAACCGCTCGGCCACGCGGCCCGTCGCCTCGTCCTCGCGGACCGCCGGCACGGGATCGCCGCCGCGTCCCGCGCCCGTTTGCACCGCCGTCATCGCGTCACCTTTCGATTCGTCCCTCACGCGGCAGTATCGCGCCGCCGCCGGCGGGCGAGCGAAGATTCGTGGGCGCCTGGAACGGGCTGCCCATCCGCACGTTCTATGTCCATCGGATGCCTGCTTCCCCCCCCCTCGGCGGGCGCCGACTGCACAGACGACGGTCACGGGCGCAGGACCCCTCCATCCCGTGATCGGCGAGCGGCGCGGACCGGCGGTTTGCCGATCCGCGCCGCGCTCTTTGGTGCCCCAGGAACCCGCGCGCCTGCCCCCCGTTGCCTTCGGGTCCAGCGGAGGAGCACGGGGCCATGGCGGATGCGGGAACGGAACGGGCCGACGGCGCCTTCACGACCGACGTGCCCGCACGGCTCGACCGCCTGCCCTGGAGCCGCTTCCACTGGCTCGTCGTCATGGCGCTCGGCATCACCTGGATCCTCGACGGCCTCGAGGTGACGCTGGTGGGCTCGCTCGCCGGCGCCATCGAGCACAGCCCGACGCTGGCACTGTCGCCGACCGAGATCGGGCTGGCCGCCAGCGCCTACGTCGCGGGCGCGGTCCTGGGCGCGCTCGGCTTCGGCCACCTGACCGACCGCTTCGGGCGCAAGCGCCTCTTCTCCGTCACCGTCGCGGTCTATCTCCTCGCCACGGTCTCGACCGGCTTCGCCTGGAACTTCTGGTCCTTCGCCCTCTTCCGCTTCCTCACCGGCGCCGGCATCGGCGGCGAGTACGCCGCGGTCAACTCCGCCGTGCAGGAGCTGATCCCGGCGCGCTGGCGCGGCGTCACCGACATCGCCGTCAACGGCACGTTCTGGCTGGGTGCCGCGCTGGGCGCGCTCGGCGCGATCGTGGTGCTCGATCCGGCCCTCTTCGCGC
>JADZBA010000532.1 GCA_020852355.1 Alphaproteobacteria bacterium
CGGTGTTGGCCGCCTTCTGGATGGCATCGACCACCGGGATCGCCATGTCGTCGTCGACCGCGACCTCGAGCTTCACCTTGGGCACGAAGCTGACGGCGTACTCGGCGCCGCGGTAGATCTCGGTCTGCCCCTTCTGCCGGCCGAAGCCGCGGACCTCCCCGACCGTCAGCCCCTGGACGCCGAGCGCGGTCAACGCCTCGCGCACATCGTCGAGCTTGAAGGGCTTGATGATCGCCATCACGAGCTTCATGACCGTTCCTTCGGTGCCGTCGTCTGCTCAAAATTCATTCAAGAACCATGCCGTCCGGCCGCGGCGCTGCGCCCGCTGGACAGGGACGGGGGCGCCGGCGATCCTGCCGTGATGGCGACCACGCAATCCGGGCACGCGGCGCATACGGTCGAGACGGTGATCATCGGCGGCGGCTTCGTCGGCCTCGCCCTCGGCGCCGCCCTGGCCGAGGCGGGGATGGAGACCGCCGTGGTCGACCGCGAACCCCCGGCGACCGCGCTCGACCCCGCCTTCGACGGCCGCGCGTCGGCCATCGCCTACGGCTCGCGGCGCATCCTGGAGGGCATCGGCCTGTGGCCGCTGGTCGCCGAAGCGGCCGCGCCCATCCTCGACATCCGCGTCGTCGACGGCGGCTCGCCGCTCTTCCTCCACTACGACCACCGCGACGTCGGCGACGAGCCGCTCGGCCACATCGTCGAGAACCGGGTGATCCGCCACGGGCTGCATCGCCTCGCCGCCGGGCTGCCGCGGCTGCTGCACCTGGCGCCGCGCGGCGTCGCCGGGCTGGAGCGCGACGCCTGGGGGGTGACGCTCCGCCTCGACGACGGTGCCGCCATCCGCGCCCGCCTCGCCGTCGCCGCCGACGGCAAGCGCTCGGCGGTGCGCCAGGCGGCGGGGATCGGGGTGACCGAGGTGCCCTACGGCCAGACGGCGATCGTCCTGACGGTCGCCCACGCGCTGCCCCATCGCAACGTCGCGATCGAGCATTTCCTGCCGGCCGGTCCGTTCGCCATCCTGCCGCTGCCCGGCGACGCGACGGCACCCGACCGCTCCTCGCTGGTCTGGACGGAGCGTGCGGACCTCGTGCCGGGCATCCTCGCCCTCGACGAGGAGCCCTTCGCCGCCGAGCTGGCGCGCCGCTTCGGCGATCACTGGGGCGCCGTCCGCGCGGTCGGCCCGCGCTTCTCCTACCCGCTCGGGCTGCAATGGGCGCAGCGCGTCGTCGACCACCGCCTCGCCCTGGTCGGCGATGCCGCCCATGTCATCCATCCCATCGCCGGCCAGGGCCTCAATCTCGGCATCCGCGACGTCGCGGCCCTGGCGGAGGCGCTGGTCGACGCCCGCCGCCTCGGCCTCGACATCGGTGCGCCCGAGGCGCTGCGCCGCTACGCCGGCCGGCGGCACCTCGACACGGTCATGCTGGCGGCCACCACCGACGCGCTCAACCGCCTGTTCTCGAACGATCTGCCGCCGCTGCGCGCCGCCCGCCGCGTCGGCCTCGCCGCGGTCGACCGCCTGCCGGCGCTGAAGCGCTTCTTCATGCGCCACGCCATGGGCGTCGTCGGCGACCTGCCGCGGCTCGCCCGCGGCGAGCCGCTGTGACGCCCGCCGCGATCCCCCAGCCTTGAACCGATCCCGGCCCGCCTCTAATAACAGGGCCATGGCGCCGCTTCCCTTCATCAAGATGCACGGCCTCGGCAACGACTTCGTCGTGATCGACGCCCGCAAGTCGGGCCTCGCCGTCGGCGACGCCTGGGCGCGCGCCATCGCCGACCGCCATACCGGCATCGGCTGCGACCAGCTCATCGTCATCGAGCCGGCGAAGAGCAGCCTCGCCGACGCCTTCATGCGCATCCGCAATCCCGACGGCGGCGAGGCCGAGGCGTGCGGCAACGCCACGCGCTGCGTCGCGCGCCTGCTGATGGACGAGCGCGACGCCAGCCACGTGGTCATCGAGACGGTCGCCGGCCTGCTCGACGCCGAGGAGGCCGACGGCGGCCGGGTCAGCGTCGACATGGGCCCGGCCCGTCTCGACTGGCGCGAGATCCCGCTCGCCGAGGCGTGCGACACGCTGCACGTCCCGGTGTCGCTCGGGCCGCTCTCCGATCCGGTCGCCACCTCCATGGGCAACCCGCACGCCACCTTCTTCGTGCCCGATGCCGCCGCCATCGCCGTCGCCGACCTGGGGCCGGTGCTGGAGCGCCACCCGATGTTTCCGGAGCGCGCCAACATCGGCATCGCCGAGGTGCAGTCGCGCCGGCGCATCCGCCTGCGCATGTGGGAGCGCGCGGCCGGCGTCACGCTCGCCTGCGGCTCGGGCGCGTGCGCCGCGCTGGTGGCGGCCGCCCGCCGCGGCCTGACCGAGCGCCGGGCCGAGGTCGTGCTCGACGGGGGCACCCTGGAGATCGAGTGGCTGAAGGACGGGCACGTGCTGATGACCGGCCCGATCGCCACCGCCTTCACCGGGACGGTCCACCCCTCCCTGCTGCAATGACCGTCGAGGTCGTCACCTTCGGCTGCCGCCTCAACGCCTACGAGTCGGCGGTGATGCGGGCCAACGCCGCCGCCGCCGGCGAGGCGGAGACCGTGGTCGTCAACACCTGCGCCGTCACCGCGGAGGCCGAGCGCCAGGCGCGCCAGGCGGTCCGCCGCCTGCGCCGCGAGCGGCCGGGCGCGGTCATCGTCGTCACCGGCTGCGCGGCGCAGATCGCGCCCGAACGCTGGGCGGCGATGCCCGAGGTCGACCGCGTGCTCGGCAACGCCGACAAGCTCCGGCCCGATGCGCTCGCCGCCGGCGGCCCGCGCATCGCCGTCGCCGACATCGCCGCGGTGCGCGAGACGGCGGGCCATCTCGTCGCCGGCTTCGACGGCCGGGCGCGGGCCTTCGTCGAGGTGCAGCAGGGCTGCGACCATCGCTGCACCTTCTGCGTCATCCCGTTCGGCCGCGGCCCGAGCCGCTCGGTCCCCATCGGGGTCGTCGCCGGGCGGGTGCGCGCGCTGGTCGAGGCGGGCTGCCGCGAGGTCGTGCTGACCGGCGTCGACCTCACCGCCTACGGCGCCGACCTGCCCGGCCGGCCGACGCTCGGCCAGATGGCGCGCCGCCTGCTGGCCCAGGTGCCGGCGCTGGCGCGCCTGCGCCTCTCGTCCCTCGACCCGGCGGAGATGGACGAGGACATCTTCCGCCTGATCGCGGACGAGCCGCGACTGATGCCGCATCTCCATCTCAGCCTGCAGGCCGGCGACGACATGGTGCTGAAGCGCATGAAGCGCCGGCATTCCCGCGACCAGGCGATCGCGGTGGCGGCGCGCGCGCGCCGCCTGCGCCCCGATCTCGTCGTCGGCGCCGACCTGATCGCCGGCTTCCCGACCGAAAGCGAGGCGATGTTCGCCAACACGCTGGCGCTGGTCGAGGATGCCGGGCTCACCTGGCTGCACGTCTTTCCCTACTCGTCGCGACCCGGCACGCCGGCCGCCCGCATGCCTCCGGTGGCGGGACCCGTCGTGCGCGAACGCGCCCGCCGCCTGCGCGAGGCCGGCGAGGCCGCCGCCCGGCGCTACCTCGCCTCGCGCATCGGCTCGCGCGCCAGCGTGCTCCTCGAATCGGCCGGGCGCGGCCACGACGCGCACTACGCGCCCGTCCTGCTGGCGGCGGACGCCGGCGTCGACGGCAGCGTGGTGGACGCCCGCATCACCGGGGCGCGCGACGACGCGCTGCTCGCCGTCGCCGCCTGACCGGCCCACCGATCCCATGTCCGACACCGCCACGACCGAGAAGCGCGGCTGGTTCCGCCGCCTGCGCGACGGCCTCGCCCGCACCTCCTCGAAGATCGCCGAGGGCATCGGCGCGATCTTCACCAAGCGCCGGCTCGACGACGCGCAGCTCGATGAGCTGGAGACGCTGCTGATCCAGGCCGACCTCGGCCCGGCGGCCGCCGCCCGCCTGGTCGCCGGCCTGCGCAAGACGCGCTTCGGCCAGGAGGTGTCGGCCGAGGAGGTGCGCGCCTACCTCGCCGAGGAGATCGCCCGCTCGCTGGCGCCGGCGGCCCGGGCGCTGGTGCCCGACCGGGCGCGCCGGCCGCACGTCGTCCTGGTGGTGGGCGTCAACGGCTCGGGCAAGACGACGACCATCGGCAAGCTCGCCAAGGCGTGGCGGGCCGAGGGCAGGCGCATCGTCATCGCCGCCGGCGACACCTTCCGCGCCGCGGCCGTCGAGCAGCTCCAGGTATGGGGCGAGCGGGCCGGCGTGCCGGTCGTCGCGGGCGCCCCGGGGGCCGATGCCGCCGGCCTCGCCTACGACGCGCTGGCGCGTGCGAAGGCCGAGAACGCCGACGTGCTGATCGTCGACACCGCGGGGCGGCTGCAGAACAAGGCCGGCCTGATGGAGGAGCTGCGCAAGATCATCCGCGTCTTGCGCAAGCTCGATCCCGACGCGCCGCACGACTGCGTCCTCGTGCTCGACGCCACGGTCGGCCAGAACGCCCACCAGCAGGTCGAGGTCTTCAAGGACATGGTCGGCGTCACCGGCCTCGTCATGACCAAGCTCGACGGCACCGCCAAGGGCGGCGTCGTGGTGGCGCTGGCCGAGCGCTTCGGCCTGCCCGTCTACGCGGTCGGCGTCGGCGAGGGGGCCGACGACCTGCGGCCCTTCGACGCCGGCCAGTTCGCGCGCGGCCTGATGGGGCTGGAGGCCGCACCGTGAAGGCGGTCATCGACTACGGCCCGCTCGCCGCCTTCCTCGTCGCCTACTATGCCGGCGGCATCATGGCCGCGACGGTGGCGGTGATGGCCGCGACGGTCGTGGTCCTGGCGCTCGCCTGGTTCGTCGAGCGCCGCGTCGCCGTGATAGCGCTGGTGACCGGCGTCGTCGTCATGGTCTTCGGCGGGCTGACGCTCTGGTTCGACGACGCCACCTTCATCAAGCTGAAGCCGACGCTGGTCTACCTGCTGTTCGCGGTGGTTCTGCTGGTCGGCGTCCGCCTCGGCAAGCAGCCGCTCAAGCTGGTGTTCGGCGGGGTCTTCCACCTGACGGCCGCGGGCTGGCGCGGCCTGACGCTGCGCTGGGCCGGCTTTTTCCTGGGGATGGCGGCGCTCAACGAGGCGATCTGGCGCACGCAGTCCGATGCGTTCTGGGTCAACTTCAAGGTGTTCGGGCTGATCGGCCTGACGATCGCCTTCACGCTGGCCCAGATGCCCTACATGCGCCGCCACGCCGCGCCCGAGGAGCGCTGACGGCTCAGCGCGGCGGCGGCCCGCCGGTCTCGCCGCGCGGGTTGCCGCGCGGCATCGGCACCGTCTCGTCCCGGGCGTCGCGGTGATGATGGAGCGCCCAGCGCACCGAGGGGAAGGCGAGCTCGTTCCAGGGAATCTCCTCCCAGTCGAACAGACGTACCTCCAGGCTCTCCGGGCCGGCGGCGAAGGCCGGCTCGACGAGGCGCGCGCGGTAGATGAGCTGCACCTGGCCGATGCGCGGAATGTCGTAGACCGCCAGCAGCCCGTCGATGGCGATGCGTGCCTGCGCCTCCTCCCACGCCTCGCGCATGGCGCCCTCGGCGGAGGTCTCGTTCATCTCCATGTAGCCGGCGGGCAGCGTCCAGAAGTCACGCCGCGGGTGGATCGCCCGCCGGCACAGCAGGATGCGATCC
>JADZBA010000533.1 GCA_020852355.1 Alphaproteobacteria bacterium
GAGCCGCCGCCCGGCCTCGTCGGCGTCATCAGCTTCGCCGGCGGCCGCGGCTCGCGCGGGCCCAACGATGTCTGCCAGCCCGACCGCCTGGTCCAGGCGGTCGCTGCCTTCGGCCGCACCGCCCGCGCGCCGGCCCTGTGGATCTACGCCGAGAACGACCTGTTCTTCGGGCCGGAGCTGTCCCGCGCCATGCATGCCGCCTATACCGCCGGCGGCGCGCCGGCCGAGTTCCACCTGCTGCCACCCTTCGGTGACGACGGGCATCTTCTCTACGGCCGCGCCCCGGACCGTTGGTGGCCACTGGCCGACGCCTTCCTGCGCCGGCTCGGCCTGCCGACCTGGTCGCCTCAGGTCCTGACGGTGACCGCCATTCCCAATGCCACGACGGCCCAACGCCAGGCCTTCGAGCGCTACCTCGCAGGGGCGGGCGAGAAGGCCATGGCGGTGGGCGACGGCAACGCCTTCGGCTGGGCGACGGGACGGGATTCGACGGCGGCCGCCGGCGAGGCCGCCCTCGGCTTCTGCAGCCGGAACGGTCGCACCGGCTGCCGCCTCATCTTCGTCAACCTGGCGCCCGCCCCCTGAGGAGCGCGGGCGGCCGCCTCAGCGGCCGAGGCGGTCGAGGGCGCCCAGGATGGCGTCGCCCATCTGCGAGGTCGAGACCGTGGTCGAGCCCGGCTCGGCGATGTCGGCGGTGCGCACCCCGTCGGCCAGGACCTTGCCGATGGCCCGGTCGACGAGGTCCGCGTCCTCCGCGAGGTCGAAGGAGTAGCGCAGCATCATCGAGTAGCTCATCAGCTCGGCCAGCGGGTTGGCGATCCCCTTGCCGGCGATGTCCGGAGCCGAGCCGTGCACCGGCTCGTAGAGCGCCTTGCGCCGCCCGGTCGCATCGGGCGCACCGAGCGAGGCGGACGGCAGCATGCCGAGCGAGCCGGTCAGCATCGCCGCGCAGTCCGACAGCATGTCGCCGAACAGGTTGTCGGTGACGATGACGTCGAACTGCTTGGGCCAGCGCACGAGCTGCATGGCGCAGTTGTCGGCGTACATGTGCGACAGCTCGACATCCTTGAACTTCGCCGCGTGCAGGGCCGCCACGGTCTGCCGCCACAGCACGCCGCTGTGCATGACGTTGGCCTTCTCGACCGACGTCACCTTGTTGCGCCGCTTCTTCGCCAGGTCGAAGGCGACCGCCGCCACCCGCTCGATCTCCGGCGTCGTGTAGACCTGGGTGTCGAAGCCGCGCTTCGTACCGTCGGGCAGCGTCTCGATGCCGCGCGGCTCGCCGAAATAGACCCCGCCCGTCAGCTCGCGGATGATCAGGATGTCGAGGCCCCTGACGATCTCCGGCTTCAGGCTGGAGGCGCCGACCAGCGGGTCGAACACCACCGCCGGGCGCAGGTTGGCGAACAGCTCCATCTCCTTGCGCAGGCGCAGCAGGCCGCGCTCGGGCTTCTTCTCGAAGGGCAGGTCGTCCCACTTCGGGCCGCCGACCGAGCCGAACAGCACGGCGTCGGCGTTCATCGCGTCGGCCATCGTCTCGTCGGTCAGCGGCACCCCGTGCCTGTCGAGGGCGGCGCCGCCGCACAGGCCTTCCTGCAGGTCGAAGCCGACGGCGCGATGCCTGGCGAACCAGTCGACGACGCGGCGGACCTGGCCCATGACCTCGGGGCCGATGCCGTCGCCGGGCAGGACGAGAATCTTCTTGTTGGCAGCCATGGGCGTTCCCCGTTCGGAAGGCAGGGGTTGAGGCGGAGGCGGGAGAGGCGCGGGACGCGGCCGCGTCCCGCCGGCGCGGTCAGCGCGCCGCGGCGTAGAGCCAGGGCTGGCTCGCCTTCTGGCCGCTCTCGTAGGAATCGATGCGCTTGCCCTTCTGCATCGTCAGCCCGATGTCGTCGAGGCCGTTCAGCAGGCAGTGCTTGCGGAAAGGATCGAGCTCGAAGCGGATCACCTCGCCGTCTGGACGGGTGATCGTCTGCGCCTCCAGATCGACCGCCAGCTTGGCGTTGGCACCCTTGCGCGCGTCGTCCATGAGCTGATCGACGATCTGCTGGGGCAGGGCGATCGGCAGGATGCCGTTCTTGAAGCAGTTGTTGTAGAAGATGTCGGCGAAGCTCGGCGCGATGACGCAGCGGATCCCGAAGTCGAGCAGCGCCCAGGGCGCATGCTCGCGGCTCGAGCCGCAGCCGAAGTTCTCGCCCGCCACCAGGATCTCCGCCTTGCGATAGGGCGCCTGGTTCAGCACGAACTCCGCGATCTCGGAGCCGTCGGGACGGCGGCGCAGCTCGTCGAACAGGCCCTTGCCGAGGCCCTTGCGCTCGATCGTCTTCAGGAACTGCTTGGGGATGATCTTGTCGGTGTCGATGTTGATCATCGGCAGCGGTGCGGCGACGCCGGTCAGCCGGTTGAACTTCTGCATCTCGCGTTCCCTCCCTTCCGGAGCGCTCAGGACGCCAGCTCGCGCACGTCGGCGAAGTGGCCGGCGACGGCAGCCGCCGCGGCCATCGCCGGGCTGACGAGATGGGTGCGCCCGCCGCGGCCCTGGCGGCCCTCGAAGTTGCGATTCGAGGTGGATGCGCAGCGCTCGCCCGGCTGCAGCTTGTCGGCGTTCATCGCGAGGCACATGGAGCAGCCCGGCTCGCGCCAGTCGAACCCCGCCTCGATGAAGACGCGGTCGAGACCCTCGGCCTCGGCCTGCTCCTTGACGAGGCCGGAGCCGGGGACGACCAGGGCGTGGACGCCGGCGGCCACCTTGCGCCCCCTGGCAACCGCCGCGGCCGCCCGGAGATCCTCGATGCGGCCGTTGGTGCAGGAGCCGATGAAGACCTTCTGCACCGCCACCTCGGTGAGCGGCGTGCCGGGCGTCAGGCCCATGTAGGCGAGCGCGCGCTCCATCGCCTCGCGCTGCAGCGCGTCGGCGACGTCGGCCGGGTTCGGCACCGCGGCGGTGACCGGCAGCACGTCCTGCGGGCTGGTGCCCCAGGTCACCTGCGGCACCAGCGCGGAGGCGTCGATGCGGACCTCGGTGTCGTAGTGCGCCCCCGGATCGGACGGCAGCGTGCGCCAGTAGGCGACCGCCTGCTCCCACGCCGCCCCCTTGGGCGACATCGGCCGGCCCATCAGGTAGGCGAAGGTCGTCTCGTCGGGGGCGATCAGGCCGGCCCGCGCGCCGCCCTCGATCGTCATGTTGCACACCGTCATGCGGCCCTCCATCGAGAGGCCGCGGATCGCCTTGCCCGCATACTCGATGACGTGGCCGGTGCCGCCCGCGGTGCCGATGCGGCCGATGATCGCCAGCACCAGGTCCTTGGCCGTGACACCGGCCGGCAGGTCGCCGTCGACCGCGACCAGCATGTTCTTCGCCGGCCTCTGGATCAGCGTCTGGGTGGCGAGCACGTGCTCGACCTCCGACGTGCCGATGCCGAAGGCCAGCGCGCCGAAGGCACCGTGGGTCGAGGTGTGGCTGTCGCCGCAGACGATCGTCGTGCCGGGCAGGGTGAAGCCCTGCTCCGGCCCGATGATGTGGACGATGCCCTGGCGCACGTCCATCACCGGGAAGTAGGGCACGCCGAAATCGACGACGTTCCGCTCCAGCGTCTCAACCTGGGTGCGCGATTCCGGATCCTCGATGCCGGCCGCCCGGTTCGTGGTCGGAATGTTGTGGTCGGCGACGGCGAGCGTGGCGTCGGGCCGGCGCACCTTGCGGCCGGCGACGCGCAGGCCCTCGAAGGCCTGCGGGCTGGTCACCTCGTGGACGAGATGACGGTCGACATAGAGGACGCAGGTGCCGTCCTCCTGGCGGTCGACGACATGGCTGTCCCAGATCTTGTCGAAGAGCGTGCGCGGCTTGGCCATGGCAGGGCGTTTCCTCGGGTCGTTCTCCGGAGTGCGGCTCCGGTAAGGATCAGCTCTTGTCGGTCCCGGCCGCCGGCGTCTCGGCGGCCGCACCGTAGTTCTGGCTCTTCTCGGCGATGCGCGCGGCCTTGCCGGTGCGCCCGCGCAGGTAATAGAGCTTCGCCCGGCGGACGTCGCCGCGGCGGATCACGTCGATCGCCGTGATGCGCGGGGAGTACAGCGGGAAGATGCGCTCCACGCCCTCGCCGTAGGAGATCTTGCGGACGGTGAAGCTCGAAGCCACCCCGGCGTTGCGGCGGGCGATGCACACGCCCTCGAATGCCTGGACGCGCTCGCGCTCGCCCTCCACCACCTTGACGCTGACCCGGAGCGTGTCGCCCGGACCGAACTCGGGCACGGCCCGCTCGCCGGCGAGCCTGGCGATCTGCTCGGCGTCGAACTTCTGCAGCACGTTCATGACATCACCCTTCCATCACAGCCTGTTGCGCGCGGTAGCGGGCCCACAGGTCGGGACGACGCTGGCGCGTCGTCGCCTCCGCCTGCGCGCGCCGCCAGGCGCGGATCTTCTGGTGGTTCCCGGAGGCCAGGACCTCGGGTACCGGCCGCCCCCGCCATTCCTGGGGACGGGTGTAGTGGGGGTACTCCAGGAGCCACCCCTCGAAACTCTCCTCGGCGAGCGTCTTCGCGTCGCCGACCACGCCCGGCAGCAGCCGGACACAGGCGTCGAGCAGCACGATCGCCGCGGGCTCGCCGCCCGACAGCACGTAGTCGCCGACGCTGATCTCCTCGGCCTGCCAGGCCTCGAGGACGCGCTCGTCGACCCCCTCGTAGCGGCCGCAGAGCAGTGTGATCCGCGGCTCGGCGGCCAGCGCGCGCACCCGCTCCTGGGTCAGCGGCCGACCGCGCGGCGTCAGGTAGATCGGCGGACCCGCGTCCGCCGACCGCCGGTCGGGGCCGGCGGCGCCCATCACCGCGGCGAGCGCCGCGTCGATGACGTCGGGCCGCATCACCAGCCCGGGGCCGCCGCCGAACGCGGCATCGTCCACGGAGCGGTGCTTATCGCTCGCGAAATAGCGGATGTCCACCGTTTCCAAGGCCCAGATCCCGGCCTCCAGCGCCTTGCCGGCGAGCGAGTGGCCGAGCGGCCCCGGGAACATCTCCGGGAACAGCGTCAGCACGCGGGCGGTCCACACGGGCGACGTCACGGCGCGTCCTCCCGCTCATCGGCCCCGTCGTCGGGGAGACCGTCGTCGGGACCGGGCGGGCCGAGCAGCCCGGCCGGCGGGTCGACGACCAGCCGGCGGCCGACGAGGTCGACGAGCGGCACGGCGGCGCGGGTGAACGGCACGACGATCGCGGGGCCCGTCGCCGGCTGCACCTCCAGCATGTCGCCCGCGCCGTGATTGGCGACCGCGACGACGCGCCCGAGGGGGGTGCCGTCCGCAGTCTCCGCCGCCAGGCCGATCAGGTCGGCGTGGTAGAACTCCTCCTCGTCCGGCGGCGGCAGGGCCGAACGCGGGACGAACAGGCGGGTGCCGCGCAGCGCCTCGACCGCGTCGCGGTCGGCGAGCCCCTTGATCGTCGCGATCAGCGCGCCCTTGACCTCGCCGACGACGCGCAGCTCCACCGCCCGCCCCGCCCCGTCGAGGAGCGGCCGGTACCGGCCGATCGCGGCCGGTTCCTCGGTGAAGCTCTTGATGCGCACGCCGCCTCGCACCCCATGCGCGCCCACGACGACGCCGACGAGCACCAGCGGGTCCGTCGCCGCCCCGGACGGAGCGGTATCGGTCGCGGTACCCGTCATGGCGCCGCCTTAGGACGCCGCTCCCGCGGCCGCGGCCGCCGCCTTCGCGCGCTCCTGGGCCTTGGCCTTGGGCGAGCTCTTCTTCGGCGTCTCGGCATGCTCGGGCATCGGGCGGATGCCCTGCAGGCCGAGGAAGCGGGCGACGCGGTCGGACGGCTGGGCGCCGAACTTCAGCCAATGCTCGACGCGCTCGGTGCTGAGCTTCAGCCGGTCGGCATGATCCCGGGGCAGCATCGGGTTGTAGGTGCCGATCTTCTCGATGAAGCGCCCGTCGCGCGGGCTGCGCGAGTCGGTGACGACGATCGAGTAGAAGGGCCGCTTCTTGGCGCCGCCGCGGGAGAGCCGGATCTTCAGCATGTGGAACGTGTCTCCTGTCGTCTCGTGTTTCGCCCGATAGCGTGGGCTCGGTGGTTCCGTGGGCCGGCGCGTCAGCGCCGGCCGAAGCGCGAGGGGTCGAAGCCGCGGGGCGGCATCATGCCCGGGCCGAGGCCCATGCCCGGCAGGCCGCCGCGCATCATCCCCTTGGCGCCGAGCTTGCTCACCTGCTTCATCATCGTGCGCATCTGGTCGTACTGCTTGAGCAGCCGGTTGACGTCCTGCACCGAGGTGCCGGAGCCCGCCGCGATGCGCTGCTTGCGCGAGGCCTTGATGATGTCGGGCTTGCGCCGCTCGACCCGGGTCATGGACAGGATGATCGCCTCCTGCCGCTTGACCATGGACTCGTCGATCTTGGCGTCGGCCATCTGCTTCTTGACCTTGGCGACGCCGGGCAGCATGCCGAGCAGGCCGGACATGCCGCCCATCTTCTTGAGCTGACGGAGCTGGGAGAGCAGGTCGTCGAGGTCGAACTCGCCCTTCTGGACCTTGGCGGCGAGCTTCTCGGCCTCCTCGCGCTCGATCGTCTCGGTCGCCTTCTCGACGAGGCTGACGACGTCGCCCATGCCGAGGATGCGGCCGGCGATGCGCTCGGGGTGGAACGGCTCGATGGCGTCCAGCTTCTCGCCGGTGCCGAGCAGCTTGATCGGCTTGCCGGTGACGCCGCGCATGGACAAGGCCGCACCGCCGCGCGCATCGCCGTCGACGCGGGTCAGCACGATGCCGGTGATGCCCACCCGGTCGGCGAAGCTCTTGCCGACATTGACCGCATCCTGGCCGGTCATGGCGTCGACCACCAGCAGCGTCTCGGTCGGCTGCGTCGCGTCGCGCACCGCCGCCACCTCGGCCATCAGCGCGTCGTCGATGTGCAGCCGGCCCGCCGTGTCGAGCATCAGCACGTCGTAGCCTTCGAGGCGCGCCGTCTGCAGCGCCCGCCGGGCGATCGCGAGCGGCGGCTCGCCCGTGACGATCGGCAGCGTCGGCACGCTCGCCTGCTCGCCCAGGATGGCGAGCTGGCGCTGGGCCGCCGGGCGCGCCACGTCGAGCGAGGCCATCAGCACGCGCTTGCGCTCGCGGGTCTTCAGGCGCAGCGCGATCTTGCCGGTCGTCGTCGTCTTGCCCGAGCCCTGCAGGCCGACCATCAGCACCACGACCGGCGCCGGCGCCTCCAGGTTGATCTCCTCGGTCGCGGCGCCCAGCATCTCGACCAGGTGGTCGTGGACGATCTTGACCACCATCTGCCCGGGAGTGACGCTGCGCACCACCTCCTGGCCGACCGCCTTCTCGCGCACCTTCTCGATGAAGTCGCGGACCACCGGCAGGGCGACGTCGGCCTCCAGCAGGGCGACGCGGATCTCGCGCAGCGCCTCGCCGACGTCGGACTCCGACAGTGCCCCGCGCCGCGTCAGGCGGTCGAAGACGCTGCCGAGCCGGCTGGCCAAACTTTCGAACATGTACCCTGCCTCTGGCGGTACCCCAAACGGAAGCGAGCCGGCGCGCGACACTCGCGGACCGGCCTGCCCCCTCGAGGGCGGTTCGTTCTCGAAGACCGAGAAGTGGCGGGAACCTAGTGGGCGGCGGCCGGTGGGTCAAGCATGGCCTGATGCCGAGTCCGGTCGCATGAGACACGCGAGAGGGATTCCCAGGAGGCGCGGGTCCGGTTCAACATGGCGAAGGGAGAGGACATGACCGAAGACTGGCTGGGGCTTGCGGGCCGCACCGCGATCGTGACCGGTGCCGCCGGCGGATTGGGGCGCGCGATTGCCGGCAGCTTCGTCGCCGCAGGCGCGGCCGTGGCGCTGCTCGACCGCGACGGCGCGGGCGCCGCCGCACTGGCGCGCGAGCTGTCCGGCGGCGGCGGCGCGTTCGCCTGGGAATGCGACGTGGCCGACGCTCGGTCCGTGGCCCGAGCCGTGGCGGCGGCGCGCGACGCGCTGGGGCCGGCGGACATCCTGGTGAACAATGCCGGCCTGCTGCGGCCCGGGCCGCTGGCCGATCTGCCGCTCGCCGAATGGAACGCGCTGCTGGCGGTGAACCTCACCGGCTACCTGCTGTGCGCCCAGGCGGCGAGGCCGGGGATGCTGGCGCGCGGCGGCGGCGCCATCGTGCACATCGCCTCGATCGCGGCCACCAACCCGCAGCCGC
>JADZBA010000534.1 GCA_020852355.1 Alphaproteobacteria bacterium
CGATAGACCAGCGCCTCGTAGAGGTTGTGCTTCATCGCGTTGGTCGGGGTCTCGTTGTTGAGGTGCGGGTCGAGCCCGTTCACGTCCCCCGACGTGGAAAAGCGGAAGGTCCTGGCGTCGGCGTTGCCGAATGCGGCCGTGGCGGCGAGCAGCGCGCCCGCCAGCCATCGCGCCGCCATCAGTCGTCGTCGCATGCGTCGTCTCCCCCGGGGTGAGCGGCGGCCGGAAAGTCCGGCCGGCCATGCCGATGGAGCGAAGCCTAGCAGAAACCGTGCCCGCCGCCGGAAGCCCGGCGGCGGGCCGGCGGCGTCACTTCATCTTCACGAAGCGGACATGGACCGAATCGTTGGGCGGCTGCGGGATGTAGGCGACGCTGTCGCGCACGCCCCACGCCAGGGTCTGCTGGTGCAGCGGGATGTGGCCGAAGTCCTCCTTGTGGAGGCGCATCGCCTCGTGGATCAGCTTCTGACGCTTCTCGCGGTCGCTCTCGCTGCCGATCTGCTTCGTCAGCTCGTCCAGCTTCGGGTTCGAGTAGCGTCCGCTGTTGTTGGAGCCCGATCCCGGCGAGGCATCGCGGGTCACGAGAATATTATAGAGCATGTTGTGGGCGTCGTAGGTGCCGGGGGTCCAGCCCAGCATGTAGAAGCTGGTGTTGTTGCCCGACCGCGACCCGATCTTGTCGAAGTGCTTGGACTTGGTCTGGGTGTTGAGCTTCACCGTGACGCCGACCCGGGCCAGCATCGGCACCACCGCCTGGCAGATCGCCTCGTCATTGACGTAGCGGTCGTTCGGGCAGTCGAGCGTCACCGTGAAGCCGCCGGGATAGCCGGCGTCGGCCAGCAGCTTCTTGGCGCCGTCGGGATCGAACGGGTAGCGGTCATTGAGGTCCTTGGCGAAGCCGTTGATGCCGGGCGCGATCATCAGGCCGGTCGGCGTCGAGGCGCCGCGCATGATCACCTTGTGGATCGCCTGGATGTCGATCGCCTGGTAGAAGGCGCGCCGCACCCGGACGTCCTTGAACGGGTTCTTGCCGGTGCCCGGCATGTCGAGCAGCTCGCCGCGCCACTGGTCCATGCCGAGGAAGATCGTGCGCAGCTCCGGCCCCTCCAGCACCTTCACGCCGGGCGAGCGCTTGAGCCGCGGGATGTCCTGCAGCGGCACCGGGAACATCATGTCGATCTCGCCCGACAGCAGGGCCGCGACCCGGGTCGCGGCGTTGCCGATCGGCTTGAACTCGACGCGGTCGAGATTGTGCTGCGGCTTGCCCCACCATTGCGGGTTGGGCACCAGGACGGTACGGGTGTCGGCGACGCGGTCGAGCAGCCTGAACGGCCCCGTGCCGTTCTCGTGCAGGTTCGCATGGCTCTCGTTGCCGACGATGCCGCGCACCGGCGCCGCGGTGTTGTTCTTCTCCGACCATGCCTGCGACATGATGAAGACGGCCGGCAGGTTCTGGTCGAGGATGGGATCGGGCGAGGCCGTGATCAGCTCGACGGTGTGGTCGTCGACCGCGCGCGCGTCGACGACCGATGCGCTGTAGGTGCGCATCCCCGATTGCTCGTGGTTGTTCCGCTTGATCGAGAAGACGACGTCGGCGGCCGTGAACGGCGTGCCGTCATGGAACTGCACGCCCTGGCGCAGCCTGAAGCGCCACGTCGTCGGGCTCGTCTGGTTCCATTCGGTGGCCAGCGAGGGCCTGAGCTTGAGCTCGGCGTCGCGGAAGATCAGCGCCTCGTAGAGGTTGTTCTTCATCGCGTTGGTCGGACCCTCGTTGTTGAGGTGAGGATCCAGGCCGTTGATGTCGCCCGAGGTGGAATAGCGGAACACCTTGGCGTCCGCGGCGCCGGCGACGGCGAGCGCCAGGGTCAAGGCGGTGGCGGCAAGCAGTTCTCTGGACATGTTCTCCCTCCCCGTTTTCTGGAATCGTGCGAACCGAACCCCGCGGCGGCGCACGGTCCGGTTCGCCCCCGCGGCCGATCATGCCATGGGTTCGTCGTAGGGGAAGAGGCTTCTCCCGCCGCGCCGACAGGAGAAGCGCGCGGCCTCTACTTCATGCGGATGAACTTGGGCATGACGCCGTCGTTGGCCGGCTGCGGGATCTCGGCGACGGTGTCCCGCACGCCCCAGGCCAGCGCCTGCTGGTGCAGCGGGATATGGCCGAAGTCCTCCTTGTGGATGCGCATGGCCTCGTGGATCATCTTCGTGCGCTTCTCCTGGTCGATCTCGCTGGCGATCTGCTTCGTCAGCTCCTCGACCCTGGGGTTGCTGTAGCGCCCGCTGTTCCACGCCCCCGCGCCGGGGCCGGTCTTCAAGGTGATGATGTTGTAGAGCATGTTGTGGGCGTCATAGGTGCCGGGCGTCCAGCCGAGCATGTAGAAGCTCGTCTTGCGCCCCTCCTTCAGCCCGATCTTGTCGAAATGCAGCCCCTTGGTCTGGGCATTGAGGCGCACCTGCACCCCGATGCGGGTCAGCATCGGCACCACCGCCTGGCAGATCGCCTCGTCGTTGACGTAGCGGTCGTTCGGGCAGTCCAGCGTCACCGGGAACCCGTTCGCATAGCCGGCCTCGCCGAGCAGCTTCCTGGCGCCGTCCGGGTCGAAGGGATAGCGCTCGTTCAGCTCCTTCGAGAAGCCGGCGATGCCGGGCGCGATCATCAGGCCGGTCGGTGCCGAGGCGCCGCGCATGACGACGCGGTGGATCGCCTGGATGTCGATCGCCTGGTAGAAGGCGCGGCGTACCCGCACGTCCTTGAACGGGTTCTTGCCCGAGCCCGGCATGTCGAGCAGCTCGTCGCGGTGCTGGTCGAAGCCGAGGAAGATGGTGCGCAGCTCCGGTCCCTGCAGCACCTTGACGCCGGCGGTGCGCTCGAGCCGCGGCACGTCCTGCAGCGGCACCGGGAACATCATGTCGATCTCGCCGGTCAGCAGCGCCGCGACGCGGGTCGCCGCGTTGGCGATCGGCTTGAACTCGACGCGGGTCAGGTTGTGCTCGACCTTGCCCCACCACTTCTCGTTGGGCAGCAGGACGGTGCGCGTATCGGGCACCCGCTCGGCCAGGCGGAAGGGCCCCGTGCCGTTGGCGTTGCGGTTGGCGAAGCTCTCGGCGTTGGCGCCGCGCAGCGGCAGCGGCGTGTTGTGCTTCAGCGACCAGCTCTTCGACATGACATGGAAGAGCGAAAGGTTCTGGATCAGCACCGGGTCCGGCGCCTCGGTGATCATGTCGACGGTGAGATCGTCGATCTTGCGCACCTCCTTCACGCCGGTGACGTAGGTCTTCATGTCCGAC
Organism: Alphaproteobacteria bacterium; assembly: GCA_020852355.1. Lineage (GTDB taxonomy): Bacteria > Pseudomonadota > Alphaproteobacteria > ATCC43930 > Allostellaceae > Allostella. The sequence goes on from JADZBA010000534.1 coordinate 3,286, forward strand.
TGGTCGCCGCGGATGCGGTCGAACGAGAAGACCACGTCGTCGGCGGTGAAGGGCGACCCGTCGTGGAAGGTCACGCCGGCGCGCAGCTTGAAGCGCGTCGTCGTCGGGTCGACCTGGGTCCATTCGGTGGCGAGGCCCGGCCGCACGGCGAGGTCCCAGTGGCGCAGCACCAGGCCCTCGTAGATGTTGTCCTTCATCGCATTCGTCGGACCCTCGTTGTTGATGTGCGGGTCCATGCCGATGATGTCGCCGGTCGTCGAGAACTTGAAGGTCTTCGCCCCGGCCGGCATCGCCACGAGGGCGAGGGCGGCGAGTGCGGCCAATGCAACGTTCGTCTTCACGGCTGATCCTCCCGTTGCCGTTCGCGGCATCGCGCCGCGCGTGAGCCCACAAGTCGCCCGCTCGCGCATACGGCGTCGGCCGAGCGTAGCGCAGCGCGACGCCGGGGGCCACCGGCGGAGCGCGCGGCGTCAGTGCATGCCGCTGCCCATGCCGCGCATGAGCCGCCGGTGGAGGAGCGTGAACATCGCGAGGACGGGCAGCGTGGCGAGCAGCGCCAGCGCCATGACCCGCGGCCAGTCGATGTCGTACTCGCCGATCAGCATGGCGGCGCCGACGGTGACGGTGGTGCTGCCGCCGCCGCTCAGCAACGTGCGGGCGAAGATGAAGTCGTTCCACGCCACGACGCCGACATAGGCGGTGACGGCCGCCATCGCCGGACGCGCCTGCGGCAGGACTACCGACCACAGGCCGCGCAGCCGCGAGCAGCCGTCGATCCACGCCGCCTCCTCCAGGTCGACGGGCACCGTGTCGAAATGCTCCTTCATCATCCAGGTCGCGAGCGGCACCGCGAAGCTGAGGTTGC
>JADZBA010000535.1 GCA_020852355.1 Alphaproteobacteria bacterium
AGATCGAGAGCCGCGAGGCCGTCCGCGAGGCGGTCGCCGCCGGCATCGGCCTCGGCGTCGTGTCGGAGGCCGAGTTCGGCGCCGACGGCCGCCTGGCGATGGTGCCGGTCGACGACCCGGGCCTCGTGACCCACGAGTTCGTGGTCTGCCGCGCGGACCGCCGGCGCGTGGCGGTGGTGCGGGCGTTCCTGGAGCTGGTGCCGGGCGCCGACGATGCCGCCTGACCGGCGGCGACCGGACTCTGCTGGTTGGGGCCTCATGCGCATCCGGTCGCAACCGCGACGGCGTAGGATCGGCACGCGTGGGGCGATCCCGGAAAGGACATGGAGCCATGGGCAGTCTCGGCGTCGTCGGGATCATGACGGCGGCCGTCGCGGCGGCGGCGATCGCATTGTTCTTCCTGGTCGGCCCCGAGCGGGTCTGGGCCCTCGCCGGGCCGGCCGATCTCGGCGACGTCGACTTCGCGACGCTGGCGCGGCGGGAGACGCCGAACGACGCGCTCGCCTGTCCGCCGGGCCTGTGCCGGGCGCCGAGCGACCTGACGCCCCCGGCCTATGCGATGGGCGCCCGCGCCCTGGCGGCGCTGTTCGATCGTGCCGTCGCGGCGGAGCCGGCCCTGGAGCGGGTCGGCGGCGACGACGGCGCGCCGTCGCGGCGCTACGTCCAGCGCAGCCGGCTGCTGCGGTTCCCCGACACCGTCGTCGTGCGCTTTCTCGACCTGCCCGACGGGCGCGCGACGCTGGCGCTCTATTCGCGCGCGCAGCTCGGCCGCAGCGATTTCGGGGTCAACCTCGCGCGCATCCGGCGCTGGCTGGACCGGCTCGACCGGGCGGCGGCGGGATAGGTGCGGGGGGATGTACGCGGGCGCCGGCCGGGTGCCATCATGGCGCCGGCGGAACCACCGAACGGCCCGGGAGCGAACGCGATGAGCCAAGCGACGAAGCTGCGCGCCATGCTGCGCGAAGGGGGCCTGACGGTCGCCCCCGGCGCCTACGACTGCATCACCGCGCGGATGATCCGGCATGCCGGCTTCGCCGCGGTCTACATGACCGGCTCGGGCACCTCGGCCTCGCTGGGCTATCCCGACTACGGGCTGGTGACCATGTCGGAGATGGCCGACAATGCCGGCCGTATCGCCGGCGCGGTCGACATCCCGGTCATCGCCGACGCCGACACCGGCTACGGCAACGAGCTCAACGTCGTGCGCACGGTGCAGGAGTACGAGCGCCGCGGCGTCGCCGGCCTGCACATCGAGGACCAGGGCTTCCCCAAGAAGTGCGGCCACCTCGAGGACAAGACCATCGTCCCGCTCGACGACTACCTCGCCAAGATCCGGGCGGCGGCGGCGGCCCGCCGCAATCCCGACTTCGTCGTCATCGCGCGCACCGATTCGCGCGCCTCCCTGGGCTTCGAGGAGGCGATCCGGCGCGCCAACGCCTCGCTGGCGGCCGGTGCCGACATGGCCTTCGTCGAGGCGCCGCAGACGGCCGAGGAGGTCGCGGCCGTGCCGCGCCTGGTGAACGGGCCCTGCCTGCTCAACATGGTGTGGAAAGGCAAGACGCCGCTGGCGCCGGTCGCCGACGTCCGGGCGATGGGCTATCGCATCGCGATCATGCCGAGCATCCTCTTCCGCTCGGTCATGGGCGTGTGCGAGTCGATCCTGGCCGAGCTGCGCGAGACCGGCGAGCACCCGCCGATCCGGACCACGCTCAGCCTCACCGACGGCTTCAGGCGGATGGGCGCCGACAAGTGGGACGCGCTGCGCACCTGCTTTCGCGAGCCGGGCGAGGCGGAGACGAGGAAGGACGCGGCGGAGTAGCGGGTTCGCGCCGCCGCGGCGCGCCGGCCGTTGCGGTGGCCCGGCCGGTCGTGGCATGGATGGCGCCCCGCCTGCGAGGAGTCCCCGTCATGGACATCGGGATCGGCATCGTCCTCTTCGAGGACGTCGAGGAGCTGGACTTCGTCGGTCCCTGGGAAGTGTTCGGCATGGCCGCGCGCGAGCGGCCGGAGCTGAAGCCGTTCACGGTCGCCGAGCGCGCCGGCCTGGTGCGCTGCGCCAAGGGGCTGAAGGTCGTCGCCGACCACGGTTTCGCGGACGCGCCCGGGATCGACATCCTTCTGGTGCCGGGCGGGCAGGGAACGCGGCGCGAGGTCTCCAACCGGGCGATGATCGACTGGATCGCGTCGGTGACGCCGGGCTGCCGCTGGGTCACCAGCGTGTGCACCGGCTCGCTGCTGCTGGTCGAGGCGGGGGCCGCCAAGGGCCGCCGCGTCACCACCCATTGGGGCTTCGTCGAGACGCTGCGCGGGCGCGGCGACGCGACGGTGCTGGACGACGTGCGCTTCGTGCGCGACGGCAACGTCGTCACCTCGGCCGGCGTCTCGGCCGGCATCGACATGGCGCTGTGGCTGGTGGGCCAGCTCTACGACCCCGCCTTCGCCCGGCACGTCCAGCGCCGCATGGAATACGATCCGGCGCCGCCCTACACGGCGGCCGCCTGATCAGCGTTCACCACCAGAGAGAGAGGCGATCATCATGACCATCAAGCGCATCAAGCCGGGCCCGCGGATGAGCGCCGGCGTCGTCTACAACGGCGTCGTCTATGTCGCCGGTCAGACCGCGACGGACACCAGCGTCGGCGTCGGCGGGCAGACCGAGCAGGTGCTGGCCAAGATCGACGCCATCCTGGCCGAGGCGGGGACGGACAAGTCGAAGCTGCTGTCGGCCAACATCTGGCTGCCCGACATCGGCACGTTCAACGAGATGAACAAGGTGTGGGACGCCTGGGTATCGCCGGGCAACACGCCGGCGCGCGCCACCGTGCAGGCGCCGCTCGCCAACCCGCAGCTCAAGGTCGAGATCATGTGCGTGGCGGCCGTCTGAGCGGCCGCCCGCCCTCTCCGCCCCTGCCGGGCGGAGAGGGCGGGAACTCTCACGCGGCCCGGGCCTTCAGCGGCCCGAACGGCCCACCTCTGGGCCGCAGGTGGCAGGCCACCCAGTGGGCCGGCTTCACCTCCTCCAGCTTCGGCGTCTCGACCTTGCAGCGCGCCTCGGCGTAGGGGCAGCGGGTGTGGAAGTGGCAACCCGGCGGCGGCTTCATCGGGCTCGGCACGTCGCCCTGCAGGATCAGCCGCTCGCGCTTGGCGCCCGGCTCGGGCAGGGGGGCGGCCGCGAGCAGCGCCTCGGTGTAGGGATGCAGCGGCTCGCCGAAGAGGTCGGCGTTGTCCGCCAGCTCGACGATCCGGCCGAGATACATGACCGCGATGCGATGGCCGATATGCTCGACCACCGCGAGGTCGTGCGAGACGAACAGGTAGGCGAGGCGGAACTCCTCCTGGAGGTCGATCAGGAGGTTGAGCACCTGCGCCTGCACCGACACGTCCAGCGCCGACACCGGCTCGTCGGCGACGATGAGCCGCGGGTTCACCGCCAGCGCCCGGGCGATGCCGAGGCGCTGGCGCTGGCCGCCCGAGAACTCATGCGGGTACTTGGCCATGGCGTCCGCGCGCAGACCGACGCGTTCGAACAGCTTGGCGATGCGTGCCTGCAGGTCGGCGCCATGGGCGAGGCCGTAGTTGGTGAGCGGCTCGCCGACGATGGCACCCGCGGACATGCGCGGATTGAGCGAGGAATAGGGGTCCTGGAAGACGATCTGCATCTCACGCCGGTGGGCGCGCAGCTCTTCCTGGCCGAGCTTGGTGATGTCGTTGCCGTTGAGCTCGACGGTGCCGGCGGTCGGCTCCTGCAGGCGCATCACGGTCTTCGCCACCGTCGACTTGCCGCAGCCCGATTCGCCGACCAGACACAGCGTCTCGCCGCGGTGGATCTCGAACGACACGCCGTCCACCGCGAAGACATGGCCGACAACGCGCGACAGCACGCCGCGATGCACCGGGAAATGCTTCTTCAGGTCCTTGACGCGCAGCACCGTCTCGGCGGCAGTCGCGCCGGGGGTTCCGTCCATGGCGGGGCTCCCGTCGGCGCTCATCGCGGCGTCGCCGCGACGCGCGCGGCTTCCCAGCAGGCGGCGAGATGATAGGGTCCGTGCGGGTCGAGCGGCGGCTGCTCGGTGCGACAGCGGTCGACCGCGTAGCTGCAGCGCGGCGCGAAGGCGCAGCCCGGGATTTCCTCGCGCAGCGAAGGCACGATGCCGGAGATCTCCTGCAGCCGGCCGCGGATGTTGCTGCGCCGGCCGGTCGCCGTGCGCCGTGGGATCGAGCCCATCAGGCCGCGCGTATAGGGATGGATCGGATTGCGGAACAGCTCCTCGACCGACGCCTCCTCGGCCTTGCGTCCGGCATACATGACGATGACGCGCTGGGCCGTCTCGGCGACGACGCCGAGGTCGTGGGTGATCAGCACGATCGCCGTGCCCAGCCGCTCCTTCAGCTCCAGCATCAGGTTCAGGATCTGCGCCTGTATGGTGACGTCGAGCGCGGTCGTCGGCTCGTCGGCGATCAGTACCTTGGGATTGCAGGCGAGCGCGATGGCGATCATCACGCGCTGCCGCATGCCGCCCGAGAGCTGGTGCGGGTACTCGCCGGCCCGCCGCTTGGGGTCGGCGATGCGGACGATCGACAGCATCTCGACCGCCCGGTCCCAGGCCGCGCGGCGGTCGAGCCCCTGATGGATGTGCAGCGATTCGGCGATCTGCGCGCCGACCGTCAGCACCGGGTTCAGGGACGTCATCGGCTCCTGGAAGATCATCGAGATGCGGTTTCCGCGGATCTTGCGCATCTGATCCTCGGGCAGCGTCGTCAACTCGGTGCCCTCGAACTTGATCGAGCCGCCGACGATCCTGCCGGCCCCCCTAGGGATGAGGCGCAGGATCGACAGCGCGGTCACCGACTTGCCGCAGCCGGACTCGCCGACGATGCACAGGGTCTCGCCGCGCTTCAGGTCGAAGGAGACGCCGTCGACGGCGCGCACCACGCCGTCGCGGGTGAAGAACTGCGTGCGGAGGTCCCGGACGGACAGGATGGTGTCCGAGGAGGCCGGAGCGGCCGCAGGGGCGGCCGTCGCGGTCGCGAGCGCGGTCATCGATCGAGCCTCACATGCGCCGCGCGATGCGCGGGTCGAGCGTGTCGCGCAGCCCGTCGCCGACGAGGTTGATCGCCAGCACGGTGATGGCGAGCAGCACGCCGGGAAAGAAGATGATCCAGGGGGCGATCTGGAAGAAGGTGCGGCCGAGCGAGATGACGTTGCCCCAGCTCGGGATCTCGGGCGGGGTGCCGGCGCCGAGGAAGGAGAGGCCGGCCTCGGTCAGGATCGCCGAGGCGCAGACATAGGTCGCCTGCACGATGAGGGGTGCGATCGTGTTGGGCAGGATATGGCGCACCATGATGGTGAGGCCGCGGGTGCCGCTGGCGATCGCCGCCTCGATGTAGGGCTGGCCGCGGACGGTCAGAACGACGCTGCGCACCAGCCGGACGACGCGGGGGATCTCGGGGATCGAGATGGCGACGATGACGATGAACAGGCTCGCCTTCATCAGGGTGATGAGGGCAATGGCGAGCAGGATCGACGGGATCGCCATCAGCCCGTCCATGATCCGCATGACGATGGCGTCGGCGCGCTTGTAGTAGCCGCAGAGCACGCCGACCGCCAGGCCGACCGCGGTCGCGAAGACCGCGACGCTGATGCCCACGGCGAGCGAGATGCGCGTGCCGTAGATGACGCGGCTGTAGACGTCGCGGCCGAACTGGTCGGTGCCGAACCAGAACTGCTCGGAGGGTCGCTTCAGCCGGTTGATCGGCTCGAAGCTGAGCGGGTCGTCGGCGAGCCAGGGCGCCAGGAACGCCGAGACGACGAGGGCCGCCAGGATCGCCGCCCCGATGGTGATCGTCGGGTTGCGGCGGATCCAGGCGAGCGCACCGGTGCGGCGGCGTGCGGCGACGGGGGCGGCGACGTCGGTGGTGGTGGCCATCGGTGTCGTCCTAATAGCGGATGCGCGGGTCGAAGAACGTGTAGCTGATGTCGATCATCAGGTTGACCATCACCTTGACGCCCGCGAACAGGATGATGAGGCCCTGGATGATCGGGTAGTCGCGCTTGAGGATGGCGTCGACCGTCAGGCGGCCGAGGCCGGGGATGTTGAACACCGTCTCGGTGATGACGACGCCCGAGATGAGCAGCGCCAGGCCGATGCCGATGACGGTGACGATCGGCACCGCGGCGTTCTTCAGCGCGTGGCGCAGCAGCACCGAGCGCGTCGCGACACCCTTGGCGTGCGCCGTGCGGATATAGTCCTCCGACAGGACCTCCAGCATGCTGGCGCGGGTGATCCGGGCGATCAGGGCCATGTAGACCATGCCCAGCGCGAAGGCCGGCAGCACGATCGAACGGGCGGTCTGGTCGATGCCCTGGGAGAGCGGCCGGTACCCCTGCACCGGCAGCCAGCGCAGCTCGATCGCGAAGACGTAGATCAGCAGGTAGCCGACGAGGAAGACCGGCACCGCGAAGCCGATGACCGAGAAGCCCATGACGATGCGGTCGACGGCGGTGCGCGCCTTCCAGGCGGCGACGACCCCCATGGGAATGGCGAACACGACGGCGACCAGCAGGGTCGAGAGCGCCAGGACCAGCGAGGGCTCCAGCCGCTGCGCCACCAGCGTGGTGACCGGCAGGTTGGAGAAGATCGAGGTCCCGAGGTCGCCGTTGAGCAGGCCCCAGACATAGATGCCGAACTGCTCCCACACCGGCCGGTCGAGGCCGAGCTTGCGGCGCACGCCCTCGATCTCGGTCGGCGTGGCGTCGTCGCCGGCGATCACCGCGGCCGGATCGCCCGGCGTGAGGTGGAGGAGGAAGAACACGAAGAGCGCCACGACGATCATCACGGGGATGGTCGCGAGCAGGCGACGGATGATGTAGGCGGTCATCGGCGGGCCTCTGTTGGACGGGCCGTGGAGGTGGCGGTCGTGTCGGGCGACGGCGGTCGCCTGCCGGCGGGTTGCCGGCCGAGCGTCGAGCGGCCGATGGGACGAAAGGGCGCGGGAGCCGAACAGCGAGAATCGTGCCAGTCGAGATCGTCGAGCGCTGTTCCTCGCATCGTCCCTTCGTCCCAGATATCGAGCTCGCGAGCGTGCGCCGCCCGCCGAAGCATTCCCCACGACAGCCGTTCGCGTCGCCCCGGTTTCATGGCGGGGCGACGCGTGCCATTCTCGTTCGTCACGACAATAGAGACCGCCCGGGGTGCCCGCCGCAAGGATTTCGTCGAACGGCCGGGTGAGCCTCGCGACCCGTTCTCAGCTCCGTTTCTCGATGTTCCACATCGGCGGCAGGCTCGGCGACAGCAACAGGCCGGACAGCCGGTCGGCGCGGTAGGCCTGCGGCGTCGAGTACTGGGCGTAGGAGATGTAGGGCACCAGCTCGTAGGCGCGCTTGTTCAGCTCGACGGCGATCTCCTTGCGCTTCTCGATGTCGGGCGCCAGCGCCCAGGACCGCCGCAGGGCCTCGAAGCCCTGGTCGCACGGCCAGCCGAACCACGCCTTCTCGCAGCCCATGCCGATCGAGGTGTGGGTCATCGGGTTGGCCGACCCGACGATCGAGGTGCCGGTGATGAAGATGTTCCAGCCGCCCTGGGCCGGCGGGTCCTTCTTGGTCCGGCGCGAGACGACCGTGCCCCAGTCCATCGCCTGGACGTCGAGCTTCAGGAACCCCGCCTTCCGCATCTGCTGGATCATCACCAGGTTCGCGGGATTGATCGTGGCGTGGTCGGTCGCGTGCAGGATGGTGATCGGCTCGCCGTTGTATCCCGCCTCCTTGAAGAGCTGCTCGGCCTTCCTGTAGTCCTTCGGCGCCTTGTAGACCTCCGATCCGGCCTCGGTCTCCATCGGCGTGCCGCAGCCGAAATAGGAATAGCAGAGACGCTGCTGCTTGGGGTCCGGGGCGATGGTGTTGAGGAAGTCCGGCATGTGCAGGATGTAGAGCAGCGCCTGCCGCGCCTTCACGTTGTTGAAGGGCGGATGCAGGTGGTTGAGCTGGATGATGCCCATCGAGCCGGCGGCCGGGTGCGCCCGCAGCTCGACGCCCGGCGTGGCCGCGAGGATCGGCAGGAAGTCGACCTGCGGCGCCTCCAGGAAATCGATCTCGCCGGCGACCAGGGCAGATTGCTGGGTCTGCGGGTCGGGCAGCCAGACGAACTCCACCCGGTCGACCTTCACGACCTTGCCGCCGGCGTGGCCCGAGGCGGCCTCCTTGCGCGGCACGTAGTCCTTGAACCTGGTGTAGACGGTCTTGCTGCCGGGCATGAACTCGTCGCGCTTGAAGACGAAGGGGCCGGAGCCGACCATCTCCGTCACCTGCTGGAACGGGTCGATCAGCGCCTCCTTCTCGCGCATGATCGCCGGCAGGCTCGAGGTCGGCTTGGCGAGCGTGTCGAGGACCAGCCCGAAGGGCTCCTTCAGCCGCCACTCGAACGTCCTGTCGTCCTTGGCGACCAGGTCGTCGGTGAAGCCCATCAGGGTCTTGCCGCCGCCGTCGCGCGTCGCCCACCGCCTGGTCGAGGCGATCACGTCGCGGGTCGTCACCGGCGTGCCGTCGTGGAACTTCAGGCCCTCCCGCAGGGTGAACGTGTAGAGCTTGCGGTCGGGGCTGACGGTCCATTTCTCGACCATCTGCGGCTGTGGGTTGAGCTGCTCGTCCGAAGCGAACAGCCGGTCGTAGATCATGTTGCCGTGGATCGACGCGATGACCTGGGTCGTCCACATCGGATCCAGCGTGCGCACGTCGGCATGCATGGTGGCGCGGATCACCTTCTCCTGCGCCGCCGCATCGGTGGCCGCCGCACCTGCCAGCGCGGTCGTGGCCAGCAGCGCCGCTGCGAGCGTTGCTCTCATCGTCTGACTCCCCGTTGTCGAAGCCCGTCCCCATCGGCGCCCGTCCTTGGGACGTGACGCCCGCGTGCCCTGTCGCATGTTCCGGGTGGGAGTAGAGGACAGGGAGGGCGCACGCGGCAAGGCAAATGCAAGCCGCGGGCCGGGACGTGGCCCCGGGGGGCAGGGGAGGCGGCGGCGGCGCGCGCCGCCGCCTCGGGCGCCTACTTCTTCTCGATGTTCCACATGATCGGGAAGCCGGGCGCCTCGACGATGCCCGACAGCCGGTCGGAGCGGTAGGCCGACGGGTTGCTCCACTGCGCGAAGCTGATGTAGGGCACCTGCTCGTAGGCGCGCCGGGACAGCGCCACCGCGATCTCCTTGCGCTTCTCCAGGTCGGGCGCCTGCGCCCAGTTGCGCCGCAGCTCCTCGAACTTCGCGTCGCACGGCCAGCCGAACCACGCCTTCTCGCAGCCCATGCCGATCGCGACATGGGTCATCGGGTTGGCCGAGGTCACGATCGAGGTGCCGGTGATGTAGAGGTTCCAGCCGCCCTGGGCGGGCGGGTCCTTCTTGGCGCGGCGCGCCACCACCGAGCCCCAGTCCATCGCCTGGACGTCGAGCTTGAGGAAGCCCGCCTTCCGGAGCTGCTGGATCATCACCAGGTTGGCCGGGTTGATGTACCAGTGGTCGGTCGCGTGCAGGATGGTGATCGGCTCGCCCTTGTAGCCGGCCTCCTTGAAGAGCTGCTCGGCCTTCTTGTAGTCCTTCGGCGCCTTGTACGCCTCGGCCCCGGCGTCGGTCTCCATCGGCGTGCCGCAGCCGAAATAGGAGTAGCAGAGCCGCTGCAGCTTCTTGTCGGGGATGAAGGTGTTCAGGTAGTCGGGCATGTGCAGGATGTGGAAGAGCGCCCGGCGCGCCCGCACGTCGTTGAACGGCGGGTGGAGATGGTTGATCCCGATGATCCCCATCGAGCCCGAGGCCGGGTGATTGAACAGCTTGACGTCGGGGGTGGCCTCCAGGATCGGCAGGAAGTCGACCTGCGGCGCCTCCAGGAAATCGATCTCTCCCGCCACCAGCGCCGCCTGCTGGGTCTGCGGGTCGGGCAGCCAGACGAACTCGACGCGGTCGACCTTCACGACCTTACCGCCCGCATGCCCCGAGGCGGGCTCCTTGCGCGGCGCGTAGTCGGCGAACCTGGCGTAGACGGTCTTGCTGCCCGGAACCCACTCGTCGCGCTTGAAAGTGAAGGGGCCGGAGCCGACCATTTCCTGCACCTGCTGGAACGGGTCGGTCAGCGCCTCCTTCTCGCGCATGATCGCGGGGATGCTGGTGCCGGTCTTGGCCAGCGTGTCGATGACGAGGCCGTAGGGCTCCTTCAGGCGCCACTCGAAGGTCTTGGCATCCCTGGCGACGAGGTCGTCGGTGTACCCGAAGAGCAGCTTGCCGGCGCCGTCGCGCGCTCCCCAGCGCCGCATCGACGCAATGACGTCCCTGGTCGTGACCGGCGTGCCGTCATGGAACTTCAGGCCGTCGCGCAGCGTGAAGGTGTAAACCTTCCTGTCGTCGCTGACCGACCAGGTGTCGACCATCTGCGGCTGCGGCCGGAGATCGCCGTCGGAGGCGAACAGCCGGTCGAAGATCATGTTGCCGTGGATGCTGGCGATCGTCTGGGTGGTCCAGACCGGGTCCAGCGTGCGCACGTCCGCGTGCATGGTGGCGCGGATGACCTTCTGCTGCGCCGACGC
>JADZBA010000536.1 GCA_020852355.1 Alphaproteobacteria bacterium
CACCAGCGGGATGCCGCGCTGGCAGCACAGCTCGATGAAGTGGGCGCCCTTCTGCGCCGACTCCGAGAACAGGATGCCGTTGTTGGCGAGGATGCCGACCGGCATCCCCCAGATGTGCGCGAAGCCGGTCACCAGCGTCGTGCCGTAGAGCCGCTTGAACTCGTCGAGCTCGCTGCCGTCGACGATGCGGGCGATGACCTCGCGCACGTCGTAGGGCTTGCGCGCATCGAGCTCGACGACCCCGGCGATCTCGGCCGGGTCCCAGCGCGGCGGCGCGGGATCGCGCAGCGCCGTCGCCGCCGGCGCCGCACGGCCGAGATGGCCGACGGCTCGGCGCGCCAGGCCCAGCGCGTGATGGTCGTCGAGCGCGTAATGGTCGGTCACGCCGGAGATGCGGGAATGGACGTCGGCGCCGCCGAGGTCCTCCGCCGACACCACCTCGCCGGTCGCCGCCTTCACCAGGGGCGGGCCGCCCAGGAAGATGGTCCCCTGGTTGCGCACGATGATCGCCTCGTCCGACATCGCCGGGACGTAGGCGCCGCCCGCCGTGCATGAGCCCATGACGACCGCGATCTGCGGGATGCCGGCCGCCGACATCGTCGCCTGATTGTAGAAGATGCGCCCGAAATGGTCGCGGTCCGGGAAGACATCGTCCTGGCTCGGCAGGTGCGCACCGCCGGAATCGACGAGGTAGATGCACGGCAGGCGGTTGGCGCGCGCGATCTCCTGGGCGCGCAGGTGCTTCTTCACGGTCATCGGGTAGTAGGTGCCGCCCTTGACGGTGGCATCGTTCGCGACGACGACGCACGGGCGCCCCGCGACGCGTCCGACGCCGGTGACGATGCCGGCCGACGGCACGTCCCCGCCATACATCCCCCACCCCGCCAGCGGCGACAGCTCGAGGAACGGCGTGCCGGGGTCGAGCAGCGCCTCGACGCGCTCGCGCGGCAGCAGCTTGCCGCGCCCGACATGGCGCGCGCGGGCGCGCTCGCCGCCGCCGGCGCGTGCCGTCGCCAGCGCCGTCTCCAGCTCGGCGACCAGCGCGCCCATCGCCTCGGCGTTGCGTCGGAAGGCGTCGCCGCGCGGATCGGCGACGGAGGCGATGACGGACATGGGCGGCAACCGGCTGGTCTGCGGACGGAGGCCCACTCTGCCGCCGGGGTGCGGGCCGGGCAAGCGGCCAGGATGCCGGCGACATCCCCGACCGGGCGCGATTCGCATCCGGTGATTTGCAGATTGCAATTGCAGTTCGCGTATCCGGAGGCAGCGGCCAGCGCCGGCAGCGGGCACCCGCGGCGGGGATCGGCGGATTGCCGGCATCTGGCCGGCACGCGCTTCCCGACGGCCGTGGCATCGGCCTTGCGCCTGCAGCCCCGCCCAGCCGCCGCAACAGGTGCGTCGGCAATGACCTATGCGCGTAAGGCGTTCTTCGCCGCGCGCCAGCCGCTTCCGCGCGCCCGGCAGGCCGGGAGACGAGAGAGACTCATGGCACCGTCACGCAACGCGATCGTCCGGCCGGGTCGGTCCAACCGTCGCCCGGCTGTCCCCGAGGAAGCTCCCGCCCCGCCCGATGGCGTCGACTCCCTGTCGCCCGACGCCGGCGAGCGTGCCGCCCGCCGCCCCGACCGCCGGGGCCCGACCGCAGATCCCCAGAGCACGCAGCTCGACCTGCACGCCCTCACCCGCTCGGGGTTCGCCGCCCTCGCCCGCGGCGATGCGACAGAGGCGGAGGCGGCGTTCCGCCGGGCAGCGATGATCCGGCCGCACGATGCGGCCGCGGTCACCAACTGGGGCGTGGCGCTCTGTCGGCTGGGACGCGTGGAGGAGGCGATGGCCGCCTTCAACCGCGCGCTCGCGGCGACCCCGACCCATGCCGACGCCCATTTCAACGCCGGCGCCCTGCTCGCCCGGTCCGGCATGCCCGAGGAGGCACTGGCCGCCGTCGGCCGCTCCGTCAGCCTCCGGCCGCAATGGGCCGACGCACACGCCCTCCGCGCCGACCTGCTGCGACGCCTCGGGCGCCGGGAGGAGGCGCTCGCCGCCTACGGCCAGGCCCTGGCGATCGACCCGGAGATGCCGGCGCCGGCCGCGCAGCGGGCGGCGGTGCTCCGCGAGCTCGGCCGTGCCGCCGAGGCGGAGGCGGCGCTGCGCACCATCCTGGCGGCGCGCCCGGCCGATCCGGTGGCCCTGGAAGGGCTCGGCAGCCTGCTCGTCGACGGCGGCCGGCCGCGCGATGCGGTGCCGCTCCTGCGCGCGGCGATCGCCGCCCGGCCCGACACGGTCGCGGCGCGCATCCAGCTCGCCACGGCGCTGCTCGCCGCCGGCCACGCCGCGCAGGCGCGCGACACGCTGCAGGACGCCCTCGACATCGATCCCGGCAGCGTCGAGGCGCGCGCCCGGCTCGGACGCTGCCTCGCCCGGCTCGCCGACGAGACGGCGGCGATCGCCGCCTTCCGCGACGCGCTGGCGATGCGTCCCGACCACCGCGCCGCGCTCGCCGACCTCGCCGAGCTGCTCGCCCGGCGCGCCGAATGGGACGCGGCGGAGATGGTCTATCGCCGCGCCCTCGACCATGACGGCCTGGTCGACTGGGTGCTGCCGCGCCTGGCCGACCTCCTGAAGCACGCCGGCCGCCCGGCCGACGCCGAGCGCGTTTACCGCCGGGCGCTGGAGCGCGTACCGCGCCAGGCCGACCTGCTCGACGATCTCGGCGCCGTGCTGGAAGATCTCGGCCGCCTGGCCGAGGCCGAGCAATGCTACCGCGAGGCCGTCGAGCTGCGTCCCGACAGCCATCGCGCCTACGACCATCTCGGCGACTGCCTGCGCCGTCAGGATCGGCTGGCCGACGCCGAGACGGCGTATCGCACGGCGGCGAAGCTGGCGCCGGACCACGCCGCCGCGTGGAACGGGCTCGGCGGCGTCCTGCGGATGCTGGGCCGGCTGGGCGAGGCCGAGGAGGCGTTCCTGCGCGCATCGGCGTGCGACCCGGCATCGCCCTGGCCATGGAGCGGTATCGGCGACGTGCTGCGGGACCAGGGCCGCCTCGACGAGGCGTGCAACGCCTATTCCGCGGCGGTGCGCCGCGCGCCCGACCAGCCGCGCCTGGGCTCCAGCCTGCTG
>JADZBA010000537.1 GCA_020852355.1 Alphaproteobacteria bacterium
AGGACGAAGAACAGCGGCAGGTCCGTCGGGTCGATCAGGAACGCGGCCTCGCCGAGCTCCTCCAGCCGCGCGAAGACCGCCCGATGACGTCGGCGCATGACCTGCAAGGCCCGCCCCGCGATCGGGTGGCCGATGCCCGAGGCCAGGAGCGCCAGCGGCAGGACGGCCATCGTCGGGCCGTCCGCCGGCGGCGGGTGGGCATGGTCCAGGGTCATGCCGTCGCCCGGGCGGGCAGCGGCGAGGCGGCCTCCCGGGCCAGGGCGTGCGCGTCTTCCCGCAGCCTCGGCAGCAGCGCGATGGCGTCGGCGGGATCGAAATCCGCATGCAGGCGCTTGCGCACGCCGTAGGCGCCGAGATCGTGGTGGGCGGCCGGCGTCACGCCGTGCCGCGCGAGGCTGCTGCGCACGCAGGACAGCGGGCAACCGTCGACGGCGATGACCGGTCGGCCCGACGTCGCCAGGCGGACCAGCGAGGGGACGTCGCCGCCGACCCCGGCGATGCACGACATCTCCGCCACGCCCTCGCGGTCGAGCGCCAGGGCGAGGTGATTGGCGAGCTGGGCGGCGCTGGAACAGCCCGAGCAGGAATAGACGAGCGGCAGATGGGCACGTCGGGACATGGCGTTTCTCGGTCCGGAAGATGTCCGCCGTCCTTGTAGGCCCCCGCCCATGCTCCGTCCTTGCGCCGGCGCAAACAGTGATCGCCGTCACGCGGCCTTGGCGACGCGCTTCGGTCCGGTGCTTGGGTCACCCGGAGGGAATCATGGGCCGTGACTTCGGCCTGTTCAGCGGTACCGAAGCCGATCGCATGCACATCCTCGCGGCCCTGATGATGGGCGCGGCCGTGGCACTCCTGCCGCTGCTGCGCCGGCAGGTCCGCCCGCCCCTCCCCGCGCGGCGAGGCGCCGCGACGGCCGCGACGCGCTGCCTCTAGAGCACGAAATCCGCCGGATCCAGGGCGCCGATCCCCACGACCGTCAGCTTCGCCCCGGCGCCGAAGTCGATCTCGATGCCGCCGTCGGCGGCACCGACCGATACCGCCGCCTGGAACGCGGCGAAGCCGGAGAAGCCCCAGGACGACAGGTCGACGACGTCGTCGCCGGCCACGAAATCGGCGATGCGGTCCTGCCCGTCGCCCGGCGCGAAGACGAACACGTCGTCGCCGCCACCGCCCGTCAGCTCGTCGTTCTGGCGGTTGCCCCAGAGCGTGTCGTCGCCGTCGCCGCCGTCCAGCGTGTCGTTGCTCTGGCCGCCGAGGAGCGCGTCGTTGCCGCTGCCGCCGGCGATCGCGTCGTTGCCGAGACCGCCATAGAGCGCGTCGTCGCCGCCGTCGCCCGCGACGGTGTCGTTGCCGGCGTCGCCGGTCAGCGTGTCGTCACCCTCGCCGCCCTGCAGCGTGTCGCTGGCCTGGCCGCCGAAGCCGACGTCGTCGCCGTCCCCGCCCACCACGAGGTCCATGCCCTGGTTGGCGCTGAGGAAGTCGTCCCCCCCGTCGCCGAAGAGCTGGTCCTCCGCGTTCTCGCCGAAGACGACGTCGTTGCCGTCGCCGCCATGCACAGTATCGAGCTGCTGGCCGGCATAGATGGCGTCGTCGCCGGTGCCGCCTTCCAGCGAATCGGCCCCCGGCCCGCCGAACATCAGATCGTCGTCATCGCCGCCGTCGATCGTGTCGTCGCCGGCGAATCCGAGGAGGGTGTCCCGGCCGCCGAGGCCGAGCATGCTGTCGGCGCCCGGATCGCCGAGCTGGAAATTGTCGCCGTCGTCGAGGATGAAGTCGGTCATGGAACTCTCCGGTGATAGCCGCATGCGAAGGCCGGCCTTGCAGTCGAACGCCCGACGACGCCGAATTGTTCCTTGGCGTCCGCCGCCACTTTGCGCCGGGCCGCTGGGTGGGCCGGGCCGCGGCCTACCGCCGGTGTGCGGTCACCTCGATCTCGACCTCCATCTCGGGCGGTGGCAGCGCCGACGCCACCCGGGGTGTCGCCGCCAGGCCGTACTTGATCGCCCAAGGTGAGCCGTCGGAAAGCAGGCGTCGGGCGATGGCGGCACCTCCTGCGGCAAGTGATCAGTCCCACGCCTCGACATCGACCTGTCGGGCGATGCGGCCGTCGCGGACATGGATGATGACGTGCTCGATGATGCGATTGCCGTTGGGCAGCTCGCAGGTGACGCAGAAGGCGGCGCGATCGCGCCCGAGGACCTCGTCGGAGATGGCGAGCCGCACCGGCGCGCCGCAGACCCCCGTCAGGAAGCTCCCGATCTGCTGCTTGCCCGACATGCGATTGGGGGATCTGGGCGGCGCGTTGTGGCGATACTCGATCCACTCCGCATCGTCGGCGAAGAAGCCGAGCCACGCGTCGCGGTTCTTGCCGACGAACGCTTCCTTGAATGCGACGAAGTCGAACCCCGCGTCTGATTGCATGTTCGATGGCTCCCCCCTGACGATGCGGGCGCCGGGCCGACGGATGCGAAGATCGTCTTGGGCTCCATGGCACCCGCGTCCAAATGGGCGTGTCGGGCAGCGATGATACATC
>JADZBA010000538.1 GCA_020852355.1 Alphaproteobacteria bacterium
CAACGGTTCTTGTCGAGGCGCTCGCGCGCCGCCTTGACGATCTCGTGCAGCGTCTCGAACTGCTGCGGTTCATCCGCCATGGGGAACTCCTCGGGAGGGTGTCGCGGGGGTGGCGGAGCAACCTAGCATCCAATCCCGGCGCGGGTGAACGTCGGCGCTGCGGCCGGTGCCGCAACGACCTCGAATCACCATGGATTATCAAATTCATCAGCCGGAAGGATGGATCGGCCCGAGAGCTTCGCGCGGTGGGCGGGATCGGCGGTTCCGCAACGTTTTTTGCCTATAGGAGCGGACGAAAAACCGCGCTACGGATTTGCCGTGCCGACGATCCGCATGGGGGAGGTCCGATCGTTCATCGGGCGCTGCCGGTCGATGGCAGAGGTGGGCCGATGGCGCGCGTCCTGGTGATCGACGACGACAAGGTGCTGCGCGAGGTGCTGCGCCATCAGCTCGCGGTGTCGGGCCACGAGGTGACGCTCGCCCGCCACGGCGGAGAGGGGCTGGAAGCGGCGGCGCGGCGCGACTTCGACGCGGCCGTCGTCGACCTCTTCATGCCGGAGGTCGAGGGCTTCGAGACCATCCGCCATCTCCGGCGGGCGCATCCCCGCCTCGCCATCGTGGCGATCACCGGCGGCCCGCAGGAGAGCGCGCTGCTCGCCGGGCACGGGGGCGTCGACTATCTGGAGGTGGCGCGCCTGCTGGGCGCCGCGCGCACGCTGCGCAAGCCGTTCAGCGCTGCCGCGATCGGGCGGGCGGTGGCCGAGAGCATCGCCGAGATGAAGTCGGCCGGGCCGTGACCGGGCGATCGCCGGGGGACCATCGCGGCCGGCCCCTCGGCGATCGGCCGTTCTAGCGGCCGGAGCTCATCGTTCCGCCGTCACCGGTGTAGTCGCCGGTGCAGCGAAAGCCCGGGACGCTGTTGCCGGGTGTCGCCGCGCGGCATTCCGGCTCCATCGCCGCCTGGGACGGGCCGAGCGGCGCGTAGATCGAGCAGGCGGAGATCGTGAGGACGAGGCAAGCGGCACAGAGGATGCGAGCCATGGTGCCCTCCATCGGGCGCGCCCCCGGGGCAAGGATGTGGGCGAGCCCGCGCCGGCTGCCAGATGCAGGGCGGTGGATTACCGCGAATTCACCAGGCGACGCCCTCAGGCGATCGCCGTGATCACCAGCGCCCGGATGCGGCCTCCGATCGGCCCGCTGCCGAACCGCCGCTCCAGGGCTTCGGCCGCGCGCGCCGTCGTCTCGTCCAGCGGTGGCGTCCCGCGCGTCTCGATCTCGTTGCGCAGCGGCGTTCCCTGGCAGTAGGCGACCGCTACCTCATGTGCCGAGGCGGCCTCGCTGCGCTGGGTCACGGCCTCGAGCGCGATGTCTGTGAAGCCCGCCTCGCTCAGGTCCGCGCGGATGCGCCCGCCATCGTGGTGACCATGCGGGGTGCGCGCCAGGAAGCGCGGCGGGTCGTGCGGGAAGATATCGGCCAGCGCCGCCGTCACGGCTTCGGCGAACTCGTTGTCCGCGATCCGGTCCCACACGTTGAAGAGGAACCGGCCGCCCGGCCGCAGGACGCGGCGCGCCTCCCGGTAACCCTGGATCTTGTCGGGGAAGAACATCGCTCCGAACTGGCAGGCGACGGCATCGAAGGCGCCATCCGCGAACGGCAGGGCCAGGGCGTCGGCCTGCCGCCACTCGATCCGGCCGTCGCCGGCCTGCCTTGCCCGCGCACGGTCGAGCATCGGCTGGTTGAGGTCGCTCGCCACGATCCGCACGTTCGCCGGCAGTCGCGCCGCGATGGCCCGCGTCAGGACTCCGGTTCCCGCGGCCGTCTCCAGCACGTCGCGCGGGTCCGTCGCTCCCAGCCGTCCGGCGAGGTCGCGTGCGTAGGGCTCGAAGATGAGGGGGACGAGGACCCGATCGTAGATCTCGGGGATCGACCCTGCGAACAGCTTGTCGGTCGCGACCATCGGCATGTCCCTTCGACGGCATGATCCGCATGGCAGGGTAGCACGCCGGCCGGCCCGGACGCCGCGCTTGACACATCGGCGCCGCGCCCGCAGAAATCCGGGCGTTTCATCCGTTCGGGGCGTAGCTCAGCCTGGTAGAGCACCTGCTTTGGGAGCAGGATGCCGGAGGTTCGAATCCTCTCGCCCCGACCAGATCGACCGGGACGGCGGCAAGGGACGGGATCGAGCGATGGCCGAGGCGCGCATCTACCAGCCGGCGAAGACCGCCATGCAGTCCGGACGGGCGGGCACGCGCGGCTGGGTGCTGGAGTTCACCCCCAGGGAGGCGAAGCGGCACGATCCCCTGATGGGCTGGATCAGCTCGGGCGACACGCGCCAGCAGCTCCGCCTCCGGTTCGCCACCCGCGAGGAGGCGGAGGCGCATGCGACGCGGCTCGGCCTGTCGTTCGACGTCCTGCCCTCGCACCAGCGCGTCATCCGGCCGAAGGCCTACGCCGACAATTTCCGCTACGATCGCGTCCGCGGGTGAACGCGACGGGCGCCCTTAGCTCAGTTGGATAGAGCACGCGCCTTCTAAGCGCGGGGTCGCTGGTTCGAGTCCAGCAGGGCGCGCCA
>JADZBA010000539.1 GCA_020852355.1 Alphaproteobacteria bacterium
ACCAGGCCGTCCCGATCGAGCTGCGCCTTGCGTCCCGGCCGAACCAGGAAGGCCACCTGCTCCGCGTTCCGTGCCTGAGCGATGCGCCCGCCGAAGTAGCCGCCCACCGCGCCGGCGCCGAGAATCAGGATGCGCATGACTTCACCGCCTCGCCGTCATGGGAATGCCACAGGTTGCCGCCCATTCTGGAACGTCTCGACCGTCGACGGAAAGACGGACGTGCGCCGACTCGGACACGGCGTTCCGATCGGGTGGCGGGGACCGCGGAAGCGCGCCGAGGCGATTTCCTTCGGTTGAGCGCGGCGCTATCGTACGCGCGGCGCGCGCAACTATCGCGGGCTTGGCCAGGCTTGCCGTGGGGCCGGATGATGGCGTTCTTCGGGGATGCGATTCCGCGGCTGGCGATGGAACAGCCCGACGCGCCGGCGATCGTGACCGACGATGCCGTGCTCGACTTCGCCGGCTTCGACCGCGCGGTCCGGGCCCGCGCGACAGCGCTGCATCGGCATGGCCTGGCTCGCGGCGTGGCCGTCGGCCTGATGATGCGGGATACGCCCGAGCTCCTGGTTGCGCTGTTCGCGCTCCAACGCCTCGGCGCCGCCGTGCTGCTGCTCTCGCCCACGGAGCCGCCGGCCTTGCGCAATGCGCTCCTGGATCAGGCCGGCGCGCGGCTCGTCGTCGGTGCCGGCCGGGATACGGGCGGACACGGGGTCCCGTATCTCGCCCTCGGCGACGCCCCGGGAGATGCCACGGATCTGCCGCCGCCCGATCCCGACGATCTCTGCATGTTCCGCCGATCATCCGGAACCACCGGCGGAATCCCCCGGCTGACCCCCAGTTCGCACGGGCACGAAATCATGCAGTTCGAGACCCTCTGGGGTGCGGTGCCATGGCCGGTGGGGAACCGCTATTTTTCCGTGATCTCCACCGCGTTCGAGTTCGGTCGGCAGGCCGCGCAGCATTCGCTGCTGGGCAGCGGCGCCGTGATCCTGCCGCCGCCCATGCAGACGATCGCCGACCTGGTCGCCGCGGCGCGCAGACTGGGGGCCACCTGGATGTCGCTGACCCCGACGCACTTGCGCCACATGCTCGTCCCGGACGCAGCGCAACCGCTGCTCCCCGGCGTCGGGATCGTCACCAGCAGCGCGG
Source organism: Alphaproteobacteria bacterium (assembly GCA_020852355.1). Lineage (GTDB taxonomy): Bacteria > Pseudomonadota > Alphaproteobacteria > ATCC43930 > Allostellaceae > Allostella. The sequence goes on from JADZBA010000539.1 coordinate 1,150, forward strand.
TGCTGACGACGGCCGAGCGCGACCAGGTGATGAAGCGGATCTCGCCGGACCTCTTCATGCTGTACGCCACGAACGAGGTCGGGTTGCTGGCCTACGCGCTGCCCGACGATCTCCGCCGGGTCGCCGAGTCGGTCGGCCGGGTGCCCGCGTCGGTCCAGGCGGACGTGGTCGACGGAGCGGGCAGGTCGGTCGGTGCCGGAGTGGTCGGGGAGCTGCGGTTCCGCCACGCGGCCTATCCGACCCGCTACGCCGTCGCCGACGCGGGCTCGCCCAGCCGGTTTGCCGACGGCTGGTTCTATCCGGGCGACGTCGGGGTCATCGACGGAGACGGCCTCGTGTTTCTCAAGGGGCGCACCGACGACGTGATCAACGTCGGCGGCCAGAAGGTCTACCCGACGGACATCGAGGAATGCCTGACCGCGCATCACGCCGTGAGGGAAGCGGCAGTGGCCGGCCTGCCGGCCCGGCGCCTGGGCATGGCGCCCGTCGCCGCGGTGGTGCTGCGGGACGACGTGCCCGGGCGCGACCTCGTCGCGCATTGCGTGGCGCGCCTGGGGCGGGATCGCGCGCCGCTCGAGATCTTCGTCCTGGATGCCCTGCCCAAGACGGCGGCCGGCAAGATCGATCGTCGAATCTTGACGGAGACGCTCCGCGCGCTGGTTATCGGCCGGCACTGATACCGGGATTCGCGGCTGCCGAGCTACGGGCGGACCGGGACGCACCGACGTTGCGGACCCATCGGGGTTGGCGCGACCGGGCTGCGGCGCTGCGCCGCAGCCGGCCGACCGGCCGGCAACTGTTCGACCGATCAACAAGATGATCCAGGGCATTGATCCGCCTTGATGATCACATGCCCGCAACATTCACGTTTGCGATTTCCGACCCCGCGGCTACTGTAATATTCGTGCCAGGGAAATTCGGCGTCGTCTTCGGCTCGACGCGCGAATCCTGGCCGGCGGCAATGACCGTCGCCCTCTCCGAAGAATTCGTGGCCGATAAATGTGACTCAGGATGGTGCAACAACTGCCCAACTCATGGGCACGACGAGCGGGGAGCCGACATGAGCCTGACCAGGACGCTGTACGAGAAGGATCTCTATCCGGAGATCGAGGAGGCCCATGCGAGCGCCTTCGGGCGCGACTGCATGGAGATCGCGGCCGACCGGCTCGCCAAGGGCGAGATCGACCGGCGCACCTTTCTGCTGGCGGCGACCTTCCTCGGCCTCGTGCCGGCGACGCTCGGCAGCGGCAGCGCGCGGGCGGCGGCCAAGGAGCTGGTCATCGCCAACTGGGGCGGCCCGGCGCGCGACGCCTACGCCAACATCCTGGGCGCGCCGTTCGAGAAGGCGACGGGGATCAAGGTCGTCATCGACGGCACCGGTCCGTTGCCCTCGAAGGTCAAGGCGATGGTCGATTCCGGCGCCGTCGTCTGGGACATCTGCGACATGGATACCGCCAAGACCCTGGTCCTGGCGAAGCAGAACGCCATCGAGCCGATCGACTACACGATCGTCGACAAGGCGAAGCTGCCGCCCAAGGGCGCGTACGAGTACGGCTCGGCCAGCTACATCCTTTCCTACGTGCTGACCTACAACAAGCAGAAGGTCGCGAGCGCGCCATCGTCCTGGAAGGACTTCTGGGACGTGAAGAAGTTTCCCGGCACGCGCACGGTGCGCAAGCAGCCCGACGGCATGCTGGAATCGGTCATGCTGGCGGCCGGCCGGGCGAAGAACGAGGTCTACCCGATCGACCTCAAGCTGGTCGTTGCCAAGATCCGCGAGCTCAAGGCCAACCTGATCGCCTGGAGCTCCGGCTCGCAGAGCCAGGAGATGTTCCACCAGGGCGAGGTCGTCATGGGCAACCTGTGGCACACGCGGGCGACCATCCTGCACCGCGAGTCCGCGGGACGGCTGACCTGGACGTGGAACGAGGCGCTGCTGAGCTATTCCATGTGGAACGTGCCGCGCAAGAATCCCGCCGGCCGCGAGGCGGCGATGCGCTTCCTCGCCTCGGCCCAGGACCCGCAGCAGCAGGTGGACCTCCTGCGCGCCATGGGCAGCGGCCCCGTCAACCCCGCCGCCGCGGCGCTGGTGCCCCACGACCTGAAGATGTTCGACCCGGGCCAGCCGGCGGCCGTCGCGGTCCAGGTCGCGCACAACCCGTTCTGGTACGAGGAGCCGAGCGGGCGCGGCAACCTGACCAACGACGCGCTGGCGCGCGAGATGTGGCTCGACGCGCTGTCCGGCTGAGCGGCGGCCGGGCGGGGACCGGACGCGAGAACGGGGAACGAGACGGATCCGAACGACGAATGGCCGAACCGACCGAGCGCAGGCACGCCGAGATCGCAGGAGCGGGTCTCGGCGGCCTGACCGCCGCCGTGGCGCTGGCGCAGCGCGGCTGGAGCGTGCGCGTGCACGAGCGCGCCGAGCAGATCCGGGCGACCGGATCCGGCATCTACATCGCCGAGAACGGCATCCGCGTGCTGGAGGCGGTGGGCGCCAGGGAAGGCGCGCTGCGCGACGGCTGCCGCTTCTACTGGCGCGAGACGCGCGACCACCGCAACCAGGTCATCGCCCTCGCCCACTGGCCGCCCGAGGCGCGGCAGCGCATCTACGTGCTGGCCCGCGAGGTGCTGGTGCAGGCGCTGCTCGACGTCGCCGTCGGCCACGGCGTGGAGCTGCGGCTCAGCTCGCGCGTGCGGGGCGCGGACCCGGAGGGCGCGCTCGTCCTGGAAGGCGGCGAGCGCCTGCCGGCCGACCTCGTGATCGGCGCCGACGGCGTCGGCTCGCCGGTGCGCGAATCCCTCGGCATCCCGGGCCGGCGCCGCTCGCTGCGCGGCGGCGCGATCCGGGCGATCGTGCCGCGCCGGCCCGACGACGCCGACATCCCGGCCGACACCTACGCCGAGTTCTGGACCGGGATGCGCCGCGTCTTCTACGCGCCGATCTCGCCGACCGAGACCTACCTGGCGCTGATGACGCTGGACAAGGACAAGACCGGGACGCGCGAGCCGCCCGACCTGGAGACCTGGTCGGGGGACTTCCCCTACATCCGCCACATGATCGAGCGCATCCGCGACCCCCTCGCCTGGGCGCCGTTCGCGGAGGTCAAGCTGCAGCGCTGGTCCAGGGGCCGGGTCGCGCTCATCGGCGACGCCGCCCACGCGATGGCGCCCAACCTCGGCCAGGGCGGCGGCACCGCGATGATGGACGGCCTCAGCATCGCCCACCATGTCAGCCGGCCGGGCGTCGCCCTGGCCGAGGCGCTCGACCGCTGGGAGGCACGCGAGCGGCCGGTCGTCGACCGCACCCAGCTCATCTCGTACATTTACGGCAGCTTCTGCGACTGGCCGATCCTGCCGCGCAACATCGCGCTGTGGCTGGCCGGCCGGTCGCGCTGGGCCAACCGGCAGCGCTTCATCGCTGCCAACTTCGTGCCGGACGGCGCCGACGAGCCGCCCGGCGACCGGGTGTTCGCCGGGGCGTGAGCGCATGTTCGGGCGACGGCACGAGACGGGATCGAGAGCGGCGATGACACGGATCGGCCTCGGCGGCGGCACGGCGGCGCACGGTACCGAACGCCGCGGCGCGCCGGCGCGCCGCCCGGTCGCCAAGGCGCGCCGCCACCTGCGTCTCGGCCACGACCGCCGCCGCCGGCAGATCATCGAGTCCGCCGCCCGCTACTTCGCCGCCCACGGCTTCCACGGCGGCACGCGCGTGCTGGCGCGCTACATCGGTATCAGCCAGTCGCTCTTCTACCACTACTTCCGCTCGAAGGACGACCTCATCGCCGAGGTCTACCGCTACCTCTTCGAGAGCCGCTGGAAGCCGGAGTGGGAGCAGATCTTCGACGACCCCGAGCTGTCCGCCCGGCAGAAGATCGTGCGCTTCTACTCCGAGTATTTCCGCGAGGTGCTGAACGCGGAGTGGACCCGCATCTTCCTGTTCGCGGCGCTCTCCGGGCGCGACCTGCACAAGCGCAACCACGACGTCGTGCAGGACCGCATCTTTCCCTGGCTCGTCAACGAGGTGCGCGGCGGCACCGGGCCGGCGCGCCGGGTCGCCGAGCTGACCGACCTGGAGTTCGAGATCGCCTGGAACCTGCACGCCTCGATCTTCTATCTCGCGATCCGCGAATGGGTGCTGCGGCTCGACGGGCGCATCCCGCTCGCGCGGACCATCGAGACCGCCGTCGACGTCTTCCTCGAGGGCGCGCGCCGCCTGCCGGGCGACGGCCCGGAGCGCGCGGCATGACGGCCGACGCGGGACGCGGCGGTGCCCTCTCCCATTCGCTCGCCGTCGTCGGCTTCAGCAAGCTCTACGGCAGCCTGGCGGCCGTCAGCGACGTCAGCTTCACCATCGAGCGCGGCCGCTTCGTCACGCTGCTCGGCCCGTCGGGGTCGGGCAAGACGACGCTGCTGATGGCGATCGCCGGCTTCGTGCAGCCGACCACCGGGGACATCCTGCTCGACGACCGCGTCATCACCGACCTGCCGCCCGACAAGCGCAACTTCGGCATGGTGTTCCAGGGCTACGCCCTCTTCCCGCACATGACCGTCGCCGACAACGTCTGGTTCCCGCTGCGCGCGCGCGGCATCGGCCGGGCGGCGGCGCGCGAGCGCGTCGCCGAGGCGCTCGACCTCGTGCAGATGGGCCATCTCGCCGGCCGCCTGCCGACCCAGCTCTCGGGCGGGCAGCAGCAGCGCGTGGCGCTCGCCCGCGCCCTCGTCTTCCGCCCCGACCTGCTGCTGCTCGACGAGCCGCTGTCGGCCCTCGACAAGAAGCTGCGCGCCGACCTGCAGTGGGAGCTGAAGGAGCTGCACCGGCGGCTCGGCACCACCTTCGTCTACGTCACCCACGACCAGGCGGAGGCGCTGTCGATGTCCGACGACATCGTCATCCTGCGCGACGGCCGCATCGAGCAGCGCGGCGGGCCGAGGGAGCTCTACGAACGACCGGCCACGCGCTTCGTCGCCGACTTCCTGGGCAAGAGCAACTTCATCCGCGGCACGGTGCGCGCGCTGGGCGCCGATTCCTTCGCCTACGCCGTCGACGGCCACGCGTTCGCGCAGGCGGGCCGCCCGGGACCGGCCGCGGCGGGCGACCCGGTGCTGGTGGCGCTGCGTCCGGAGAAGATGGCCGTCGCCGCCGCGCGGCCGGACCTGCCGAACGCGCTCGCGGGGACCATCACCGCGTTCAACTATCACGGCACCAGCTATCACCTGCAGATCGCGACCGAGGTCGCCGGCACGCTGACGGTCACGGTGCCCGCCTGGAACTGCCCGATCGACCCGGCCCTCGGCACCGCGGTCTGGATCGGCTGGCAGCCGCACGCCTCCGTCGTGGTGGGCGAGCCGTGACGGCGCACGGCCGGCGCCCCGCCGAGGGTCGATAGGCGGCCGATGCTGGCCGCGCAGCGCCAGGGCTACTGGCTCCTCGTCCTGCCGGCCGTGCTGCTGCTCGTCGTGTTCTGCGTGTGGCCGCTCCTGCAGGTGCTGTGGCTCAGCGTCTCCGAGCCGGAAATCGGCCTGCAGAACTACGAGGAGCTGCTGACCCGGCCGCTCCTCCACCGCATCTGGTGGACGACGGTGCGCATCTGCGGGCTGACCACCGCCATCACGGTCCTGCTCGGCTACGTCGTCGCCTACGCCATGACGCAGGTCGGCGAGCGGCAGCGCACCTGGATGCTGTTCTGCATCCTGCTGACCTTCTGGCTCAGCGTGCTGGTGCGCGCCTTCGCATGGGTCACGCTGCTGCGCGACGAGGGACTGCTGAACCAGGGGCTGCTTGCGCTGGGTCTGGTCGATGCGCCGCTGCGCCTGGTGCGCAACGAGATCGGCGTCCTCATCGGCATGGTGCACGTGATGATGCCGTTCGCGGTGCTGCCGCTCTACTCCAACATGAGCGGCATCGACCCGCGCTACGTCGCGGCCGCGCGCGGGCTCGGCGCCTCGGCGCGCTTCGCCTTCCTGCACGTCTACCTGCCGCTCAGCAAGCCCGGCCTGATCGCGGCGACCATCCTCGTCTTCATCTTCTCGCTCGGCTTCTTCATCACCCCGGCGCTGCTCGGCGGCGGCAAGGTGGTGATGGTCGCGGAGTACATCCGCGTCAGCTTCGAGGAGACGCTGCGCTGGGGCCTCGCCACCATGCTGTCCTCCAGCCTGCTCTTCGCGGTGATCCTGCTGCTGGCGCTGGTCGCGCGCTTCGTCGACCTGCGCAAGGTCTTCGGCGCGCGATGAG
>JADZBA010000540.1 GCA_020852355.1 Alphaproteobacteria bacterium
ATGCGCACCCACATCCAGCCGACCGCGACCAGCCCGAAGAGGCGGAGAAAGTCGGTGGCGCCGGCCGCCGCCACCAGGGGCTCCGCCTCGCGGTGCCGGCGCATCCATGTCGTGGCCCGGGCAAGATCGTCGAGCGCCTGCTCGAACGCGTCGGCGAAGGGGACGATCTCGGGAAGCGCACGGGCGGCCGCCGCCGCCTCGCCCATCTCCTCGCACAGCGCGTCGACGGTCCGGTCGGCGTCCGGGGCGAGCTTGCGCCGCACCAGATCGACCGCCTGGATGCCGTTGGTGCCCTCGTAGACCTGGGTCACCCGGACGTCGCGGACGAACTGCTCGATGCCGTGCTCGCGGATGTAGCCGTGGCCGCCGTGGCACTGCAGGGCGAGATTGGCCGCCTCGAAGCCGCGGTCGGCGAAGTGCGCCTTGACGACCGGGGTCAGCAGCGCCGCCCGCGCGTCGGCGCGCCGGCGCTCGCCGGCGTCGGGATGCAGGCGCGACAGGTCGATCTGCATGGCGACCCACAGGCCGAGCGCGCGGGCACCGTCGGCGAAGGAGCGGGCGGTCAGCAGCATGACGCGCACGTCGGGATGCTCGGCGATGGCGTCGGGCCCCGCGTCGAAGGGACTTCCGGGGAGGCGGCCCTGGCGCCGCTCGCGCGCGTAGCGCGCCGCGTTCTGGCAGGCGACCTCGGCGATGCCGAGACCCTGCAGCGCGACGCCGAGGCGGGCATCGTTGACCATGGTGAACATCGCCTGCAGCCCGCGGTGCGGCGCGCCGACGAGATGGCCGACCGCGCCCTCGTAGACGATCACGCCGGTGGGGGCCGCGCGCAGCCCCATCTTGTGCTCGAGCGACAGGCAATGGACGGCGTTGCGCACGCCGGGCGCGCCGTCGGCGTCGGGCAGGTACTTGGGCACCACGAACAGGCTGAGGCCGCGGCTGCCGGCCGGCGCATCGGGCAGCCGGGCCAGCACCAGGTTGACGATGTTGGCCGCGAGATCGTGCTCGGCGTTGGTGATGAAGATCTTGCTGCCGTGCAGGCGGAAGCCGCCGTCGGCATGCGGCTCGGCGCGGGTGCGCACCAGGCCGAGATCGCTGCCGGCATGGGCCTCGGTCAGATGCATGGCGCCGGTCCACTCGCCCGCCGCGAGCTTGGGCAGGTAGAGGCGCTTCTGCGTTTCGCTGCCGTGGGCATGGATCGCGGCGAAGACCGCCTCGCTCAGCTCGATGAAGCCGCTGAACGCCATGTTGGCCCCGGCCAGCATCTCGTAGAAGGACTCGGCCAGCACGCCCGGCAGGCCCTTGCCGCCGTAGGCCGGATCGCCGGCGAGGCCGATCCAGCCGCCGTCGGCGAAGGCGCGGTACGCCTCGCGGAAGCCGCGCGGCGTGGCGACGGTCCCGGCCTCCCAGCGGCATCCCTCGGCGTCGCCCGACTGGTTGAGCGGCAGCGCGACGCCTTCGCAGATCGCCGCCGCGCCGCGCAGGAAGTCGAGGATGAAGCCCGGGGACAGCTCGGCATAGCCGGGCAGGTTGGCATGGCGCTCGACCTGCAGCACGTCCTCCAGGACGTAGCGCAGGTCGTCGACCGGGGCGACGTAGGTCGGCATCGACCGCCTCAGGCCCGCTCGGCGAGCTGGACGAGGACCTCGGCCAGCACCCGGGCGCCCGCCGCCAGGTCGGCCGGCAGCGTCGCCTCGGCCTCGTTGTGGCTGATGCCCCCGGCGCAGGGTACGAAGATCATGCCCGACGGGCAGATGATGTGCAGGTTGCGGGCGTCGTGGCCGGCCGCCGACGGCAGCGCCATCGGCGACAGGCCGAGCCGTTCGGCCGTCGTCCGCACGATCTCCTGCATCGCCGCGGGGAAGATCAGCGGGGCGGCGTCCACCAGCGGCGTGACCGCGACCGTGCACGGGCCGGCATGGTCGGCGCAGAGGCGCTCGACCGTGGCACCGAAGCGGTCCAGCGTCGCGCCGTCGGGATGGCGCAGGTCGATCGAGAAGACGGCCGTGGCGGGCACCACCGACGGCGCGTTGGGCTCGACAGCGATGCGCCCGACGGTGAAGCGGACGACGTCGTCCGCGTCGACGATCGCACCGTGCATCGCCGCGATCATCGCGGCGGCGGCGGCGAGCGCGTCCTTGCGGCGCCGGCGCGGCGTGGTGCCGGCATGGGCTTCCTCGCCATGCACCGCGACCTTCCACGTCTTCTTGCCCTGGATGCCGGTGACGACGCCGACCTGGCGCCCGGCCGCCTCCAGCTCCGGTCCCTGTTCGATATGCGCCTCGACATAGGCGGCGACCGGGAAGCCGAGCGGGCGCACGGCCATTTCCGGGAAGGCCGCGAAGAGGCGCGCCAGCTCGGCCTCGACGCGCACGCCCGCGGCGTCGGCGACCGGCAGGATGGCGTCGAGCGGCCGCACCCCGGCGAAGGCCTCCGAGCCCATCATGCCCGGCGCGAAGCGCGAGCCCTCCTCGTTGGTCCAGGCGACGATCTCGACGGTGCGGCGCGGCCGGATGCCCTCCGCCCGCATCGCCTCGACCACCTCGAGGCCGGCGAGCACGCCGTAGACGCCGTCGTACTTGCCGCCGGTCGGCTGGCTGTCGATGTGCGAGCCGGTCAGCACCGGCGGCAGGGCGGGCTCGCGCCCCGGCAGGCGCAGGAAGAAGTTGCCGATCGGATCGGTTGCGGCTTCCAGCCCCGCCGCTCCGGCCCAGCCGAGCAGGATGCGCTTGGCCGCGATCTCCTCGTCCGACAGCGCCTGGCGGTCGACACCGCCGCGCGCGGTGGCGCCGGCCCGCGCCAGCGCCTCGTGGCGGTCCCACAGGCGCGCCTCGTCGATGCGCGCCGCGACGCGGCCGAAGGACGTCACGGCGTCGCCGTGCGCATGATCTGGTCGGGCCGCGCCCGCGGATCGCGCGGCGCCCAGCGTCCCGCCTCCACCAGGTCGTGGAACTCGCCGACCACTGCGTTGAACAGCTCCGGCTCCTCCAGGTTGGCGGCGTGGCCGGTCTTGGGCAGGACCAGCAGGCCGCAGGCCGGGATCGTCCGCTTCAGGAAGACGCCGGGCTGGATGCAGTGGTCGTCCTCGTCGCCGACCACCACGAGCGTCGGCACGGTCATCGCGGCGAAGCGCGCCTCCAGGTCGTAGAGCGAGGGCCGGCGCGCCTGCACGCCGCGCATGGTGGCGGCGGCGCCGGCGGCGGAGTGCTGCGCCAGGCGGTCGACGAAGGCGCGCCAGCCGCGCGGGTCCTTGTTCTGGAACTGCACCCGCGAGGCGCCCGCGCCGTAGGTCTCGGCGAAGCGCTCGCTGCCGATCTCCTCGAAGTTGCGGGCGACGGCGAGCGAGACGTCGCGGAAATACGCCTCGTGCTGCTTCTCCGCGCCGTATCCCGTCCCGGCGGCGACCAGCGACAGGGCGCGGCCGGGATGGTCGAGGCCGAGATGCAGGGTGGCGAAGCCGCCCATCGAGCAGCCGACCACGTGCGCGCGCTCGACGCCGCAGGCGTCCATCACCGCGACGATGTCGGCGACCGCCGTCGCCTGCGAATAGGCGGCGACGTCGGCCGGCACGTCCGACGGCGGGAAGCCGCGCGCGGCGAAGGTGATGCAGCGGCGCAGCCGGGCGAAGCGGCGCACCTGCGGCTCCCACGAGCGGTGGTCGTCGCCGAACTCGTGCACGAAGACGACGGGCGTGCCGGCGCCGGTGTCCTCGAAATGCAGCCTGACGCCGTCGCCGGCCGTCGCGTAGCCCATCGCCGTCTCCTCAGAACATCTCGGGCGGGGAGTTGAGGGCGCGTGCCTCCTCCACCATGGCCGGCAGCAGGTCGCAGAACTCGCGCACCCAGGCGGCCGGCACCGAGGTGCTGACCTTGACGAAGCGGTCGCCGAAGCGCTGCGTGTGGTAGGCCCCGTGGCGGATCATGATCCTGCGGCGGCGATAGACCTCGGCCAGCGCCTCGGGCCGGATGCCGGCCGCCGCGGTCTCGATCACCAGGAAGTTGCCGTGCGAGGGATAGACCGGGACGGCGAGCCCGGGCGTGGTCGCGACGCGGGCATGGATGGCCGCCTTGTTGGCGTCGTCGAGCGCCCGCACCCGCGCCATCCATTCGCCCTTCACGGCGAGGCCGGCCATGGCGCCGCGCTGGGCGACGACGCTGGCGCCCAGCGTCGCGTTCGACAGGCCGGCCAGTTCGGCGATCAGCGCCGGGGCCGCCACGACGGCGCCGATGCGCATGCCGGCGAGGCCGAGCCACTTCGAGAAGCTGACCGTCATGGCCGCACCCTCGGGCAGGCTCGCCAGCACCGGATGGGGAGCGGCCGCGAAGTCGCGGTAGGTCGCGTCCTGGATCAGCAGCGCGCCGACGCTGCGGGCGATCGCCGCGAACGCCTCGATCTCGGCGCGGTCGTAGCAGACGCCGAGCGGGTTGTTGGGATCGACGAGGTAGATGACGCTGGTGCGCGCGTCGACCTCGGCGGCGAGGCGCCCGGCGGTCAGGCGATAGCCGACGGCGGGATCGTAGATCGGGATCTCCACCACCTCGGCGCCGGCCTGGCGGGCGAACTGGCACGGCCATTTCCACGTCGGGTCGGTCGTCACGAACCGGGTGCCGGGGCGGCAGCGCGCCTTGACCAGCAGCGACAGGGCCGAAACGCCGCCTTCGGTGACCAGCGCCTCGGCGCCGGTCGCCGCGACGCCGAGGTCGTCGACGATCGCCCGCCGCAGCGCCTCGAAGCCCAGCGGCGGCGCGTAGGCGTGGAATTCCTCGCTCTCGATCGATCGCACCATCGCCCGCAGCACGTCGGGGTGGGCGGGCACATGGTTGGTGTTCTGCCCGAGCCAGCGCAGGTCGGCGGTGGCGAACAGGTCGTCGAAATGCCGGTTGCGGGCGGCCGCGGAGGACATGGCTCGGCCGCGCCTCAGATGATCGAGCCGCGCGAGGCGATGCCGCCGTCGATGGTGACGATGGTGCCGGTGATGTAGCCGGCCCGCGGCGAGGCGAGGAAGACCATGAGGTCGGCGACCTCCTCGGCGCTCGCCGGGCGGCCGCCGGGATAGAGCTTGAAGAGCTCCTGCCAGCGGCTCTCGTCGCCCCAGGTGTCGACCGCGCGGCGCTTCATCAGCTTGACCATCCGGTCGGTCGCGACCGGCCCGGGGTTGACGCCGACGACGCGCACGCCGTGGTCGAGGCTGACGCCGCCGAGCGCGCGCGTGAACGACATCAGCGCGGCGTTGCCGGTGCTGCCGGCAATGTAGTTGGCGTCCCAGTTCTCGCCGGAATTGCCGATGTCGTTGACGATGACGCCGGTTCGCCGCTCCACCATGCCGCGGTAGATCGCCCGCGTCAGGTCGATGTAGCCGAAGACCTTGAGGTCGAAGCCGCGCCGCCAGGCCTTGGCGTCGACCGCGTCGATCGGGCCGGCGGGGATGTCGCCGGCGTTGTTGACCAGCACGTCGACGGCGCCGCAGCGCCCCGCCAGCTCGGTCATGCTCTCGGGGGTCGAGAGGTCCATCGCATGGATCTCGACCGGCACCCCGTGCGCGGCGCCGATCGTCGCGCGGGCGCGCGCCAGCGCCTCGCCGTCGCGCGCCGCCAGATGCAGCGCACACCCCTCGCGCGCGAACGCCTCGGCCGTCGCCAGGCCGATTCCCTTCGAGGCGCCGGTGACGAGGACGGTCTTTCCTTCGAGGTCCAGCTTCAAGAACGCTCTCCCAATCTCTCTTCGGCGACGGCGCGCGACCGGCGCAGGACGGCGGCGCCGTCGGGCGCCGGGCGGCCGCTGGCCAGCGATGCGATGAAATCCGACAGGTTGTCGCCCAGCAGGTTGACGTGGTCGCGCAGGCTGCGGCGGGCGGCCTCCCCGTCATGGCGGAAGATCGCGTCCATGACCGCCGCATGCTCCTTGATGGTGGCGGCGACCCGACCGGGCAGGTAGGTCACCTGCCGCCGGTAGGCGCCGACGCGCGTGCGCAACGCCCGCGTCTGCTCGGCCAGGAAGTCGTTGCGCGCGGCGTCGTAGATCGCCTCGTGGAACTCGCGGTTGATCTCGTAGAACTCCAGCGGCGAGACGTTCTCGCCCGCCTCGACGAGACGCATGTGCAGGGTGGCGAGGTTGGCCTTCTCCTCGGCGGTGATGCGCCGTGCCGCGAGCTCGCCGCACAGCCCTTCCAGCTCCGCCATCACCTGGAACATCTCGATCAGGCGCGGAATGTCGATGGCGCCGACCGTCGCCCCCTGGCGCGAGCGCACGTCGACGAGGCCGCTCGCCGCCAGCGCCCGGATCGCCTCGCGCACCGGCGTGCGCGACGCGCCGAAGCGGGTGGCGATCTCCTGCTCGTCCAGGCGCTCGCCCGGCCTCAGCGTGCCGCTGACGATCGCCCGCTCGAGCTGGGAGCGGACGCTCTCGGCGATGGTCGAGCCGGCCGGCGGAACATTCATGTATGCAAAGCTCTCGTCTGTGCATTTCTCGTCGCGGGCCCGACCGCACCGGCCGCGACGGGCCAGATCGCCAAAAGTCAGCGACGGTTTGCCGGTTGCGACGCGGCGAAAGTTGCATCACCATTCATCGTCATGTCAATCTCACAGAGGCATCTTGTATTCAGTTTTTCCTTTCGTGTATGCATGACCACGAACAGAAGGAGGCAATGGGTATGCGGTTCACGGCATTGGTGACAGCCGCGCTCGTCGCGGGCGCGGCCTCGCTTGCGGGCACGGCCAGCGCGGCGGAGGCTGTCTCGGTCCGGCTGAAATGGGTCGCCCAGGCGCAGTTCGCCGGCTTCTACGTGGCCAAGGAGAAGGGCTTCTACGCGGCCGAGGGGCTCGACGTGACCGTCAACCCCGGCGGCCCGAACCTCAACGGCGAGACGCTGGTGGCGTCGGGCGCCGATCAGTTCGCGCTGGCCGGCGGCATCGAGAATCTGCTGGCGAGCCGCGGCAAGGGCCTGCCGATCGTCGGCATCGCGATGATGCTGCAGCGGACGCCCTCGGCCTACGTCGCCTTCAACGATTCCGGCATCAGGTCGCCGAAGGACTTCAAGGGCAAGAAGGTCTCCACCTTCTTCACCGGCGCGCACAACACGCTCTACGCCGTGCTGTCGAAGTTCGACGTGGGCGCGGCCGACGTCACCGTCGTGCCGCAGGCGGTCTCCATGGCGCCGTTCATCGACCGCCAGATCGACGTGGCCACCGTCATGCTGTTCAACGAGCTGAACGTCCTGAAGACCCGCGGGGTGAAGGACTTCACCGTGTTCCGCGCCGAGGACTACGGCGTCAGCTTCCCGAGCGACACGGTGATCGTGAACGAGAAGCTGATCGCCGAGCGGCCGCAGACGGTGCAGGCGTTCCTCAACGGCTCGATGCGCGGCTGGAAGTACGCGGCCGAGCACCAGGAGGAGGCGGTCGACATCGTCCTGAAGGCGGCCTCCGGCCTCGACCGCGCCCATCAGCTCGCCATGCTGGCGGAGTATTCCAAGCTGATGGTCGCCGACCTCGGCACCGAGAAGGGCATCGGCGTGCTCGACATGACCAAGCTCGGCGCGGTCCGCCAGTCGCTCGTCGACCGCAAGGTGCTCGACGCCGGCGTGCAGGTCGGGAGCGCGCTCGCGCCGCGCTTCTGGGATGCCGTCCCGACCCAGTACAAGAAGCCCTGAGCGACGGGGCCGGGGTGGACGGAATGAGCGTACCGGCGGGCGAGCCGATCATCGAGCTCGCCGGCATCTCCAAGACCTTCGGCGACCGCGACGGCCGTGTCGTCGCGGTCGACAAGGTCGGGCTGCGGATCGGCCGGGGCGAGTTCGTCACCCTGGTCGGCCCGAGCGGCTGCGGCAAGAGCACGCTCTTCAACATCGCGGCCGGTCTCGCCGACCCCGACCCCGGCGGCGAGATCCGCTTCGCCGGCACCCGCCGGGCCGGGCGCGACCTGCTGGGCAAGGTCTCCTTCATGCCGCAGCGCGACCTGCTGCTGCCGTGGCGGCGGGTGATCGACAACGCCATCCTGGCGCTCGAGGTCGAGGGCATGCGCCGGGCCGACGCGCGCCGCAAGGCCGGGGCGATGCTGCCGGAGTTCGGCCTGGCCGGCTTCGAGCGCCACTATCCCCACCAGCTCTCGGGCGGCATGCGCCAGCGGGTGGCGCTGATCCGCACCTTCCTCTTCGAGCGCGACCTCATGCTGCTCGACGAGCCGTTCGGCGCGCTCGACGCGCTGACCCGGACGATGATGCAGCGCTGGCTGCTCGACGTCTGGCAGCGCCACCGCCGCTCCATCCTCTTCATCACCCACGACATCGAGGAGGCGATCTTCCTCGGCGACCGCGTCGTCGTCATGACCGCGCGGCCCGGCCGCATCAAGCTCGACGTGCCGGTGGCGCTGCCGCGGCCGCGGCCGGCCCATGTCGCCACCTCGGCGGAGTTCCTGCGGATCAAGACCAAGCTCCTCGACGCGATCGAGGAGGAGAGCATGAAGTCCTTCATGGCGGCGGGCGCCTGAGCCATGGCGGGGCGCGTCCTGGCCCTGCAGGTCGGTACGATTGCCGCCTGCCTCGTCCTGTGGGAGGCGCTGGCGCGCGGCCTCGGCGGCCCGACCGCGGTGATGCCGCCGGTCTCCGCCGTCCTCCTCGACGTCGCGGCCAACCACCAGGTGCTGCTGCGCGGCGTGCTGCGCACCCTGACCGAGACCGTGCTCGGCTTCGCCGCCGGTGCCGCCTTCGGCTTCCTCGCCGGTGCGGCCTTCGCCGAATCCCGCCTGCTGGAGCGCCTGCTGCTGCCGCTGCTCGTCGTCTCCCAGACGGTGCCGGTGATCGCCTTCGGCGCTCTCGTCGTCATCTGGTTCGGCAACGGCATCCTGTCGAAGATGGTGATCGCCTTCTACCTCACCTTCTTCCCGGTGACGGTGAACACGCTGCGCGGGCTGCTCTCCGTCGACCGGCAGCGGATCGACCTGATGCGCAGCTTCGGCGCTTCGCCGTGGTGCCTGTTCTGGCGCCTGCGCCTGCCGTTCGCGCTGCCGGCGATCATGGCGTCGCTGCTGCTCGGCGTCAGCCTCAGCCTGGTCGGCGCCATCGTCGGCGAGTGGTTCGGCGACACGGTCGGCCTCGGGATCATGCTGGTGCAGGCGATGTATGCCGAGAACCTGCCGCGGCTGTGGTCGGTGGTGATGGCCTGCGGCGTGCTCGGCGCCGGACTCTACGGCATCCTCGCCGCGGTCGAGCGGCGCTTCGTGTGGTGGGGCCGGGAGCTGTGAGCGCCGCGCAGCGCCTCGTCTATCCCGTCCTCGGCCTCCTCGTCATCGCGGCGGTCTGGGAGGGCGCCATCGTCGTCTTCGGCATCCCGACCTTCGTGCTGCCGAGCCTGCCCGCGATCGCGAAGGCGATCGCCGCCGACCTGCCGGCGCTGCTGGCCGGCCTCAGGGTCACCCTCTACGAGGCCGCCGTCGGCTACGTGCTGGGCGGCGCGGTGGCGATCGCGCTGGCGCTGGCCTTCGTCCTGGCGCCGCTGCTGGAGCGCGCGGCGATGCCGATCATCGTCGCGGTCAACTCGGTGCCGGTCGTCGCCTACGCGCCCGTCGCGCTGGTGGCGCTCGGCATGGGCTCGGCGTCGAAGATCGCCATGGTGGCGCTGGCGGCCGGCTTCGCCGTCTTCGTCAACGCCATGAACGGCCTGAAGGCGATCGATCCGGCGGCGGTGAACCTGATGCGCAGCTTCGGCGCGGGCGCGCTGCGGACGGTGTGGATCCTGCGCCTGCCGGCGGCGCTGCCGGCCATCGTCAGCGGGCTGCGCGTCGCCATCGTGCGCAGCATCATCATCGCCATCGTCGCCGAGATGCTGGGCGCCTACGCCGGCCTCGGTCAGATGATCTATCTCGCCACCCAACAGGTCGATTTCCTGCGCGTCTGGGCCGCGATCGTCGTCGCGTCGGTGGCCAGCATGACGCTCTACGGCCTCTTCGCCTGGGTCGACCGCCGCCTCGTGTGGTGGAAGTGAGCCGACCCCGCGATCCTCTTTCGGCAACCGGAAAGTCAGCACGATGAACGAGCCGCAGCGGAAGTACGTCAAGGTCGACAAGCACGACGGCATCGCCTGGACGTACCTGAACCGTCCGGAGAAGCGCAACGCCATGAGCCCGGCGCTGCACCGCGAGATGTCCGCCACCCTGGACGAGCTGGAGGAGGATCCGGACGTCAAGGTCGTGGTCATCGCCGGTGCCGGCGGCAATTTCTCGGCGGGCCAGGACCTGAAGGAGTATTTCCGCGCGCTCGAGGGCAAGCCGGCGCAGGCGAAGAAGGCGCGGCTGGTGTCGAACGGCTGGCAGTGGGACCGGCTCTACATGTTCGACAAGCCGACCATCGCCATGGTCGAGGGCTTCTGCGTCGGCGGCGCCTTCTCGCATTTCCTGGCGACCGACTTCGCGATCGTGGCCGAGGACGCGACCTTCTCGTTGTCGGAGGTGAACTGGGGGATCCTGCCGGGCGGCATGGTCAGCAAGGCGTTCGCCGACGCGGTGCTGCTGCGCCACGCCCTCTACTACGCCTGCCTCGGCGAGCCGTTCGACGGCAAGGAGGCGGTGCGTATCGGCATCGCCAACTTCGCGGTGCCGAAGGAGAAGCTCGAGGGCGAGGTCGAGAAGCTCGCCCGCAAGCTGATGACCAAGAGCCCGGCGGCGCTGCGCGGCACCAAGCAGGCGATCCGCATGGTGCGCCAGATGGGCTTCGCCGAGGCGGCCGACTACATGCAGGAGAAGAAGCAGGCGCTGCGCGTCGACGACGCCGAGCGCTCCTACCAGACGGGCCTGCAGCAGTTCCTCGACAAGAAGAGCTACAAGCCGGTGTACGAGCCCTTCAAGATGGGGACCCAGATCGCCGACCAGCGCGACAAGTAGCGCCGCCCGGGGAGGCCCGGCACCGGCCGGGCTCTCCCCTCGCGACCCCGCGCCCGCAATCCCAGGAGGAACGCCCGATGCCCGGACCGCTCGACGGGATCCGCGTCGTGGAGCTGACGACGATGATCACCGGCCCGCTCACCGGCATGCTGCTGGCGGACATGGGCGCGGAGGTGGTGAAGATCGAGAACCCCGACGGCGGCGACCCGTTCCGCAGCTACGGCGGCGGCCAGTACAGCGCGCAGTTCTGCTCCTACAACCGCAACAAGCGCAGCGTCGCCTTGTCGCTGCGCACCGACCTCGGCCGGCAGGCGCTGGAGCGCCTGGCCCGGCGCAGCGACGTGCTGCTGGAGAACTTCCGCCCGGGCGTCCTCGACCGGCTGGGCTTTCCCGACGCGCGGCTGGTCGAGCTGAACCCGCGGCTGGTGCGCTGCTCGATCACCGGCTTCGGCGGCGACGGTCCCTACGCGGAGCGGCCCTGCTACGACGCCATCGCCCAGGCGCTGAGCGGCATGTCGAGCCAGTTCCTCGATCCGCGCGCGCCGCGCCTGTCGGGCACCACGATCTCGGACAACGTCACCGGCCAGTATGCCTGCTACGGCATCCTGTCGGCGTTGCTGGAGCGCGAGCGCAAGGGCGTGGCGCGGCGGGTCGAGGTCAACATGCTGGAGGCGACGATCGCCTTCATGCCCGAGCCGTTCGGCTACTGGACGCAGAACGGCGAGGTCGCCGACGCCTATCTGCGCATCCGCAACTCCCAGGCCTATGCCTTCCGCTGCGCCGACGGGAAGATGGTGGCGATCCATCTCTCCTCGCAGCCGAAGTTCTGGCTGCAGCTCCTGGACGCGATCGACCGGCGCGAGCTCGCCGACGATCCACGCTTCGCCACGCTGGAGGACCGCATCGCCAACTACGAGGCGCTGCTGGAGGAGGCGGGCACCGCCTTCGCGCGCCGACCCGCGCCCTACTGGTTCGAGCGCTTCACGCGCTTCGACGTGCCGTTCGCGCCGATCAACGACGTGACCGACGTCTTCGCCGATCCCCAGGTCCGCCATCTCGATTCCTTCATGGGGCTGCGCCATCCGACCCGGGGCGATCTCGTGTCGGTGCGCCGTCCCGTCTTCCTCGACGGCGCGCGCGCCGACCAGGCGGCGCAGGCGCCGCCGTTGCTGGGCGAGCACACCGAGGAGGTGCTGCGCGAGCTCGGCCTCGCCCAGGGCTGAGCACGCGGGGCCGAGCGCGCCGGCGATTGCCGACCGGCCCGCGACTGGCTACTCCTACCGGGCGGAGGTGATCGGCATGGCAGTGCTAGCGCGCGCGATCGAGGACGATGCGGACCGGCAGCCCGCCGCCGGCGGCGCCTTCGCGCTGCGGCCGCTGCCCGGCGCCGTGTTCGGCGGCGAGGTCGTGCTGCGGGGCGGCGGCGACACGCGGGCCTTCGTCGCCGCGGCGGAGGCGGAGCCCGACGCGCTGTCCCGCGCCCTCGACCGCGCGCGTGGCCTGCTGCTGCTGCGCGGCATGGACGCGATCAGCGCGGCGCCCGAGCTGCTGGTGCGGCTCAGCCGGCTGTTCGGTCCGGAGGTCGAGGACTATCGCCGGACGCTCACCAAGCAGACCAGCGTCCACCAGCAGGTACCGGAGATCTTCATCGTCTCCAACATGCCGCCCGCCAGCCGGCCGCCGCCGCCGCTGCCCGACCCGCCGCTGACCGCCGACGGGCGCCTGCCGGTGCAGTTCCCGCAGCGGCGCGGCTGGCACACCGACCAGAGCTATCGCCGGCCGCCGCCGGACATCTCGCTGTTCTACGCCGTCATCCCGGCGCCCAAGGGCCAGGGCCAGACGATGTTCGCGAGCGGTGTTGACGCCTACGCGGCGCTGCCGGACGCGATGAAGGCGCGGCTGGAGGGGCTGGAGGGCCTGCACGTCATGCCGCGCAGCGGCCGGTCGGAGGAGGCGGTGCGCCGGGGCGAGACGCCGATGCCGCTGCGTGCCCATGAGCGGCCGCAGCGCCAGCCGGTGGTGCGGGTCCATCCCGTCACCGGCACCCGCGCGCTCTATCTCTGCGAGAGCGGGCAGATGGACTGGGTCGAGGGGCCGCTGGTCGGCATGCAGCCGGGGCCCGACGGCGACGGTGCGGCGCTGCTCTACGAGCTGATGACGCACCTGACCCGGCCGGAGTTCGTCTATGTCCACGAGTGGGATGCCGGCGACATCGTGGTCTGGGACAACCGCTCGCTCGCCCACACCGCGACCTGGTTCGACGCCGACGTCCATCCCCGGCTGATGTGGCGCACGACGGTGCGCGGCAACCCCGGCAAGGAGTACGACGGCGAGCGGCGGAGCTGGATCCCCGAGCCCGACGGCGAGGGGCCGGCGGCTACTCGCTGATCGCGCCGACCGCGTTCGTCACGAGCGGCGCCATGCGCCGCTCGAACTCCTCGGGCTCCCACTCGCCCAGCGAGCCGGCGACATGCACGGCGCCGAGCGGTGCGCCCGCGCGGTCGACGATGGCGGCGGCCACCACCAGCTCGGCCGGGCGCCACTCGCCGACCTGCAGCGCATAGCCCTGGCGGCGCGCCTTGCGGATCTCCGCCATGATCTTCGCCGGCTCGGTCTTGGTCGCCGGCGTGAAGGCCGGGCGCATTACCCGCTCGACGATGCGCCGCGCCTCGTCGTCGTCCAGGCGCGACAGGATCGCCCGCCCGCCGGCCGAGCAGTACAGCGGCACCCGCCGCCCGACCAGGGCGGCGGCGAAGGTCTCGCGCTTGGACTGCAGGCGGAACACGTAGAGCACGTCGTCGCCGTCCATCAGCGTCAGGTCCACGCGCTCGCGCGCGGCGCGGCGCAGGTCGGCCAGGATCGGGGCCGAGCGCTCGACCAGCGGGTGGTTCTTGAGGAAGCCGAAGGCGAGGTCGAGGACGCGCCGCCCGAGCGCGTAGCGCCGCGTCACCGGGTCCTGCTCCAGATAGCCCAGCGTGCGCAGCGTGTGCGTGAAGCGCTGCACCGCGCTCTTGTCGAGCCCGGTCGCCGCGGCCAGCTCGCCGAGGCCGAGATACCGCTCGTTGTCGCGGAACGCCTCCAGGACCACGAACGCCTTGTGGATCGACTTGACGTTCAGCGGGTTGTCGGCGGCCGGCAAGCGGACGGGCGGTCTTGACAAGCCTCGGATCTCCGTCGGAAGCTGGGGCGATTTGATATGGCATATCGGATTGCGATATGCAAACCGCCGCCGGCGGAGGGAGGGCACGATGCAGCTTACCCAGGCGCAGGTGGACGACTATCGCCGCAGCGGATACCTCTACTTCCCCGGCCTGCTGGCGGCCCCCGAGGTGGCGGCGTTGCGCGCCGTGGTGCCGGCGCTGATGGCGCGCGGGGGGCCCGAGATCAAGCGCGACGGCCCCGAGGGGCAGGCCCGGCTGGTCTACGCGCCGCATACCTATTCCGCGCCCTATGCCACCCTGTCGCGCCTGCCGCGCGTGCTGGGGGCGGTGCGCAGCCTGCTCGGCGAGGATGCCTATGTCTACCAGAGCCGGATCAACCTGAAGCTGCCGTTCGCCGGCGATGCCTGGTCGTGGCACCAGGACTTCTCGACCTGGCATCGCCGCGACGGGATGCCCCGACCGCACGCGGTGATGACCGCCGTCTTCCTCGACGACTGCACCGTCGCCAACGGTCCGCTCCTGGTCATCCCGGAGAGCCACAGCGAGGACATCGCCACGATCCTCGGCCGCGAGGAGGACGTGCAGGGCTACAAGGTGCAGCGGGTCGGGACCCGGGTCATCGCCGATCTCGCCGACCGCACCGGCATCGTCGACCTCTGCGGTCCGGCGGGCTCGGTCGCCTTCATCCACCCGACGCTGATGCACGGCTCGGCGCCGAACATGACGCCGTGGTCGCGCTCGATCTTCTACCTCAACTACAACGCGGTCTCGAACCGCACCGTCCAGAGCGAGCGCCCCTGGTTCATGAACAGTCCGGACACGACGCCGCTGACCGAGGTCGGCGACGGCGACCTGCTGGCCCAGGCGCCGGCCGCCGCCTGACGGCGTGGCTCAGGCGCTGCGCGCCATCAGGCCGCCGTCGACCAGGATCTCGGTGCCGGTGACGTATTTCGCCTCGTCGCTCGCGAGGTAGAGCACGGCGTAGGCGACGTCCCAGGCGTCGCCGCGCCGGCCGAGCGGCACGCGGGTCGCCGCCTCGGCGCGCAGCGTGGCGAGGTCGGCGCGGCCCTTCTGCTTCGACACGCGATGCTCCAGCAACGGCGTGTCGATCATGCCAGGGATGACCGTGTTGCAGCGGATGCCGTGGCGCGCGTAGCGCACGGCGATCTGGCGCGTGAACTGGACGAGGCCGGACTTGCCCGCGGAATAGCCGACATGGTCGTGGCCGAGATGGCGCAGCCCGCCGATCGACCCGACATTGATCACCACGCCCGCACCCTGCGCCACCATGGCCGGCAGGATCGCCTTGCAGGTGATGAAGACGCTGGTGAGGTTGAGGTCGATCTGGCTGCGGAACTCCGCGACCGACATCTCCTCCGGCCCGCCGGTGATCGAGCCGCCGACATTGTTGTGCAGCACGTCGATCCGGCCGAAGCGCGTCAGCGTGCGTTCGGTCATGGCGGTGACCGAGGCGAGGTCGGTGACGTCGGCCTCCGCCACCATCGCCTCGCCGCCGTCGGCCGCGATGAGGCGCGCCGTCTCGGCGGCGGCGGCGGGATCCCGATCGGCGACGACGACGCGGGCGCCCTCGCGCGCGAACAGCACGGCGGATGCCCGGCCGTTGCCCCAGCCGGGACCGACGGAGCCGGCCCCGGTGACGAGCGCGACCTTGCCTGCGAGACGACCGGGCATCAGTGAGCTCCGTGGAAAGTGGGAAGGAAGGCGCCGGCCTCGCGCTTCGACAGGCCCCGTGATGGTCGAACGGCGCGACGCGACCGGCGAAGTGCACTCCCTCTCCGCCCTTCAGGGCGGAGAGGGAAAACGGCTTGCCCCGACATGACCAGGGTGCGGGCAGGGTCGCCCACGGCATCACGGATACGGCACGACCTCGCCGCGCTCCGCCTTGCCGCGGAACTCCAGCGCCGCCTGCTCGATCGTCATGAACACCGCGCCGCGCTGCTGCAGCGCCTCGATCAGGCCGGCCAGCGCCAGCATGCGGTGGCCGCGGCCGATGACGTAGGGATGGAAGGTGTAGGTGAGGATGCCCCAGTCGCAGCTCTGCACCATGTAGTCGAAGTCGGCGATCCAGTTCTCCAGCACCAGGCGCGCGTTCGCCAGGCCGGGCAGGAGCTGGGTCTGCGTGCGCAGGAACTCGAAGTGCGGGAAGTCGTCGAGGGACCACGAGATCGGCATCTCGATGAGCTTCGTATGCTGGCCGAACCGGGCCGGCGCGTCCGCCGTCACCGCGTCGCCGCGGCGCACGAAGTAGGGGCAATGGTCGTTGCCCATCAGGCTGCTCTCGTAGAGGAAGCCCTCGCGCAGCAGGAGGTCGACCGTGCGGTCGCTGATGTCCCAGGCGGGCGAACGGTAGCCGGGAGGCCGGCGGCCGGTCAGCCGCTCGATCGCGGCGATACCGCGCCGCAGCCCGTCGTCTTCCTCCGCGGCGGTCAGGTTCGCCGGCGGCACGTGCGTCCAGCCGTGGTGGCTGACCTCGTGGCCGCCGGCGACGATCTCGCCGCAGCGCTCGGGATAGGTCTCGATGACGATCCCCGGCACGTACCAGGTCGAGGGGATGGCGTGCCGGCGCAGCAGCTCCAGGATGCGGGCGGCGCCCAGCACGCCGAACTCGCCGCGCGAGATCGGCGTCGGCGTCGTCAGGCCGCGCGCGGCGAAGCCCGACCAGGTGTCGAAGTCGAAGCTGAGGCAGGCGATGTGGCGGGGCACGGCGGCGGGCTCCTCGGTTGGACGGTCAGGCTTCCTTGAAGGCCTCGGCCCGGGCGCGGCGCAGCTTCGGCAGGAGAGCCAGGGCCAGCAGGCCGGCGGCGGCGAGCAGCAGGCCCAGGCTGATCGGCCGCTCGACGAAGGTCATCGGATCGCCGCCGGAGATCAGCATGGCGCGGCGGAGGTTCTCCTCCATCATCGGGCCGAGGACGAAACCCAGCAGCAGCGGCGCCGGTTCGGCGCCGACCTTGAGGAAGAAATAGCCGAGCAGGCCGAACACGGCGGTCAGGAAGACGTCGATCACCGAGTTGCCGATGCTGTAGACGCCGATGGCGCTGAACACCAGGATCGCCGTGTAGAGCAGGCGGTAGGGCACCTTCAGCAGCGCCACCCAGATGCCGATCAGCGGCAGGTTGATCACCAGCAGCATGAGGTTGCCGATCCACATGCTGGCGATCAGGCCCCAGAAGAGCGTCGGCTGCGAGGACAGCACCTGCGGGCCCGGCTGGATGCCGTGCATGATGAGGGCGCCGATCATCAGGGCCATCAGCGCGTTCGACGGGATGCCCAGGGTCAGCATCGGGATGAACGAGGTCTGGGCGCCGGCGTTGTTCGCCGCCTCGGGGGCGGCCACGCCCTCGATGGCGCCGTGGCCGAAGCGGGTGGGGTCGCGCGCCAGCTTCTTCTCGGCGGTGTAGGCGGCGAACGCGCTCAGCACGGCGCCGCCGCCGGGCAGCACGCCCAGCATCGAGCCGATCAGCGTGCCGCGGACGACGGGTGCCGCCGCCTGCCGCGCCTCGGCCCGCGTCAGCCACAGGCCGCCCAGCCTGGTCGCGAGGATCGAGCGGTCGGTACCGCGCTCGAGGTTGAGGACGATGTCGCCGATACCGAACAGCCCGAGCGCGATCGTCACGAAGCTGATGCCGTCCGACAGGTTGGGGATGCCGAAGGTGTAGCGCTGCGCGCCGGAGTTCACGTCGATGCCGATCAGGCCGAGCAGCAGGCCGACGACGATCATGGCGAGCGCGTTGACGACCGATCCGCTCGCCAGGACCACGGCGCCGATCAGGCCGAACACCATCAGGCTGAAATACTCTGCCGGCCCGAAGCGCAGGGCGAGCTCGGTCATCGGCTCGGCGACGGTGACGATCAGCACCGTCGCCACGGTGCCGGCGAAGAACGAGCCGAGTGCGGCCACCGCGAGCGCCGCCCCTGCGCGCCCCCGGCGCGCCATCTGGTAGCCGTCGAGGCAGGTCACGACCGACGACGCCTCGCCCGGCAGGTTGACCAGGATTGCGGTCGTGGAGCCGCCGTACTGGGCGCCGTAGTAGATGCCCGAGAGCATGATGAGCGCGGTCACCGGCTGCAGCGCGAAGGTGATCGGCAGCAGCATGGCGACGGTGGCGAGCGGCCCGATTCCCGGCAGCACCCCCACCAGCGTGCCGACGAGCACGCCGATCAGGCAGAAGGCGAGGTTGGTCAGCGACAGCGCCTCGCCGAAGCCGATCGCGAGGTTGGCGAGGATGTCGGTCACGACGGCAACGCCGGCAGCGGCAGGCCGAGGAAGACGCTGAAGAGCAGGGTGCAGAACCCCGCCATGACGAGCGCGAACACCGCCGCCTCGCGCCACCGCCGGTCCGGCGCGGCGGCGGTGGCGAAGAGGACGACGACGGCGGTCGTGACGAACAGTCCGGCATGCTCCACCAGGATGCCGAACAGGCAGAGGGCGGCCAGCACGATCCCCAGCCGGCGCCACGCCCAGCGGTCCAGCGGCGGCCCGTCGACGGCGAGCGCGGAGAGCGAGAGGCCGGCGCCGAAGAGGATCAGGATGCCGCTCAGCACCTTCGGCAGGTAGCCCGCCCCCATGCGCACCGCGGTGCCCATGGGCAGCTTCCAGCCGAGCGCCAGGCCGAGCGCCCCCAGCACCAGCAGGAAGACGGCGAAGAGGAGCCGCTGCGGATCGCGGACGCGCACCGTGGCGAGGCCCATCGCGGGCGGCCCCCCTTCGGCTATTCCTTCAGGTTCACCTTCTTGCCGACCTCGATCCACTGCGTGACGAGGGCCTCGGTCTGCTTCTGGTGCTCCTCGGGCGTGTTGCCGATGATGTCGTAGCCGCGCTCGGCCAGCGTCTTCGTCATCTCCGGCTCGCGCATCACCGCCACCACGGCGTCGCGCAGGACGCGGCGGACGGCGAGGGGGGTCCCGGCCGGCGCATGGATGCCCCATACGCTGGTGACGTCGGCACCCTGCAGGCCGCCTTCCTGGAAGGTCGGCACGTCGGGCATCGACGGGTCGCGCCGGTCGCCGGTCAGGGCGATCGCCCTGACCTTGCCCTGCTCGACGAAGGGCCGGGCCGAGCTGATGCCGCCGAACTGCATGGAGACGTGGCCGCCGAGCAGCGCGTTCAGCGCCGGCCCGGAGGACTTGAACGGGACGTGCGTGATGCTCGTCCCCGCCTTCAGGTTCAGCATGACGCCGACGAGGTGGGTCGACGAGCCGATGCCGCCCGACGCGAAGGTCAGCTTGGACTTCTTCGCCAGCGCGATCAGCTCCGGCAGGGTCTTGGCCTGGATCGAGGGATGCACGATCAGGATCACCGGACCCTGGGCCAGCATCGTGACGGCGGTGAAGTCCTTGATCGTGTCGTAGGGCAGGGAATCGAGGATCGCCGGGTTCTGGTAGAAGGAGTTGTCGGAGAGGTAGACCGTGTAGCCGTCGGGCTTGGCCTTGGCGACGAGATCCGCGCCGAGCACGGCGGTGGCGTCCGGCCGGTTCTCGATGACGACGGGCACGCCGAGCTTCTTCTCCAGCGCCGGGCCGATCATCCGGGTGATGTTGTCCGACCCGCCGCCCGGCGCCCGCGGCACGATGATCTTGACCGGTCCGCTCGGAAAGGACTGCGCCGCGGCACCGCCGGCGGCGGCGGCGAGCGCCACCCCGACGAGCGAGCCCAGAAGCTGACGTTTGGTGATCATCGTCCGTACTCCCCGTTCCAGTTGACCTCCGAGATGCGGCCCGTCAGGCCCGCGGCGGCGGCGGCGTGCCGAGCGACAGGCCGCCGCACACGAACACCGTCTGCCCGGTGATGTAGCTCGCCCGGTCGTCGAGGAAGAACGCGACCGCGTGCGCCACCTCCTCGGGCTGGCCGAGGCGCTGCATCGGCACCGCCTGCCGCAGCCGCGTCACGTCGGGCGCGTTGTGCGGATTGTTGCGCCGGAAGAGCTCGGTGTCGATCATCCCGGGGCCGACGGCGTTGACGGTGATGCCGTCGCCCGCCAGCTCGACCGCCCAGGCGCGCGTCAGCGAGGCCAGCGCCGACTTGGTGGCGGCGTAGGCGCTGCGCGTCTCGCGGCCGAACACGGCACGGCTGGTGATGTTGACGATGCGGCCGAAGCCGGCCGCGCGCATCGCCGGCAATGCGGCCTGCACGCACAGCATGACGCTGCCGAGGTTCAGCCGGTTCAGCCAGCGCTGCGTGTCGCCGGTGCTCTCGGCCACGTTCTCGCGCAGCGAGGAGCCGACATTGTTGACGACGCGCACGATCGGGTGCCGGCGGGTCAGGCGGTCGAGCGCGGCGGCGGCGGCGGCGGCATCGGTGATGTCGATGCGCTCGAAGTCGACCAGCTCGGCGGGCGGCGTGTCGGCGATGTCGAGGCCGACGACGGCATAGCCGCTCTCGGTCAGGCGCTTCGTGATCCCGCGCCCGATGCCCTGGGCGACGCCGGTGACGAGGACGACGGGCGGCTCGGCCATCGCTGCCCCTCAGATCGTCAGGCGGCCGGCCGTGCGGCCGCCGCATACCAGGAGGACCTGCCCGGTGATCGCCGAGGAACGCGGGTCGAGGAAGAAGGCGACGGCGTGCGCCGCATCGTCGGCCGTCGGCCGGCGCACCAGCCATGCCTCCTCCGCCGGGTCGCGCGCGCCGTCGACGTCCGGCCCGACGACCACGGCGTTGGTCGTGACGCCGCGGGGCGCGAACTCCAGCGCCCAGCTTCGTGCCAGCCCCAGCAGGCCGCCCATGACGGCGCTCGCCGCCGTCCGGCCGGGCGTGCTGGTCACCGCCCAGTCGAGCATGACGACCGCGCGCGCCGGATGGGGCGGTGCCGCGGCGAAGAGCGACTTCGCGACCAGGCCCGCGGTCGCGAGAGTGCCGTCGAGCGCGTCCATCAGGGCGGCGACCGCGACGGCGTCGACGCCGCCCGGCGCCGGCGCCGGCGCCGCGGCGGCGATCACGACGGCATCGGGACGGAAGCCGGGCGCGCGCGCGTGCAGCAGGGCGGCGATGTCGTCGAAGGCGCCCGGCGCCTCGTCCGCCTCGCGCAGCGCCAGCACGCGATAGCCGTCCGCGGCGAGACGCTGCGCCACGGCGGGCAGGGCGGCACGGCCCAGCCCGACCAGCAGCGCGTCGCCCGACCCGGCCATGACGCCGCTCAGCCCGCCGCCCGGTCGTCGAGGAACCGCACCAGCTCGCCGACGCAGCGCTCGGGTTCCGCGTCGGTGATGTTGTGCGGCCGGTCCTCCAGCACGATGAAGCGATGGTCGGGGACGGTGCGCAGGATGGCGTAGTTCTCCATCGAGTGGACCGGGTCGTTGCTCGGCACCACGAAGAGGCAGGGGCAGGCGATCTCCTTCAACCGGTGGCCGAAGTCGAAGCCGGTCATCATGCGCACGAAACGGGCGAGGAAGGCGGGGTCGTTGCGTGCCGATTCCTCGATGAACCAGTCGACGAAGCCGGGCTCGACGCGATCCA
Organism: Alphaproteobacteria bacterium; assembly: GCA_020852355.1. Taxonomy (GTDB): domain Bacteria; phylum Pseudomonadota; class Alphaproteobacteria; order ATCC43930; family Allostellaceae; genus Allostella. The sequence continues at coordinate 21,505 of JADZBA010000540.1, forward strand.
CGTGGAAGCGCTGGCGCACGGTGCGGCGCAGGAACGCGCGAACGCCCTCCTTCATCAGCCCGGCCGTCCAGTCGCCGTAGTCGTTATGGCCGGTCGACGGCGCGAGGCCGGGAATGGCGGCGTAGGACGCCAGCGTCAGGAAGCGTTCGGGATGCTCGACCGCCGCCAGCATCCCGATGATGCCGCCGGTCGAAGAGCCGACGCAGTGCGCGCGCTCGACGCCGAGATGGTCGAGGAGCTCGACATAGTCGCGCGACAGCCGCTCGATCGAGAGCTGGCCGTCGGTGGGCGGGATCTCGGAATCGCCGTGGCCGCGCATGTCCCAGCGCACCACCCGCCACCGCCCCGCGAGATGCGGGACCCATTGGCGGAAGCGGTTCATCGTGCCCATCGCCGCATGCAGCAGGACGATGGTGTCCGGCTTCTTCCACGGCGGCGTGAAGTCGGTGACGGCATAGCGGATGGCGATGCCGTCGGAGGTGCGGAATTGCGACTGCGTCTCCTCGCGGCCACCAGCGCTCGTCACGACGCCCGCCATCCCGCCCTCCGCCCGCAGACCGGTTCCGTGAGGCTGTATCGTAATTCGATACGGCAACTCGACATCTGATACCATGCCAAGCGTTGCAGCGGCTTGTCAACGCAACGGCGGGCGCATCCGCGCGCCGCTCGGCGATCAGAACGTCTTGCGTCGCCGCCACTTCGCCGGCCGCTCGCCGGGGAAGGCGAGGCCGCTGGCGTCGACGCCGAGACTGACCAGCGTCTTGGCCAGCTCGACGGCGCAGCGATAGCCCTCCAGCACCGGAACGTCCCAGCCGACGGCGCGCAGCCGCTCCTGCAGCAGCGGCTGCATCCAGTAGGCGGCCGAGCAGCCGAGCACGATGACCTCGGCCCCGTCCTCCTCGATCGCGGCCACGGCCTCGGCGACCGCGGCGTCGAGCATGGCCGAGGGCTGGCCCGCGAGCGCGCGGTCGCGCTCCACCTGGATGGGATGCTCGTCGGGGAAGTGCGGCTTGGGCAGCGGGAAGTTGATGTTGCGGATCGAGGCGCAGCGCTCGGTCATGCGGTACTGCACCACCAGGTGGTACATCTGCATGTTGTGCGTCTCGGAGATGTCGACGACGCTGAACTTGTTGCCGAGCGTGCCGGCGATGTGCATCTGGGCGTGGGCGCAGGAGGTGACGGGGATGCGGTGCCCGCGGCCGATCTCGCGCGCCTCCATGTAGCCGGGGTCGCCGCCGCCGAGCAGGACGATCGCGTTGTAGCGGCCGCTGGCGCACGCCTCGCGGACGATCGGCAGGCGATTGGCGCCGACCGAGAGGAACTCCTGCTTGGTCTCCACCGGCCAGTTGCCGTGGGTCGACGGCGCGCCGGAGTGGACGTCCCAGTCGACGTCGGCGAGGAAGGGCGCCACGTCGCGATAGTTGTGGAGCTGCGATTCCCGCGAGCCCGAGAAGGCCCGCATCTGGAAGCCCGTCCCCTCGGCCAGGCTGAAGGCGTTGATCAGCAGGAACCGGAATCGCTTCGTCGCGTCGGTCATGGCTCGTCCTCCGTCGTCGCGCTCGCCATCGCCCTTCAGCGGGGCCGGGTGGCGCTCGTGCATGATGGGAAAGGGCGCGCAGCCGCGCCGGACAGGGTGGTGCGCCAGCATGCCTCAATCCCGCGGGCGCTGCCTATAGGCGGCCATGGTTGTGATCGCGGGCCATGAAATCTAAGTTGCCGGCATGAATCCCGAGGACAGCGCCTACTACGCGTTTCTTCCCGATCCGGCGCGGGCGGCGGCGGTCGACCGGCGGGCGCGGGCGGCGTTCGCCGAAAGCATGATGTCGCTGCTGACCGCGTTCGATCGCCAGGGCGTCCTGGCGGACGGGCGGCTCGCCGGCCTCGCGGCCATGCTCGACGCGGGCATGGTGCCGCCGGGCGCGGTCGCCGCCTACGCCGACCTCGTCGAGGCGATCTACGGCAGCACGCCCGAGGCGACGGGCGTGGCGCTGGGCGCTCTGCTCACGGCGCTAGAGGACGAGGCCGGCACCGGCGTGCGCGTCGTGACGATCGTCGACGACGATCTCGGCGAGGGCCAGGCCGAGCGCTACCGCCGGTTGGTCAACGACGACCCCTCGACGCCGATCGACGTGCGGCCGCTCGCCGACGACGACCTCGCGACGGCCGGCGAGCGGCTGCGGGCGGGCCTCGCCCTGCTGGACCGGGCGGCACCGGCCTTCGCCGGCGAGGTGCGGGCGCTGCTCCGGCAGGTGGTCCTGACGCGCAGCGGCGGCGAGGATCCCGCGCTCGCCTTCGACGGCGCCTCCACCTACATGCTCTGGGGCGCGACGGTGCTCAACGCCGAGCGCCACCCGACCCGGCTCGCGATCGCCGAGGCGCTGGTGCACGAGTCCGCCCACTATCTGCTGTTCGGCTTCACCCTGGGCTCGCCCTTGGTCGAGAACGACGCGGACGAGCTGTACGCCTCGCCCTTGCGCGCCGACCCGCGTCCGATGGACGGCATCGTGCATGCCAGCTACGTGCTGGCGCGCCTCTGCGCCTGCATGCGCACGCTCGCCGCGTCGGGGGCGCTGTCGGCCGACGAGCATGCCGAGGCGGTGCGCCTCGCCGATGCCCATCGCCGTGCCTTCTCGGGCGGGCGGGTGGTGATCGCCGCCCATGCGCGCCTCACCGACATCGGCCGCTCCGCCTTCGCGCCGGCGCTGGCCTACATGGACGGCCACACCGGTGCCTAGCCCGGCGGAGGGACCGGCGGACCTCCGTCGGGCCCCCGCCCCGACGGTGACCGGCGAAAGGCTGCGGCTCCGCCGCATCCTCGTCCTTCGCGGCGCGAACTGGGCCGCCGACGGTTCCGTCGCCGTCGGCGTGCTGGAGGGACCGTACGACCCCGCGGATTGGGAGCGGGTGCGGGCGGCCGTCGCGCGCATCCTGCCGTCGGGCGAGCCGGCCGGGCGCCTCTCCGAGCCTCGCGCCACCGCGGGCGCGGCCGTGGAGGCGGTCGCCGCGGCCCTCTGCGCCTGGGCGGGCCATCCGCCCGTCGCGCGCCGCCGCACGGCGGTGGCGGACGCCACGGGTGGGCGCCTGGCCATCCTCCCGCTGTGGCACGAGGGGCTGACCCTCGGGGCGCTGCGCCTCGCGGCCGCGACGGTCGCGCGGGCGGCGCGGGGGCTGCCGGACGATGCGTGGATCGACGGGGCGCGCCGCCGCATCGACGCGCTGCGGGGCGAGGCGAGCCTCTGGCTCAAGGGCTCGCGGCGATGGATCGTGCGTGCCGCCGAGGCGCGCGGCATCGCCTGGCGCCCGGTCGCGGCCGCGCCGCACCTGCTGCTCCTCGGCGAGGGGCGCCACGGACGGCGCTTCCACGCCACGGCGACATGGAAGACCACGCACATCTCGGGCAGCATCGCCAGCGACAAGCGCGCCGCCAACCAGATGCTGCGCAGCGCGGGGGTGCCGGCGGCGCGGCAGCGCGTCGTCGCGGACGCGACGGCGCTCAGCGCCGCCGCGGGCGAGCTCGGGCTGCCGCTGGTCGTCAAGCCGAGCGACGCGCGCCTGCAGGCGGGGGTGACGTTCCTCTACCGCGTCGAGGATGCGGAGCGCGCCTTCGGCGAGGCCGCGGCGCACGGGTCGGCAGTGGTGGCGGAGAGCTTCCTGCCCGGCCGTGAATACCGCATCCTCGTCATCGACGGCGCGGTCGTCGAGGCGTTCGAGCGGCCGCCGCCGCTGGTGGTCGGCGACGGCGCGGCGACGATCGCGGAGTTGGTCGCCCGCGAGAACGCCAAGCCCGATCGCGGCCCCTGGCGCGACGGGTTCCCGATCGGCCCGATCACCCTCGATGCGCAGAGCGCCGCCTTCCTCGCCCATGAGGGGAAGTCCGTGGACCATGTCCCGGCCGCCGGAGAGGTGGTCGCCACGCACCCCATGCCGATGCTGCGTTTCGGGGGGCACGAGCGCGTCGAGGTCACCGGGCGCATCCATCCCGACAACCGCGCGCTGGCGATCCGCGCGCTGGCGATCCTCGGGCTCGACGTCGGCGGGATCGACTTCCGGACCCCGGACATCACCCGGTCATGGCGCGAGGTCGGCGCCGGCGTCTGCGAGGTGAATCCGCAGCCGGACCTCAGCGCGCACTACATGCCGGGATTGCGCGGCGACGTCGCCGGCACGCTCGTCGACAGCGTCTTCCCGGCCGGCCGCCGTCATCGCATGCGCCACGTGGTGCTGGTCGGGCAGGCCGACCTCGCACCCCACGCCGCGGC
>JADZBA010000541.1 GCA_020852355.1 Alphaproteobacteria bacterium
GTCGCGGTCGCGCGGCAGCGTGCGATGGATGCCCAGCGGCAGCAGCGGCTTGCGGATGCGGCCCATGGCGACCCGGGGCGGTTGCGGCGACCAGGATGGCAGGGGCGCGCGACGCCGTCGAGGGCGGTCCGACCGTTCAATCGCCGCCATCCTCCAGCCATGCCACGACCGCCGCGATCTGGTCCGGCGTCCGCAGCCAGGGGCGATGACCGCACTCCGGCACCGTCAGCACGCGGGTGTCGGGCCGCAAGCCCGACATCCGCCGCGCGACCGGCGGGGGCAGCATCAGCGAGCGCTCGCCGTGGATCACCATGGTGGGGCAGGCGAGCGCCGCCCACTTCTCGATCTGGTCATGGTCGCGCCGGCGGATGCGGGCGAAGGTGCGGACGAGGCGCGGGTCGTGCAGGAGGAACCAATGCTCACCTCGCCGCACCATGCTGACCGCCAGGGCGGCGCGCAGCTCGGCGGGGGGCAGCGTGTCGCGTTCCGACCAGTAGCGGAGTAGCGCCGCCTCGGCCGAGGCTTGGTCGGGATAGCGGGCCTCGCGCGGCGCCAGCTCCAGGACGCGGTCGAGCGCCGCGGCCGTGGCGACGGGTCCGGCGTCGTTGAGGACCAGCCGCCGGACCGGTGCCGCGCCGCCGATCGCGAGCCGGAGGGCGAGCACGGCGCCGAACGAGCTGCCGACGACCGCGAGATCGGGGATCTCCAGCCTGTCGATCAGCCGCTGCAGGTCGCTGCGGTAGAGCGCCCCGCCGTACTCGCTCGCGTCGCGCCGGCGGGTGGAGAGGCCGTGCCCGGCCAAGTCCGGGCACAGCACGCGCCAGCCGCGCCCGGCCAGCGCGCGGGCCAGCGGGTCGTACTCGCGCCCGTTGCCGAGGAAGCCGTGGATGCACAGCGCGGTCCGCCGCGCCGCGACCGGGCCCCAGTCGTAGACGTGCAGGACGTGCGTCTCGCCGGCGAACGCGCAGCGCATGCCGAGCCGGCGGACGGCGACGGATCCCGATTCGCCAACGACCCCCATTCCCCTCTCGATAGCGCAGACCGCGCCCGCCCGTCGACGCGCGCGCGCCCCGCTGGCATTCTCGCCGGCCCGGGGAAGCAGCGACGAGGGATGAGGACGTGACGGCGAATGCAAGGCGGCTGGCCTATTTCGAGCGCTGGGTCGATCCGGTGGCGGAGGAGATGCTGCGGGCCCGGCCGGAGATCGACCTGATCAGGCTCGCCTACGCCGATTCCGGCGGCGACAACGCGGCGACGATGGCGCGCGCGCACGGCTATCAGATCGCGCCGCGCACCGAGCTGCGCGAGCCCTGGTTCGCCGACGCGTCGCTGCTGCGGCGTTGCCCGCAGCTTCTGGCGATCAGCTCGACGGGAGCCGGCTTCGACATGGTCGATGTCGCCGCCTGCACGGCGGCCGGGGTGATCGTCTGCAATCAGTCCGGATCCAACAAGGAGGCGGTCGCCGAGCACGCCCTGGGGCTGATGCTGGCGCTGGCCAAGAATATCGGCGCGACCGACCGGGCGCTGCGGCGCACCGCGGGCCTCGAGCGCTTCGCCTACACCGGCCGCGAGCTGGCGGGCCGGACGGTCGGCATCGTCGGCATCGGCCAGATCGGCACGCGCACCGCCGCACTCTGCCGCGGCCTCTTCGGCATGACCGTCCTGGCGCATGATCCCTACCTGTCGGACGCGGAAGTGGCGACGCGGGGAGCGGCCAAGGTGCCGCTCGATGAGCTGCTGGCGCGTGCCGACTTCGTCTCCGTGCACTGCCCGCGCAACGAGGAGACGTTCGGCATGTTCGGCGCGGCGGAGTTCGCGCGGATGAAGCCGACGGCCTACTTCGTCAATACCGCACGCGGCGGCATCCACGACGAGTCGGCGCTGGCGGCGGCCCTGGCCGGGCGGCGGATCGCCGGCGCCGGTCTCGACGTCTTCCTGGTCGAGCCGCCGGCTCCCGACCACCCGCTGCTCGCCTTCGAGAACGTGATCGCCACCCCGCACATCGCCGGCATCACCGAGGAGGCGCTGCGCAACATGGCGGCGGCGGCGGCCGAGCAGTGGATCACCCTGTTCGCCGGCCGGGTGCCGCCGCGCCTCGTCAATCCCGCGGCCTGGCCGCTCTATTCGCAACGCTTCGAGGCGCTGCTCGGAATCCGTCCCGATCCGCTGCCCGGCGGCCCCTGACCGGTGCGGCTACGCGAAGCCGGCCCGGCGCAGCCGGACGATGGCCTCGTCGAGCGCGGACAGGAAGCGTGAGCGGTCCCTGGCCGAGAACGGCTTTGGGCCGCCGGTCGTCTCGCCCCCGGCCCGCACGTCCTCCATCAGGTTGCGCATGGCGAGCGCCATGCCGATGCCGGCGGGCGTGAACTCGCGACCGGTCGGGCCGATCGCCACGGCGCCGGCGGCGACGCAGCGCGCGGCCAGCGGCACGTCCGCCGTGACGACGACGACGCCCTCGCCGGCGCGGGCGGCGATCCAGTCGTCGGCCGCCCCCCAGCCGCCGCCGGCGGCGACGCGCTCGATCGCGGGGTCGTCGGGCACCGCCAGGAAGGCGCCGGCGACGACCTTGACCGCGATGCCGTAGCGGCGCGCGACGCGGTAGACCTCACCCTTCACCGGGCAGGCGTCGGCGTCGACGAGGATAGTGATCGGGTTGGCCATGCGCACACGGAGAAGGGGCTGCCCCCGGTCAGGGACAGCCCCCGCATTGTCGTTCCGCGTCCCGGCGCCCGCCTCCCGGCGGTCGCCGGATCAACGTCAGTCGACGCCGGACTTGACCCCGTCGGAAACGAGGGACCAGGCCATGCCACCCGACGAACGCGGGCTGAGACAATGAGACACTGGACCACCTCCTTTCGGTTGTTGACGACCGCAGCAGTGTACGGCGTCGCCCGGCGCTTTGTAAGAGTGAAATCGAAGGACGTCCGCCAAGCTACTGAA
>JADZBA010000542.1 GCA_020852355.1 Alphaproteobacteria bacterium
CATCGCCGCCGCGCCGTCTGGCTCACCACGGCGTTCTGCATGGGGTCGCTCGCCTACCTGATGGTCTTCGGCCGGCACGACAGCCGCCTGCACGAGACCATCGCCTCCGCGCTGGCGCTGCTGCTGGGCTCGGTCGTCATGGCCTACATCGCCGGCGCCGCCTACGACGACCGCTCGCGCCGCCAGGCCTGGGCCGGCGTCGAGGCGACGCGCCTCCAGGTCACGGCCCGGCGCCGCGCCGACCTCGACGGTGCGGCCGGCTGACCTTTGCGATGCGGAGACCCTCGATGACCATGCCGCAGGAACGCGCCGACCGCGCGCCGCGGGCGTCCTGATGCTCGCCGGCTGGAAGATCGCCGGCGGCCTCGCCCTGGTCGCCGCATCCGCGCTCGCCTGGGCGCTCATCGAGCGCGGCCAGGGCCGCGCCTACCGCAGCGAGCGCGACGCCGCCCGCGCCGACGTCGCGCGGCTCGATGCCGCCGTCGCGGCACAGGCGCTGGAGATGCGCCGCCGCCGCGAGCTCGCGGACGCCGGCGACCGCTGGGTCGTGGCCGTCGAACGGGGGGCGGGCGAGATCCGCACCCGCATCGTCACCGTCGTCAGGGAGATCGCCCGTGCCGCGGACGCGAATGATCCTGTCGGCCCTGCTCTGGGCCTCGCTCTCGACCGGCTGCGCGCCATCGACGCGATCGACCGTCGTCCTGGAGCGGGCGGAGCCGCTGGCCCCGCCGGCGGCCCTCCTGCACGTCCCCGCGCGGCCGCCGATCCCGGCTGAGCCGGCGACCAACGCCGCGGCGGGGGAATACCTGCTGCTGCTCCACGCCCATGCGCGGCTGCTCGAGGACAAGCTCGTGGCGATCGCAGGGTGGGTCGAGGAGGCGCGGAAGCTCGCCGGCCGCGAGTGATCCGACCCGTCGCGGGCGCGCAGCGGCGGGCGGTCAGCGCCCGGCGGCCGCGCATCGCTCCGTGTGCAGCGCGACCAGCTCGGCGAGCGAGGTGACGGTGAGGTCGGGCTCGGCCTCGGTCGCCAGCGTGGCGCCGCTGCCCGGCCTGCCGTGCCGGCGGTTGACCCAGACGGTGGTCAGCCCGTGGCGGCGGCCCGGCACGACGTCGTGGTGCTTGCTCTGTGCCACATGGAGGATGTCGCCCCTGGCGATCCCCATGCCGGCGAGTGCCGCGAACGCGCGCTCGAAATGCGGCGCATCCGGCTTGTAGGCGCCGACGTCCTCGGCGGTCACTGTGAGGTCGAAGGGCACCTCGAGCAGCCGCAGCGTGCGCGCGAGCGAGGCGTTGTCGACGTTCGACAGGATCGCGAGGCGGAAGAAGCGCCGCAGGTGGCGCAGGCTCGCGACCGTGTCGGGGAAGGGCGGCCAGTCGCCCGCCGATGCGGCGAACGCCCGGCCGCGCGCCTCGTCGTGCGGCCAGCCGAACGTGCCCTCGACGTCGCGCCAAGTCCGGCGCAGCACCTCCGGATAGAGCAGCGCCGGCCGGACCTGCTGGTGCCTGGCCTGCATCAGCGCGAAGGCGGAGATCACGAGATCGATCGGCATCGCCGGATCGGGAAGCCATGGCCGCACCGTGTCGGCGATGCCCGTCTCCCAATCGATCAGCGTGCCGTAGCAGTCGAAGGTGATCGCCTTGAAGCGCGTGATGTCGATCATCGTCCCTTCCCGGTCGCCGCGCCGTCGCGGGCGCGCAGGATGTCGCGCACCCGCCCGGACGCCTCGAAGATCTGCTCGGTGACGAGCCGCGCCGCCGCATCGACGTCGCCCCTGGCGATCGCGTCGACGATCGTCATATGGCTCTCGACCCAGCCCGGGCTCAGCCCGACGCGCTGCCAGAGCGGCGACAGGTAGCGGCTGATGTTGACGTAGAGGCCGTCGATCTGGGCGAGGAGCCGCGGGCGGTCGGCGCGGGCATAGAGGGCGCGATGGAAATCCCAGTGCAGGCGCGCGCGCTCGGCAGGGTCGGTCGCGGACGCCGCGGCGCGGAGCGTCGCCGCGGCGCGGGCGAGGTCGTCCGCGGTCAGCGCCGGCGCCGACAGGCGCAGGGCGTGCGGCTCGAGGAGGGCGCGCAGCTCGGCGATGTCCTGGAAATCGGCCTCCGAAAGTCGGCTGACGGTAACGCCGCGGTTGGGTGCCAGGGTCGCCATGCCGTCGGCGACGAGGCGCTGGAACGCCTCGCGCACCGGCACGACGCTGACGCCGAACTCGGCGGCGATCTCGTTCTGCTTGAGCTGCGCGCCGCCGGCGATGCGGCCGTCGACGATGGCCGCGCGCAGCGCGTCCGCGATGAGGTCCGGCGTCGAGCGGCGGCCGGCCGCCCCCTTCAGTCCCACGATTCCCGGCGACGCCATCTTGACAATCTCGCTTTCGGTCGAGAGGATTAGATTATAGATAATCGACTGTCAATGATCGATTAGATCAGGAGGCGGGCATGGTCAGGCATTCCCTTGCGTTGGCGATCGCGGCGGCGATGGTTGCGGGCACGGCGGCCGCCGAGACGCTGGAGTTCACCGCCGGCGACGTCGGCGGCGTCTGGTACACGACCGCGGCCGGCGTGGCGCAGCTCGTCCAGGAGAAGCAGCGCGATCTCCTCGTGAAGGCGGTGCCGGGCGGCGGGGTCGCGAACCCGGCCAAGCTCCAGAACGGCGTCAGCCAGCTCGGCCTCGTGCAGAGCATCTTCGCGACGGCCGCCGTCCGCGGCACGACGCCCTTCGACGGCAAGCCGCACGGGAACCTGCGCCTCGTCGCCCAGGGCCTGGCGAAGAACTACATCCACCATCTGCGTCCCCGCGGCGACGGGAAGACCCTCGCCGACCTGATCAAGGGCAGGGGTGCCAGCATCGCCCTGCCGCGTTCGGGCTCCACCGACGAGTACACCTTCCGCTTCGCGATGCGCCATTACGGCGCAACCTACGACACGATCCGGCAGGCCGGCGGCAAGATCGTCCAGGCCGACTATGGCGACATCGCCAACGCCTTCAAGGACGGCCAGGTCGACGCGGCCTTCGTCCTGCTCGGCATTCCCGGCGCCGCCGTGATCGACGCCGCTCAGGGCCGCGCCGCGGAGCTGGCGCCGTTGCCGGCACCCCTGATCGACCACCTCGTCGCGACGTACGGGTACACGCGCGGCGCCGTCCCCGCCGGCACCTATCCCAGCCTCCAGGCCGGCGATGTCGCGACGGTGCTGACGTCGACCAGCCTCTATTCGTCGGCCGCGGTCGGCGAGGAGACCGTCTACCGGATCGTGCGCACGATCTGCGAGAACGCGGCGCGCCTGCCCGACATCCACAAGAGCATGGCCGGGTTCGCCTGCGTGCGCGGCGAGGCGACGGGCGACGGTTCGGTGCCGCTGCATGCCGGCGCCCTCCGCTACTTCAAGGAGATCGGCATCGCCTCCTGATCCCGGTCGGGGACCTCCATCCGTGCGCGAGCTGAAGGGGAGCGCCGGCGTCGCGGTGTCGGCCTGGGCATGCGCCTGGGCCGCCATCCACGTCTACTGGGCCGGCACCGGGTTCCCCGAGCCGCTGACGACCCGCGCCCTGCACATCCTGGCGTTCCTGCCCCCCGCCTTCCTGCTGTTTCCGGCACGGGCGCAATCGCCGGGCGGGCGCCCCTCGGCGTCCGACTGGGTGCTCGCCGCGGTCGCGACCGTGCCGCCCGGCTATGTCTGGTGGAACGCCGAGGCCCTGAACCTGCGCATCTCGCAGATCGACCCGGTGCTGCCGGGCGAGGTCGTTCTCGGCATGCTTGGCGTCGGCCTGCTGCTCGAGGCGGTGCGCCGGGCGGTGGCGCCGGTGCTCGCCTTGCTGTCCCTGGTGATGATCGCCTACCTGCTGGCGACCGAGCACATGCCGGGGATGCTCGCCTATCGCGACATTCCGGTGCCGGAGATCGTCGAGGCGATGTACCTCTCGGGCAGCCAGGGCATCTTCGGCTTCGTCACGGGCATTTCGGCGACCGTCGTCTCGGCATTCATCATCTTCGGCGCCTTCATCGCGGCGACCGGCAGCGGCCGGCTGTTCATGAACATCGGCACGCGCGCCGCCGGCCGCTTCGCCGGCGGGCCGGCCAAGGTCGAGGTCGTGACGTCGGCGCTCTTCGGCATGATCAGCGGCTCCTCGACCGCGAACGTCGTCTCCGTCGGCAGCTTCACCATCCCCTCGATGATCCGGCGCGGCTACGCGCCGCGCTTCGCCGCCGCCGTCGAGGCGGCCGCCTCCACCGGCGGGCAGATCATGCCGCCGATCATGGGCGCGGCGGCGTTCATCATGGCGGAGACGACGCAGATCCCCTACGGCGAGATCATCGTCGCCGCCGCGCTGGGCGCCGTCCTCTACTACTTCTGCATCTTCATGACCGTGCATTTCCAGGCGAAGAAGGATGGCCTGGCCGGCCTCGCTGCCGGGGATCTGCCCGCCTGGCGCGAGATCGGCCGCGACGTTCACCTGCTGCTGCCGATCGTCGTCATGGTGGTGCTGCTGCACGCGCATTTCTCGGCCAATCTCGCGGCCTTCTGGTCGATCGTCGCGATGCTCGCCTGCTCGTGGCTGCGCCGGCATACGCGGATCGGGCCGTGGGCGCTGCTGACCACGCTCGCCGCCGGCGGCAAGGCGGTGGTCACGGTGGCGCTCGCCTGCACCTGCGCCAACATCGTCGTGACCACGCTGACGATGACCGGCCTGACGCTGTCGGTCGGCGCCGCCGTCATGTCGCTCGCCGACGGCAGCATGCTCGTCGTCGGCGTGCTGCTGATGGCGCTGGTCATGCTGCTGGGGATGGGCGTGCCGACCTCGGCCGCGTACGTGATCGGCGCGTCGATCGGCGCGCCGATCCTGATCAAGCTCGGCGTCCCCGAGCTGGCGGCCCACCTCTTCGTCTTCTACTTCGCGGTCTTCGCCGACGTGACGCCGCCGGTGGCCGTCGCCTCCTACGCCGCGGCGGCGATCGCCGGATCCGACCCGATGCGCGCCGGCGCCAGCGCCTTCCGCCTGGCGATGGGCGGCTTCATCGTCGGCTTCGGCTATCTCTTCACCCAGGCGCTGCTGCTGCGCGCGCCTTGGCCGGAGATCGTCGGCAACGTCGTGATCGACCTTGCCGGGCTGACGATGATCGCGGGCGCCATCACCGGCCACTTCGGCCGCAACGTGCCGCCGCTTGCGCGTCTCCTCGCCTTCGCGGCCGCGCTCGCCCTCTGCCTGCTGCATGAGGTACCCCTGTGGTACCGGGTGATCGCGAGCCTGGCCTGCCTCGTCGTCGTTCTGGTCCGCTACGCCGCGCCGTCGCCCCAGGGGGACCCTCTAGCGCGCCGAACCTAGGAAGGGCACCGGTGCGCGGGCATCACCGACGCGCTGTCGCCGGATGGCTTAGGCGCAGGCTCCCCAGTCCGTCCACGCGCCGGTGTTGCTCAGCGTGTTGCCGCTGCGGCTCACCGGCGACGTCCGGCACTGGTTGATGAACATGCCCTCGCTCACCTGCTCCTTGCACTGGGCCTCGCCGCTGCCCGCCAGGTGCACGAACTGGTAGCTGGTGCTGCCGCCGTAGGAGAAACCGCCGACCGTGTTGCCGCTGTCGTAGGCGGCAGCCTCGGCGGCCGACATCGTGTATCCCGGCGCATTGGTCACGCAGACGTTCCTGGCGATGTCGTTGCCGAGGAGGCCGGCGACGGCGGCGGTCGCGGCGACCGGCATGGCGAGGGCGGCGAGGACGATGACCCGCATGGCATGCTCCCGGGCCGCATCCGGCGGCGGTCGGTGGTTGTCCCGGGCGCGGAGATTGCCACCGCCGGCGGGCGGGCGCCAGCATGCCGCGTCGGACGGGGGATGACGCGCCCGGGGGGACGTGACAGGCTGACGCCATGTGCGGCCGCTACGTCCACACCAGCAACGTCGAGGCCATCGCCCGGCTCTTCGGCATTACCGGCCCACTGCCCAATACGGCCGCGC
>JADZBA010000543.1 GCA_020852355.1 Alphaproteobacteria bacterium
GCGCCCGCCGGAAGCGACGCCGGCGACACCACCTACTTCTGCATCGTCGATGCGGCGGGCCATGCCGTGTCGGCCATCCAGAGCCTGTGCCTGCCCTTCGGGGCGGCCTACGTCGCCGGCGATACCGGCGTGCTGCTGAACAACCGCATGACGCAGTGGAGCCTCGCGGACGGTCATCCCAATCGCCTGGAGCCGGGCAAGCGCGTGCGCCACACGATGGCCGCACCCTTCGTGCTGCGCGACGGCAGGCTGTGGGCGGTGTTCGGGACGCCCGGAGCCGACAACCAGCTGCTGACCCATCTGCACACGCTGGCCGGGCTGATCGACTTCGGTCTCGACCCGCAGCGGGTGCTGGAATCACCGCGCGCGATGATCATGCCGCCGCGCCGGCGAGCGGGGGTCGCACGCGACGACGAGGAGATCCTGGCGGTCGAGCGCGACATCGGCGCCGATGCGCTCGCCGGTCTCGCCGAGCGCGGCCACCGCGTCGCGGCCCTGCCGGAGCGGGCGGGAAGCGGCAGCGTCGCGCTGATCCGGCTGCTCGACAACGGCGTGCGCATGGCGGCGTCCGACCCGCGGATGGACGGCTGGGCCGCGGCCTGCTGAGGGTCGATCAGCCGGCGCAGGGCATCGCCCCCGGCGCCGCGACGAAGCAGGCGAGGTCGCGAGCGGCGCGCTCGGGCTCTTCCCAATGCAGACCGTGGCCGGCGTCGGGATAGATGAGCAGGCGGGCGTCGGGGATGAGGCGCGCCAGCGTGCGCTGCTGCGCTTCGGGCATGATGGCGTCGCGCGCGCCCCACAGGATCAGGGTGGGAGCCCGGACCGTCGCGATCTCGGCGGTGAAGTCGCAATCGCGGCAGGCGGCGAGCGTGTCGCGCCACACGCGTGCCGGCACCTTCAGGCTCTCGGCGACGACCGTGTCGAGAAACGCGGCCGGGACCGGCTGGGCCAGCGTGCTCTCCTGGAAGGCACGGGCGAAGGCCGGATCGACCGGATCGCGCAGCGGCTCGACGTCGGCCGCCCACAGCTCCTCGATGACCGGGTTGCCGCGCAGCGTCGTGTAGGCGCCCAGCAGGGCCAGCCCCGCCGTGCGGTCGGGATGGTCGATGGCGAAGCGCAGCGCCACGTTGCTGCCCATGGAGTGGCCGGCGATGACGGCCCGGTCGATCGCGAGCGCGTCGAGCAGATGCCGAACGTCGCCGGCGAAGTCCTCCGGACGGTAACCGTGGGCGGGACGGTCGGCCTCGCCATGGCCGCGCTGCGTCGGGGCGATCGCGCGGAGATGGCCCGGCAGGTGGTCGAGAAGGGGGGCGAAGGACCGCCAGGAATCCGTGTAGCCGTGCAGCAGCAGCAGCGGGATCCCGCCCGCACCCTGGATGGCGCAGGGCAGCCGCAGCCCGCCGGCGAGCCGCACCATGGAGATCGTCCGCGCCATGCCGTTCCCTTCCGATCGCGACGCGGCAGGTTGGTCGCTGCCATGGGCGCGACGGTTCTGGCAGACTGCGCCGGCATCGCGGCAGGAGGGAACCGATGTCAGGACCGCTCGACGGCAAGGTCGCCCTGGTGACGGGCGCGGGGAAGAACATCGGCCGGGCGATCGCCTTGACCCTGGCGCGCGACGGTGCGGCCGTGGTGGTCAACGGGCGCTCCGACCGGGCCGCCGTCGACGCGGTGGTGGGCGAGATCACCGCGGCCGGCGGCACGGCCGCGGGGTACGTCGCCGACGTCACCGACCCGCGGGCGGTGGCCCAGATGGTCGAGGGCGCGGCCGGCACCATGGGCGGCATCGACATCCTCGTGAGCAATGCCGGCCTGCGGCGCCAGACGCCGTTCCTGGAGATGGGGCTGGCGGAATGGCGCGAGATCATGTCGGTGGCGCTCGACGGTGCCTTCATCCTGGCGCGGGCCGCCGTGCCGCACATGATCGCGCGCGGCGCCGGGGCATTCGTCGCTCTGTCCGGTGTGTCGAACCATGTCGGCACGCCCAACCGCTGCCACGTGTCGGCGTCGAAGGCCGGCCTCGAGGGCCTGATGCGGGCGCTGGCGATCGAGCTGGCGCCGCACCGCATCACCTGCAACTGCGTGGCACCCGGTGCCATCGACACGGTGCGCGGCGCCTCGGCGGGGCCGCTGCCGGGCACGCTCGGCGCCGATACGATCCCGTTGCGCCGCAAGGGCACGGTCGACGAGATCGCGGCGACCGTCCGCTTCCTCGCCGGGCCGGGCGGGGCCTACGTGACGGGGCAGACGATCCATGTGAACGGCGGCGCCTTCCTCACTTGAGGCGCCTACCGGCGGTTGCGGAATTGACTCCGTCGCCACCGCCGCCGGATCATCTCCCGGAGAGCGGTCGCGGGGGCGTCCGGGCGGCCTGCGAACGCATCGCCGTGGACGGGAGGAAGCGACATGACCGAGACGACGGACATCCTCTTCCGCAACGTGCGCGTCATCGACGGCAGCGGCAAGGCGCCGTTCGCCGGCGAGGTGCGCGTGGCCGGCAACCGCATCGTCGCCGTCGGCCGCCGTGCGGGCGCGCTGGCGCCGGGCGGAGCCGAGATCGTCGACGGCGGCGGCGCGACGCTGATGCCGGGGCTGGTGGAGGCGCATGCCCATCCGAGCTTCGCCGACACGACCAGCCTGGAGGCCGTCGGCGAGATCCCGCCGGAGGAGCATACGCTGCTGACGATGAAGCATGTGCGCCTGCTGCTCGACCA
>JADZBA010000544.1 GCA_020852355.1 Alphaproteobacteria bacterium
AGGCTGCGCACCCAGACGGAGCGCATCGGCTATCCCATCATCGGCGTGGTCAACCAGATCGTGGCGCTCTGCCGCGACGGGCTGGGCCAGTATTGCCACTGGGGCGCCACGACCCAGGACATCACCGACACGGCGACCGTGCTGCAGATCCGCGAGGCGCTGGATCTCGTCGACGCCGACCTCTCGGCGATCTCCGCCGGCCTGGCCAACCTCGTCCGGCGTCACCGCGACACGCCGGTGATCGGGCGCAGCAACCTGCAACAGGCCGTGCCCGTGACGTTCGGCTACAAGCTGGCCGGCATCCTGAGCGCCGTGGAGCGCCACCGCACGCGCCTGAACGAGCTGCGGGCGCGGGTGCTGGTGGGCGAGTTCGCCGGCGCCGCCGGCACCCTCGCCTCGCTGCCGCAGGGCGGGCTGGAGACCCAGGCGGCCCTGATGCAGGAGCTCGGTCTCGGCCAGCCGGACATCGCCTGGCACACGATCCGCGACAACATCGCCGAGGTCGGCTGCTTCCTCGGCCTCGTCGGCGGCACGCTCGGCAAGCTCGCGCTGGACGTGAAGCTGATGATGCAGACCGAGGTCGGCGAGGTCTACGAGCCCTACGCCCACGGCCGCGGCTCCAGCAGCACCATGCCGCAGAAGCGCAATCCCATCTCCTGCGTCTACATCCACGCCTGCATCTCCGTGGTGCGCCAGCATGCCGCCGCCCTGCTCGATGCGATGGTCGCCGACCATGAGCGCGCGACCGGCCCGTGGGAGATCGAGTGGATCGTGCTGCCCGAGGCGTTCCTGCTGACGGCGGGGGCGCTCGCCCAGGCGCGCCTCCTGGCGCAGGGACTGGAGATCGACGCGGACCGCATGCGCGCCAATCTCGACATCACCCACGGCCTCGTCGTCTCCGAGGCGGTGATGATGGGGCTCGCCCCGCATCTCGGGCGCGAGCGTGCCCACGATCTCGTCTACGACATCTGCCGCAGGGCGGTGACCGAGGGCCGGCCGCTGCTCGACCTGCTGGCGGAGGACGGCGAGATCACCCGTCATCTCGACCGGCCGGCGCTCGCCCGGCTCTGCGACCCGGTGAACTATCTCGGCCTGTCCGGCGAGATGGTCGACCGCGTCCTGCGCAAGCTGCGATGAGCGAGGCCGGCGGTCAGGCGCTCTCCCGCGCAATGATCTCGAAGCCGAGGTCGGTCACCGCGCTGGCGACGGCATCGCCCGCGATGCGCGCGAGCAGCAGCTCGGCGGCGCGTCGGCCGATGTCGTAGGAGGGAACGCGGACGGTGGTGAGCGCCGGGGACAGCTCGCGGGCGATCTCCAGGTCGCCGAGGCCGGCGATGGCGATGCGGCCCGGCACGGCGATTCCCATCTCGCGGCATTCGAGGAGCGCGCCGACCGCCAGCACGTCGGTGGCGAAGAATGCGGCGTCCACCGCCGGTGCCGCCTCGAGCAGCGCCCGCAGCGCCCGCCGGCCGGCGCCGTAGGAGATGTCGGCCACCCTGATGTCGGCACCGCCGGGCGCCAGTCCGCTCTCGCCCAGCGCCGCCGCGTAGCCGTCGCGCCGCGCCGCGGCGCGGTCGTCGTCGCCGCCGACGAAGGCGATGTGCCGCCGTCCGCGCCCGACGAGGAAGCGGGTCATCGCATGCCCGGCCGCCCGGTTCGAGAAGCCGACCACCAGGTCGATCGGCGTCGCGGTGAGGTCCCAGATCTCGGCGATCGGGACGCCGGCGCGGCGCAGCAGCTCGCGCGTCTCGGTCCGCCGGACGATGCCGATGACCGCGATCGCATCCGGCCTGCGGCCGACCAGCGCGGTCAGCAGGCGATGCTCGGTCTCCGGGGCATAGGTGCCCTGGCCGAGCAGGAGCTGGAGGCCCGCCGCCGTCACGGCGTCCGAGAACCCATGGACCGTGTCGGCGAAGACCGAGTTGGCGATGGTCGGCACCACCAGCGCGAGGATGCGGCTGCGGCGGGAGGCGAGCGCGCTCGCCGCGAGGTTGGGGATGTAGCCCAGGGCGGCCACCGCCTCGAGAACCTTCCGGCGCGTCTCCGCGGCCACCTTCTCCGGGCGATGCAGGGCGCGGGAAACGGTGATGGCGGTCGTCCCGGCGAGGGCGGCGACGTCCTCGATGCGCGGCCGGTCGCCGGTGCTTCGCACTCGCGATGCGGTGATTGACCGTCCCATCGTGACAGCGCTAACATACTCGACGCTCACGGAGAAGGGCGCCGCAAGGGAGAACGCCGATGCTGTCCGCCGAGGCCGTCGAATCCTACCGCGAGAAGGGCTATGTCGTGGCCCTGGACGTGCTGGACGGCGCGATGCTGAGCCGGATCCGGCAGACCGTGGCGGAGATCTGCGACGGCGCGCGCGGCCTCAGCACCCACAACGACGTCTACGACCTGGAGCCGACGCACCGTCCCGATGCGCCGCGCGTGCGCCGGATCAAGGTGCCGCATCAGAATTTCCCGTTCTTCCGAGAACTCGCCGGCTATCCGCCGATGGTCGAGATCCTGAAGCAGCTTCTCGGCCCGGGCGTGCGCCTGCACGGCTCCAAGATCAACCTGAAGGCGCCCGGCTACGGCTCGCCGGTCGAATGGCATCAGGACTGGGCATTCTATCCCCACACCAACGACGACCTGCTCGCAGTCGGCGTCATGCTCGAGGACATGGACCTCGACAACGGCGCGCTGCTGGTCGTGCCGGGCACGCACAAGGGCCCGACCTGGGACCATCACGACGCCGACGGCTATTTCTGCGGCGCCATGGACCCGGCGGCCTGTCCGGGGCTGGACATCGGCAGGGCCGAGCCCATCCTCGCCAAGGCCGGCTCGATGAGCTTTCATCACGTGCGCGCCGTGCACGGCTCGGCGCAGAACTTCTCGACCAAGCCGCGGACGCTGCTGCTCTACGAGTTCGCCGCCGCCGACGCCTATCCCCTGAACGGAGTCGGCGACTTCGCCGAGTTCCAGTCGCGGATGGTCGCCGGCGATGCCACGATCGAGCCTCGTCTCGTGCCGACGCCGATTCGCATGCCGTTGCCGCCGGCGCGCGGCCAGGGCTCGATCTACGAGAACCAGACGGCGACGCGGCGACGCTACTTCGAGCTGCGGCAGGAGCCGGAGCTGGCGACGCGCTGACGCTTCCGCGCACCGCGGAGAAGGAGGGGCCGCGCAGCACCGCGGGCCGCGGCGGGCCCGAACGAGTCTTCGATCACCGCAACGTTCGACAATCGCGTCAAGCGAGCACCAATCGGGAGGATGTCCATGAGCGATGTGACACGCCGCGACATGCTGCGTATCGGAGCCGGCGTCGCCGCCGGCGCGGCCCTCGGCGGGGCCGGTGCCCTGCCGGCGAGCGCCGCCGACAAGACCTTCAAGCCGGAGCCCAATGCGTCCATCCGCGTCCTGCGCTGGAAGCGCTTCGTCCAGGGCGACGAGGACATGTGGATGAAGAACACCGAGAAGTTCACCAAGGCGACCGGCGTCAAGGTCCGCGTCGACAACGAGGGGTGGGAGGACGTGCGGCCGAAGTCGGCGCTGGCGGCCAACATCGGCAACGGGCCCGACGTGTTCGTCGGCTGGCTCGACGATCCGCACCTCTACCCGGAGAAGCTGATCGACCTGAGCGATCTCGCGACCTACCTCGGCGACAAGTACGGCGGCTGGTACGATGCGGCGCGCCGCTACGGCACGACCAAGGAGAAGGGCCGCGAGCGCTGGCTGGGCCTGCCGCTCGGCGCCAGCGGCGCGCTCCTCAACTACCGCAAGTCGTGGGTCAAGGAAGCCGGGTTCGACAAGTTCCCGACCGACTTCGAAAACTACCTCAAGCTCTGCCAGAACCTGAAGAAGACCGGCCATCCTGCCGGGTTCGCCCTCAGCCACGCGACGGGCGATTCCGAGACGTGGATGCACAACATCCTCTGGGGCTTCGGCGGCAAGCTCGTCGACGAGAAGAACAACGTCGCGATCAACAGCCCGGAGACGGTGCGCGCGCTCGAATACATGAAGGAGCTGGCGGCCACCTTCATCGAGGGCGTCACCGCATGGAGCGGCGTCTCCAACAACAACGCCTTCCTCGAGGGCAAGATCAGCCTCACGTCCAACGGCATCTCGATCTACTACGCCGCCAGGACTTCGGCGCGGCCGGAATTCAAGGTGGTCGCCGAGGACATGGACCACGCGGCCATGCCGATCGGCCCGGTGGGCCGGCCGATGGAGCTGCATCTCCTCTCGCAGGCCTACATCTTCAAGTACTCGAAGTTCCCCAACGCCTCGAAGGAGTACCTGCGCTTCATGTGGGAGCGCGACCAGTACGTTCCCTGGCAGGAGGCCTCGCTCGGCTATGTCAGCCATCCGTTGAAGGCCTACGGCCAGACCCCCTTCTGGAGCTCCGACCCGAAGATCCTGCCGTTCCGCGACATCTGCGACCGGCTGCAGTACCACGGCTACGCCGGAACGCTCGGCTACGCGTCGGCGGCCTGCCTCGCCGACTGGATCGTCGTCGACATGTTCTCGCAGGTGACCTCGGGCCAGAAGACGCCCAAGGAAGCCGCGGCCGAGGCCGAGAAGAGGGCCCAGCGCTACTACAAGATCTGAGCGGGCG
>JADZBA010000545.1 GCA_020852355.1 Alphaproteobacteria bacterium
CCCGCCACGACGGCGTGGCCGAAGCGGTACTTGTGGTCACCGGGGCCGCGGCGCCGCAGCGCTCCCTGCCACAGCTCGGGTCCGTTCGCCCACTGGCGCGGCGCGATCTCGCCCAGCACCGCCGTGGGGATGCCGATATCGGCGACCGCGATGCGGCCGCACAGCCCGGCGCCCGGCAGCAGGAGGTGCCCCGGCTTGCGGCGAAAGAACGTGACCGTCAGTTCCGCCGCGACGGCCGTCCCCAGGACGGCGCCGCTGTCGCCATGGACGCCGCTCGGCACGTCCACGGCGGCGACCGGGGTCCCCAGGGCTGCGACGCGCGCCAGGGTGGCAGCCGCGGCACCGTCGACCGGCCGGGAGAGGCCCGCGCCGAAGATCGCATCGACGACGAGGCCCGCCCCGTCCGCGACATCCGGCCCCAGCGGTTCGACCGGACCGGTCCACAGGGCGGCGTGATGCGCCGCGTCTCCCTTCAGGGCCGCCCGGTCGCCCAGCAACGCCACCCGCACTGGCCACGCGGCCCGCGCGAGCCAGCGCGCGGCCACGAAGCCGTCCCCGCCGTTGTTCCCCGGCCCGCACAGGACCGCCGTCGGCCGCGGCGACCACGCGCGCGCGATCGCGACCGCGACGGCATGCCCCGCCGCCTCCATCAGTGCCGCGCCGGGAACGCCGCCGGCCATGGCGAGCGCATCGGCCCGCGCCATCTCGGCGACGGTCAGGAGCGCCTCTGCCGGCATGGTCAGAGCGGCGAGACGACGTGGCCGCCGTCGACCGTGATGACGCTGCCCGTCATGTATTGCCCGGCCTCCGATGCCAGCAGCAGCAGTGCGCCGTCGAGATCCTCCGGCCGGCCCAGCCGACGCTGCGGGATGCGCCGGACGACGGCTTCGCCGGCGGGGCTCGCGAAAAAGGTGCGGTTGATGTCGGTCTCGATGTAGCCGGGCGCGATGGCGTTGACCCGGATGCCGTGGCGCGCCCATTCCAGCGCAAGCACCCGCGTCAGGTGCACGAGCCCGGCCTTCGAGGCGGCGTAGGCGGCGAGCTGGCCCGCGGTGCGGAACGCGGTCACCGAGGCGATGTTGATGATCGAGCTGCCGTGATGACCGCGCGCGACGAGGTCGCGGGCGACGGCCTGGGCCATCAGGAAGGCGCCGCGCAGGTTGGTGTCCAGCGTGCCGTCCCACTCCTCGGGCGTCACGTCCAGCGCGGCCGTGGCGTTGGCGACGCCCGAGTTGTTCACCAGCACGTCGATCGGCCCCAGGGTCTCGGCGGCCCGCGCGACGGCCGCGATCACCGACTGCGGCTCGACGACATCGAGGGCGATCGACATGGCGTGCCCGCCGGCCTCGCCGATCTCGCGCGCCAGCGCATGCAGCCGGTCCTTGCGCCGTGCCGCCAGCGCGACGCGGGCGCCGGCCCGGGCCAGGGTCAGGGCAAAATGCCGGCCGAGCCCGCTCGAGGCGCCGGTCACCAGCGCCACCTTCCCGTCCATCGAAAACTTCACGCCCATCTCGGTGTTTCCTCGCATGCCAGCGGCCGCCATGGTCAGAGGCTGCGGCGGCAGGGTCAAGCCCGGGTGGCCGGTCGCCGCTGCCGCATGGTAAGCTCCCATGTCATCGGGCGAGGCCGCTCCATGCATATCGACATCTTCTCCGACGTGATCTGCCCGTGGTGCTTCATCGGCAAGCGCCGCCTCGCCCGTGCGCTCGCCGCGGAAGGCGACGTGCCGACGACGGTGCGCTGGCGCGCCTTCATGCTCAACCCCGACATGCCGGCGGAGGGCATGGACCGGCAGA
This sequence comes from Alphaproteobacteria bacterium, assembly GCA_020852355.1. Classification (GTDB taxonomy): domain Bacteria; phylum Pseudomonadota; class Alphaproteobacteria; order ATCC43930; family Allostellaceae; genus Allostella. Next base: position 1,797 of record JADZBA010000545.1, read on the forward strand.
CCTACATCGCGCTGAAATTCGGCAGCGCCGCCCATGCCCGGCGCATCTACGACACGGTGCAGCAGGCCGCCGAGACGGAGGGCCTGATCCTGGCGCTGGATCGCATCGTCCGCACGCCCAGCACCGTCAAGGCGCACCGCCTGATCCGCTGGTCGAGCGACACCCAAGGTGCCGACGACGTCGTCGAAGGCCTGTTCCGCGCCTATTTCCAGGAGGGCCGCAACATCGGCGATGCCGGCGAGCTGGCCGACATCGCGGCGGCCGCCGGCCTCGATCGTGGCGCCGCCGCCGCGATGCTGGCCGACGGAATGGGCGAGAGCGACGTCATATCGGAGGATCGGGCCGCCCGCCGGATCGGCATCAACGGCGTGCCGTGCTTCATCTTCGACGGCCAGTACGCCGTGTCGGGCGCCCAGGAGCCCGAGGTGTTCGCCCCGATCTTCGCGGCGGCCCGCGCCGGCACCCTGTCGCCCTCGGCCGCGTAGGCTCCCTTCAAGGGACCGTCCAGGGCTTCCACTGCGCCTCGTGCTCGGCGATCCACCGGGCGGCCACCGCCGGCACCGGCTGGCGCTCCAGATCGACCTCCGCGACCAGCCCCTCCAGCTCGGACGCCGCGATGCGGAACTGCTTCATCATGCGGTGGGCGGCCGGCCATTTCTTCGCCATGTCGGTCGCCGCGAACTTCCAGATCTGCCCTGAAGGCTTGCCGCAGTCGTACGCCTTGTCCGGGTTGATGCCCCATTTCGGGTCGGTGTAGCAGGCGGGCTCGTATTTCGGGAACTGCACCCACTCGCCCGCGAACCGCGCGCCGATCCAGTGCGGCGAGTAGACCCAGACCATCAGCGGCGCCTTGCGCGCGTAGGCGTCGCGCAGGTCGGCGAACATGGCCTCCTCGTTGAGGGCGTCGACCATGACGAACGGCAGCCCGAGGGCCTCGATGCGCTCCTGGTCGTTGCCGCCCCAGACGCCCGGCAGGCCGAGATAGCGGCCCTTGGGCGCCGTGTCGGGCGTCGCGAACGCTTCCCCGCATTGCAGCAGCGCCCGCCAGTCCGGCAGGCCGGGGCAGCGCTCCTTCATGTAGAGCGGGTACCACCAGTCCTCGACGGCGCGTGGGCCGAGGGCGCCCAGGCGCTCGACCTTGCCGGTGGCCTCCGCCCGCGCGATCGCCTCATGGGCAGTGGTGTCCCACTGCTCCGTCTCCAGCGTCACGCGTCCGGCGATGACGGCTTCCAGGCCCTTGAGGTAGTCGGTGACGACGTAGCGCACCGTGTAGCCCATGCGCTCCAGGATGCCGCCGGCCAGCCGCGCCGTGATCTGCTGGCCCGTCCAGTCATGGACGGCGATCCGGATGGGCTCACGCGATTCCACCGCCGCCGCGCCAGCGACCGGCGCCACGGCGAGCAGGACCGCGAACCAGGCGCTCCTCGGCATCCCCATCCCTCCCCGCCTTCGGCCGGACGGCCCATCCTAATGCGGTCGCCGGCCGACGGTGAATCTTCATGCGACGGGGGAAGACCGGCGATGGGGGTGGCGGCAATGCGCCACCCCCGCCCGCTCAGATCTTGTAGTAGCGCTGGGCCCTCTTCTCGGCCTCGGCCGCGGCTTCCTTGGGCGTCTTCTGGCCCGAGGTCACCTGCGAGAACATGTCGACGACGATCCAGTCGGCGAGGCAGGC
>JADZBA010000546.1 GCA_020852355.1 Alphaproteobacteria bacterium
CGCGTCGCGGCCACCGGCACCTTCCGCCATGATCGCGAGCTCTACGTCGCCGCGGTGTCGCGCCGCGGCAACGACGGCTACCAGATCGTCACGCCGCTGATCCGGGCGGCCGGGCCGCCGGTGCTGGTCAACCGCGGCTGGGTGCCGAAGGACCGCAAGGAGCCGGCGACGCGCGCCGCCGGTCAGGTCGAGGGAACCGTCACGGTCGAGGGCATCGCCCGCACCCGCCAGGTGCGCCGCGGCCTCGTGCCGGAGAATCAGGTCGACCGCAATCTCTGGTTCACCATGGACCTGCCGGTGATGGCCGAGGCGGCGGGCCTTCCCGAGGTGTTGCCGCTGTATGTCGAGGCGGGGGATGCGCCCAATCCGGGCGGCTATCCGCTTGGCGGACAGACCCGGATCAGCCTGCCCAACGACCATCTGCAGTACGCCCTCACCTGGTTCCTGCTCGCGCTCGCGCTCGCGGTCATCTACGTCTCCTATCATCGTCCGAAGACGGACCTGGCGGGGCACGGCGGCCCATAGCCGCCGCGATCGCGATGACCCCGAACGACGCCTACGGCCATCTGCTTGCGCGCTTCCGGCGCATCGGCCTGCTCGACGAAGCGGGGCGCATCCTGCACTGGGACGCGGCGACGATGATGCCGTCGGGTGCGGCCGACGGACGCGCCGAGCAGCTCGCGGCGCTGCGCGAGACCGCCCATGGGCTGTTGACCGCGCCCGATGTCGGGGAATGGCTGGCGGCGGTCGACGACGGCGCGCTCGACGCGGCCGGGCGCGCCGACGTCGCCCTGATGCGCCGGCGCCGCCTGCGCGCCGCGGCGCTGCCGGGCGACCTCGTGACCGCCATCTCGCTCGCCGATTCGCGCTGCGAGATGGCATGGCGCGCCGCCCGTGCGGCCGACGATTTCGCGACGGTGCGTCCGCTGCTGCAGCGGGTGCTGGAGCTGACGCGCGAGGAGGCGCAGGCGACCGGCGAGGCGCTGGGCCTCGCGCCTTACGATGCGCTGCTCGACGCGCACGAACCGGGCCTCGCCGCCGCCGACTGCGAACGGGTGTTCGCCGCGCTCGAATCCTTCCTCCCGGACCTGCTCGGCGCCGCGCTCGAGCGGCAGGCGCTGCGGGGCGAGCCGCTGGCGCCGCGCGGGCCCTTTCCGGCCGCTCGCCAGGACGCGCTCGCCCGGCGGGTGATGGCCGACCTCGGATTCGATTTCGACCATGGCCGCCTCGACCTCTCGGCCCATCCGATGTCCGTCGGGGCCCCGGACGACGTCCGCATCACAACGCGTTGGGACGAGGCCGACGCCCTGGCCGGCCTCTACGCCGTCGTCCACGAGACCGGCCACGCGCTCTACGAGCGCGGGCTGCCGGCAGCCCGGCGGTGGCAGCCCGCGGGCGAGCCGCGCGGCATGGCGGTGCACGAAAGCCAGTCGCTGATCTTCGAGATGCAGGCAGGTCGCTCGCCCGCCTTCGCCGTGTTCCTGGCGCCGCTGCTGGCCGCCGCGTTCGGCGCCGACGTCGCCTGGGGGCCGGAGAACCTGCATCGCCTCGTCACCCGCGTCCGGCGCGGGCTGATCCGCGTCGATGCCGACGAGGTCTCCTATCCGCTCCATGTCGTGCTCCGCTTCCGCCTGGAGCGGGCGATGCTGGCGGGCGACCTCGCGCTGGCCGACCTGCCCGGTGCGTGGCGCGACGGCATGCAGCGCCTGGTCGGCGCGGTCCCGCCCGACGACCGCGACGGTTGCCTGCAGGACATCCACTGGTACGACGGCGCCTTCGGCTACTTCCCGAGCTACACCTTCGGCGCGCTCATGGCGGCCCAGCTCTACGATGCGGCGGCGCGGGCGGAGCCGGAGATGCCGCGGGCCGTCGGCCGCGGCGACTTCGCGCCACTCGTCGCCTGGCTGCGCCGCCACGTCCACGGCCTCGGCGCGACGCGGTCGTGGCAGCAGATCCTGGAGGGCGCCACCGGCCGTCCGCTCGACGTCGCCGTCTTCCGCCGGCACCTCGAGGCGCGCTATCTCGGTGACGGCTGACGATCAGCGCGGCGCCGGCCGTCCCTCGACGAAGCGGGCGCGGAACCAATCGTCGAGCATGGCCTTCTCGTAGGCCAACGAATCGCCCGACCGGCCGACCCCGGGGCGCATCTGGTAGTTCAGGTCGACCACCGCCTCCTCGGCTGCGGCGACCGTCCGGCCGCCCTCGCTCAGGACATGGCGGAGCGTGATGCGCGGCCAGGTGATGTCGCGCAGGAAGCGCACCTCGGAGGCGGTGGGCCGCCATGGCTCGAAGCGGCCGGCGAGGTCGATGTCGAGGACGGTGATCGCCAGGCTCTGCCCGGGACGCAGCCAGCGCGCGCCCAGCTTCTCGATATGCCGGGCGAGGCCGTCGAGCGCCGGCGCGCGCGAGCGCGCCCCGTACCCGCCATGGAGGCCGGCGTCGGTGAAGCGCTCGGGGTGGTCGAAGGCGACCGTGACCCCCGCGTCGGCCGGACCGGCCAGGGTCGCGGCGAGCAGGCACGGAACGGCGAGAAGACGGACGAGCCGCATCGCTTCCTCCCCAATCTCCGGCCGACGCGTCGCTCGGCACGGCCGGTCGCGGCACCAGTCTGGTCGCATATGCGACGCATGTGCACCAGGATTTCCTGTCGCCCCCGCTTCAGCCGATGACGATATCGAAGCGGCCGGCGAGTGCGTTCGTCTCGATGTCCGGCGCCGGCGCCAGCGCGACCAGCAGGCGGGCGCGGGCGGCGGCATCCATGCGGCGCAACAGGATGTCGCGGTCGTTGTCCGGCTCGCCGGCGACGTACATCTGGGTGACGAAGCGCGGCCGGCCGGGGGGAAGCACCGCGAAATGGA
>JADZBA010000547.1 GCA_020852355.1 Alphaproteobacteria bacterium
AGGGGCGTGCGGAACTCGTGGCTCATGTGCGACAGGAAGCGGCTCTTCAGCTCGCTCGCCTGGCGAAGCTGCTCGGCGCGCTCGTCGAGCTCGGCGTAGAGGGCGACGACGCCGCGGTTGGTGCTCTCCAGCTCGGCGGTGAGGGCCGCCACTTCCTCCTCGCGCGACCGCAGTTCCGAGAGATGCATCAGCAGCTCGCGCTCCTGCACCTGCAGCTCGCCGGCGGCGGTCGGCGAGGGGCGGCGGGCGCCGGTCGCGACCAGCCTCGCGATCTCCCGCGTCGGCGCGCGCTGCCCGCGTGGCAGCCGCTTGGCGATGGTGACGCAGGTGCCCCGACCAGGCGACGTCTCGATATGGAAGTGGTCCATCAGGCGGCGGGTCGCGAGGATCCCCTGGGCCGGACCCGACGGCGAGCGAAAGGTGCCGTCGAGGATGTCGTCCAGCGCCGCAATGCCCGGGCCCTGGTCGGCGACGCGGACGACGAGGCGGTGCGCGTCGGTCGCGCCGTCCAGCGAGAACTCGATACGGCCGCCGCCGGCATAGGCCAGCGCATTGCGCGCGATCTCGGACAAGGCGGTCGCAATCCGCGTTTGGTCATGGACGTCGAATCCGAGCGAAAGCGCGACATCGCGCGCCTGCTGGCGCACTGCGACGAGATCCTCGTCCCGGGTGACCGCCAGCGTGCCCAGCACCTCGTTCATCGTGTCGCCGGGGCGGCTACGAGAATCGTGGCGTCGTCGCGACCGCGCTCATGGTCGCGCAGCAGCACGGCGGCGATCAGGCCGGGATCACGGGAGAGCAGCCCCGGATAGTTGTCGAACGACCAGCTCGTCGCCAGCCCGTCGGAGTGCATGACCAGCACCGGCTCTCCCGAGAAGGGATAGGCGAAATCCTGGATGCGGGCGCTGCGCAATCCCGCCGTCCCGTTATGCGACACCAGCCGCCGCGACTGGCCGCCGGCGGCCAGTGCGCCGACGATGTTCCCCAGGCCGCAGTAGGTCACGCTCCCCTCCTCCAGGTCGAGGAGGGCGACCGCCACTGCCGCCCCGCGGGTCGCCCGCAGCCCGTGATGCATGCGCTCGACCAGGGCAGCGGGCGAAGCGTGCGGCGGCTTGCGGAAGAGTCGGACCGCCTCCTGCGCCGCCTCGGCGGCCAGAGGGCCATGCCCCAGGCCATCGGCAACCAGGCACCATGCCCGTGGACCCTGCCGGAGCACGCTCCAGGCGTCGCCGCAGACGTCCTCGCCACGCTTGGGGACGCCGATTGCAGCCAGGTGCGGCCGGTCGCCGAGCCGCCCGCGCGCCGCCACCCGCGCCAGTATCGCGGTGCCGTGGCCGGGCACGGTGAACAGATCGAAGAAATCGGACTGGCGGCGGATGGCGCCGAGGCCCGTGCCCGGAGTGCCCGCCGTGGAGAAGCCGTCGCGCAGGCAGGCCGTCACGTCGGCCATCCCGCGTCCGCGGTCGATGCAGATGCTCTCCACGTAGCCGCCCTCGTCCACTTCGGCCCCGCGCAGCAGCATCTCCGCCGCCGCCCCGTGGCGCACGCCGTTGTTGGCCATCTCCGTCACCACCAGGGCCAGACGGCCGATATCGTTCTCGTCGAAGTCGCGCTGGCGGCCGAGCGCCACCGCGCGCCGCCGCACCTCGGCGACCTGGCTGGCATCGGCCAGCGCCAAGCGCTCCACCGTCATTTCCCACGGGCGATCACGACGCGTGTTCCCTTGCCGATCTCCGACGCGATGGAGAACTCGCTGGAAAGCCGGCGCGCGCCACCGAGGCCGAGTCCCATGCCGCGACCGGTCGTGTAGCCGGGCTTCAGCGCGAGCTCGACGTCGGCGATGCCCGGTCCCGCATCCTCGAAACGGATACGCACGCCGCGCCGCGTCGCGTCACGGACGATCTCGATGGTGGCGAGGCCGCCGCCGCCATAGTCCAGCGTGTTGCGCGCGAGCTCGCTCGCCGCCGTCACGATCTTGGTCTGGTCGACGAGCGACAGGCCGACCTCGACCGCGCTCCCGCGCACGGCCTGGCGCACCCGGACAATGTCGTCGCCGGTGCGGATGGCGATCGCCTGGACGCCCGGATCAGGCTTCGGCGGGGCCATCGCCGTCCGTCAGCCCGAGCGCGGCGAGGCGCTGGCGGATCAGAGCCATGCCGCGCTCGGCATTGAGCGCGGTACGGACACCGGGCAGGGCGAGGCCCAGCTCGACCAGGGTGATGGCGACGGCCGGCCTCATGCCGACCACCACCGTCTCCGCGTCGAGCACGCGCGAGATGCTGGCGATGTTGGCGAGCGTGCGCCCGATGAAGCTGTCGACGATCTCCAGCGCCGAGATGTCGATGAGGACGCCCTTCGCCCCGGAGGCCACGATACTGGTGCTGAGATCCTCCTGCAGCGTCATGGCCACGCGATCGTGCATATCGACCTGGATCGTGACGACCAGGGCCGCGCCGATCTTCAGGATGGGGATGCGTTCCATCGCGTCCGTTCTCCCGAACCGGTCAGAGCGAGGCGGGGTCGGCCCGCCCCGGCGGCGGCCGGACGGCGACGACTGCCTTGCCGATCCTGGTCAGCGAGTAGGCGAGGGCCTCGGCCAGGGTCGCCTTGGAAACCACGTTCAGCTCGATCCCGAGATGCACCATTGTCTGGGCGATCTGCGGCCGGATGCCGCTGATCACGCAGTCGGCCCCCATCAGCCGGGCGGCGGCGACCGTCTTCAGGAGGTGCTGGGCCACCAGGGTGTCGACGGTCGGCACGCCGGTGATGTCGACGATGGCGATCTCCGCGCCGTGGTCGACGATGCCCTGGAGGAGATTCTCCATCACCACCTGGGTACGGGAGCTGTCGAGAGTGCCGATCAGCGGCACCGCGAGGATGCCCTGCCACAGCTTGACGACGGGTGTCGACAGCTCGGCGATCTCCTGCTGCTGGCGGACGATCACCGCCTCTCGCGTCTTCTGGTAGGCCTCCATGGTGGCGAGGCCCAGCCCGTCCAGCAGGTCCGATGCCGTCGCGGTCTCGGCGAGAGCCACGGCCGGCTGCTTGGCGAGGGCTCGGCCGATCGCGGCGAACAGCGCGGGCTTCAGCGAGAAGATGAAGGACGCCGTCTCGCGTGCCGAGAAGCCCTGGTGAGCCCGGACCTTCGCGATCTCTGCCAGCAGGTCGTGTACGCGGCCGCTGCCGCGCGACGCGGTGTCGCCGTCGCCGGCGATCGCCTCACGCAACGCCGACAGCACCTCGCCGCACTGCGCCTCGAAGTCGCGCCGGGACAGCCTCGTCTCCGAACCTCGCTCGGTCAGAAGGGCGCGCCACTCCGTCAGGATCTCGTCCCGCTGCGAGGCGATCACGCGATCGAGGTTCGAACTCTGCTTGGTCATGAAACCCTTCCCCGCTGCGCCGCCGGTCAGGGGACGCCGCGGCCGCGGTGATCAAATCACGGGAACGGCTGCACGTTC
>JADZBA010000548.1 GCA_020852355.1 Alphaproteobacteria bacterium
GAGGTCGGTCTGCTGGTGGACGTGGAAGGCGATGTCGCGCGCCATCGCCGAGTTCGGGCGGATCGCATTCATGGGTCGGGCCTCCTGGGCGGGCTGGGGATGGGCCGGCACGGCCGGTTCTTCGAGGCTACCATGAGGGCGGGTGGCACGAGATTGCGATTGCGTCGCGCCCAACCGGCGAATCTTGCGGCCCGCTGCGGCCGCCCGGCAGATCACCGCTGCCCGACATCCGGCGGCGCCGGAGCGTACGACACGGTGGTCGGCCGCTCGCGCTGCGCTGCGAAGGGCGACCTCATCGACCCGGGATATGCGGTCGAACGCTGGCGCGAAGGCCGCTACGAAGTGGCGATGCCGGCGCCGCGCTGATCCTCCATCCAGTCCGGCAGGCTGCGCCGTCTGCGCGGCGGCAGCTCGCCCTTCTGGATGGCAATGCCGAGCTCGAAGCTCTCGGCGATGCGGTGCGCCCGCTCGACGAAATGGGCGGCCGCCGCCGGCGGGCATACCTCCCGCGCCGTCTCGGCGAAGAGGGCGAGCCAGCGGTCGAAATGACCGGCCGACAGCCCCAGCGCGACGTGCACCGGCATCGGCCGGCCGTGATAGCGGCCGGTCATCAGGGCGACCGACGACCAGAAGTCGCACATCTTCGCGAGGTGCGGGCCCCAGTCGGCGATCCGCGCCGCGAACACCGGTCCCAGCAGCGGGTCGCCGCGCACCTTGTCGTAGAAGGCGTGCACCAACTGCCGCACCATCGCCTCGTCGATGCCCGTGCGCTCGGTCACGTCGCGGGTCAGGAGCGAGCGCCGCTCCGACCCGCCTTCGGGATGCTCCGCCATCGACCGGCTCCCCAGGGCAGTCTGCGCATCGAATGTCGGGCTCCGGCACCCCTTCGGCAACCGCCCCCGTCGGGGTGCGACACCAGACCGCCCTACAGCCCCCGCGTCAGGTAGCGGACGGTCTTGCCACGGTCGGCCAGATGACCGCGCCCGACCTCGGCGAAGCCCAGCGCCGCGTGAAAGGCGTCCGACGCCGGGTTCGGTGGCGCCAGGTTGACCTCGCAGCAGGCGAGCGCGTGGCCCGCGGCGCGCGCGGCGGCGAACAGGTCGTCGTAGAGCAGGCGCGCGAGGCCGCGGCCGCGCGCCGCCGGCGCCACGACGACGCGGTCGACATAGACGAAGCGCCGATGGCGCGCGCGGAACCAGGCGAAGTTCGGGCTGCCGTAGTCGGCATCCTGGTCGAAGGCGATCAGCAGCGCCGCCGCCCCGTCCGCGACGCGCGCATGGAAGGCCCGCGCCAGGAGCTGCCGCAGCTCGGCCGGGGCCAGCGGCGACAGCTCGACCGCGTGCGCCGCGTTGAGCGCCAGCAGTCCCGGCTCGTCGGCCGCGATCGGTGCGCGGATCACGCCCGGGCGCGCTCGACCAGCGCGTCGACGATCGCGGTCGGCTCGCCCGCCGCCCCGACCATCACCGGGTTGAGGTCGACCGAGGCGATGCGCCCGCCGGCCGCCGTCATCATCGCCGCCAGCTTCACCGCCGCATCGGCGTAGGCGCCGAGATCGAGCGCCGGCTCGCCGCGCACGCCGCGCAGGATCGGCGCGATGCGCAGGCCCATCAGCGCGTCGATCACCTCCGCCGCGGTGAAGGGCGGCGCCAGCACCGCGACGTCGCCCAGCGCCTCGACATACTTGCCGCCGTCGCCGACCATGACGACCGGGCCGACCATCGGGTCGAGACGGGCGCCCAGCACCAGCTCGCGCCGCCCCTTCACCATGCGCGCGACGATCACCCCGTCGGCGGCCGCACCCAGCCTCGCCATCCCCGCCACCTGCGTGGCGAAGGCCGCGGCGACGGCATCGGCGTCGGCGATGCCGAGGGCGACCAGCCCGTGCTCGGACTTGTGCGGCACGTCGGCCGAGCAGGCCTTGACCGCGACCGGCCCGCCGAGCTCGGCGAAGGCCCGCCGCGCGTCCGCCGCGCTGCGGCAGAGCCGATGGGGCACCACCGGCATGCCCTGGGCGGCGAGCAGCGCCAGGCTGTCGGCCTCGCCGAGGAAGGGCTTGTCCCCCGGCGGCAGGACGACCGGCGCCGCCGGCGGCATCGGCGGCAGGCCGCTGCGCAACATCGCGGTATGGCCCGCGAGCTGGGCCAGGGCGCGCATGGCCGTGGTCTCGTTGGGATATGTCGGCACGCCGGCCGCCGCGAAGACGGCGGCGATCGGTGGCTGCGGCACGCCCATCGCCACCGGCTTGCCGGTCGCCGCCATGAACTGCGCGGTGTCCCTGGCGAAGGTCGGCACGTCGTAGCCGGCGCCGGCCACGGGGATGGCGATGAAGAAGAGGTCGGCCGCCGGATCTTCGCCGACGATCGGCAGGATGTCGCTGAAGAGGTTGCTGTTCGACAGCAGCGCCGCCGTGATGTCGATCGGATTGGTCGTCGTCGCGAAGCCGGGCAGCGCGCCCTTGAGGCGCGCCACCGTGTCCGGTCGGAAGCGGCCGAGCGGCAGGCCGAGGTCGGTCGCGCGGTCGGCCGCCATGACGCAGCTCGCCCCGGAGTTGCTGATCGCGACGAGCCGCCGTCCCTCCGGTCGCCAGCCCTTGAGATAGAGCTCGGCCGCCGCGCACCAGTCGTGCATGTCGCTCGCCCGCCAGATGGCATGCCGGCGCAGGAAAGCGTCGATCGCCCGGTCCTCGCCGGCGAGCGAGCCGGTGTGCGAGCGCGCGGCCTCGGCACCAGCGCTGGTGCGGCCCGCCTTCAGCGCCACGATCGGCAGGTCGCGGGCGCGCGCGGCCTCCGCCAGATCCGACAGCCGCGGCGCGTCGGTCAGGCCTTCGAGATAGATCAGCAGCAGCCGGAGGTCCGGATCGGCGACCATCGCCTGCGCCAGCTCGATCGCCGTCAGGTCGGAATCGTTGCCGGTCGCGCAGACGTAGCGCACGCCGATGCCGCGTCCGCGCAGCAGCGAATACGGCACCAGGCTGGTGGCGCCGCTCTGGCTGACGATGCCGACGGGGCCGTCGGCGGGCGGCGCCTCGATGAACATGGTGGCGAAGTTGGCGACCGCGCCGTTGCCGAAGTTGGCGAGGCCCTGGCTGTTCGGCCCGACGATCCGCATGCCCTTGGCCCGGGCCCGCGCCA
>JADZBA010000549.1 GCA_020852355.1 Alphaproteobacteria bacterium
GGCGGCGGCGCTCCTCACCCGGTCTCGGCGAGCGCGACCGAAGGCAGCGCCTCGCGGTCGAGGATCATGTCGGCCGCCTTCTCGGCGATCATCAGCACCGAGGCGTTGAGGTTGGCGGACGGCATGGTCGGCATGATCGAGGCGTCGACCACCCGCAGGCAATCGACGCCGTGCACCCGCAGGCGGTCGTCGACGACGGCGGTCGGGTCCGTGGCGGGCCCCATGCGGCAGGTGCCCATGAGATGGAAGGTCGAGGTGCCACGCTCCTTGGCGAAGCCGAGCAGCTCGTCGTCGCGCGCCGCCGCCTCGCCCGGGAACTCCTCGCCCGCGAAGTAGGGGGCCAGCGGCTCGGTGCGCAGCAGGCGCCTGGCGAGCCGGATGCCGCCCAGCAGCACGCGGCGGTCCATCTCGTCGGCGAGGTAGTTCGGCTGGATCTCGGGTGGCGCCAGCGGGTCGGCCGCGCGCGCCCGGACCCAGCCGGTGCTCTCCGGCCGCTGCTGCCAGGGCGCCACCGTCATGCCGGGGAAGTCGTCGAGGCGGGACTGCACGCCCTCCTTGTAGCTGGCCGGCGTGAAGGTGATCTGCAGGTCGTTCGACTGCAGCGCCTCGTCGGACTTCCAGAAGCAGTGCACGACCGACGGGCTGAGGCCGAGGATGCCCTTGCGGGCGACCATCCACTTGGCAACCTCGCCGACCAGGCGCAGGCCGCGCGCCTTCTCGTTGATCGTGACGGTGCCGCGCACGCGCCCGACGACGCGGACCGCGTAATGGTCGCGCAGGTTCTCGCCGACGCCCGCCACCGCCTCCAGCACGGGAATTCCGAGCCGCCCGAGCAGCGGCGCCGGGCCGATGCCCGAGACCTGGAGAAGCTGCGGAGAGTTGATCGTGCCGCCGCTGAGGATCACCTCGCGGCTCGCCCTGACCTCGGTCTCGGTGCCGCCGCGGCCGCCGGCGAGGTAGCGGACGCCGACCGCGCGGCGTCCCTCGAAGAGGATCTTCGTGGCGTGCGCCAGCGTGCGCACCGCAAGGTTGCCGCGGCTCATCGCCGGGCGCAGGAAGCCCTGGGCCGTGCTGCTGCGCCGGCCGTTGCGGATCGAGCGCTGGAAGTAGCCGACGCCGTCCTGGCTGGCGCCGTTGTAGTCGGGGTTGCGCGGAATGCCGAGGCCGACCGCACCCGCGATGAAGGCCTCGCACAGCGGGTGGTGCCAGTCCGGGTCGGTCACCGTGACGCCACCGTCGCGCCCGCGGAAGGTCTCGTCGCCGCCACCGACGCGCCGCTCGCTGCGCCGGAAATACGGCAGCACGTCCGGATAGCCCCAGCCGCGGTTGCCGCGCTGCGCCCACCCGTCGAAGTCGAGCCGCTGGCCGCGATTGTAGATGTGCCCGTTGATCGAGCTCGATCCGCCCAGCGTCTTGCCGCGGGGGGCGTGGATGCGCCGCCCGCCGGTCCATTCGCTCGGCTCGCAGGAATAGAGCCAGTTGACCTTGGGATCGACCAGCGTGCGCATGAAGCCCGCGGGGATGTGGATGAAGATGTTGCGGTCCGGCGGTCCTGCCTCCAGCAGGCACACCCGCGTCTTCCCGTCGGCGGTCAGCCGGTTGGCCAGCACGCAGCCGGCCGAGCCGGCGCCGACGATCACGTAGTCGAAGGTGTCGGCCATGGGACCCGCGTCACTTGCACTTGGCGAGGCACTGGCCGGCCTTGCCGCCGCACTGCCCCTTGTTGCCGGTGCGCTTCAGGCAGGCCTGTTCCTCGTCGGTGCATTTCTGACGGCACTGCGCCTGGGCCGACGCATCGCCGGCGACGAACGTCAGCGGCGCGGCGAGCAGCGTGGCCAGCATCGCCGTGCCCAGTAGAGCCCTCATGCCGTTCATGGCTTCCTCCCTCCCCGCCCGGTCGCGGGGCAGGGGAGAGTAGTCCCGGGTCGGCGGCGGGGCCAAGAGCGTCCCGGCCAGAGCGTCCCGGCCGGCGACCCGCATTGCGGTCGCCGATGGCAGCGGCGAATATCCCGGCGCGATCGGGAGGGAACGCCATGGACATCGACTTCCGCGAGATCTGCCCTCGCGACCGCTACAAGCTGCTGGTCGGCTCGATCGTGCCCAGGCCGATCGCGCTGGTCAGCACCGTCGGGCTCGACGGCCGGATGAACGCGGCACCGTTCAGCTTCTTCAACGCCGTCAGCGACGACCCCCCGGCGATCGCGGTCGGGGTCAACTCCAGCGTGCCGGGCCGCACCAAGGACACCGCGCGCAACATCCGCGACACCGGCGAGTTCGTCGTCAACCTGGTCGACACGGCCCTGGCGCAGCGGATGAACGTCTGCGCCGTCGACTTCCCGCCCGAGGTCGACGAGTTCGCGATGGCCGGCCTCACCGCGCTGCCGGGCCGCCAGGTCCGCGCACCGCGCGTCGGCGAGGCGCCGATCAGCCTCGAATGCCGCCGCCTGGTGACCGTCGAGATCGGCATCGGCCGCAATCTCGTGGTCGGCGAGGTCGTCCATCTGCACATCCGCGACGACCTCATCGACCGCGAGCGGCTGCATGTCCATGCCGAGCGCAGTGACCTGATCGGTCGCATGCACGGGCTCGGCTGGTACGCCCGCACGACCGACCTGTTCGAGATGCCGCGGCTGGCGCCCGAGGAGGTGGTGCCGGCGCAGCCGGCGCCGGCCGGCCGATGACGGCGCCCTGGCTCGACGCGCTGTTCCGCCCGCGCGGCGTCGCGCTCGTCGGTGCGTCCGAGGCGCGCGCCAAGCCGGCGTCGCGGCCGCTGCGGTTCCTGCGCCGCCATGGCTGGGCGGGAGCCGTCTACCCGATCAACCCCAACCGGCCGACGATCGACGGCGAGCGCACCTGGCCCGACATCGCTTCCGTGCCCGGTCCGGTCGACCATGCCTACATCCTGCTGGGCACCGAGGCGGTGCCCGACGCGATCCGCGCCTGCGGGGCGAAGGGTGTGCGCGTCGCCACCATCCTGGCGGGCGGCTTCGCGGAGGAGGGGGCCGAGGGGCGCGCCGCCCAGGAGGCGATGGCGGCGGTGGCGCGGGCGGCGGGGGTGCGCCTCGTCGGCCCCAACAGCCTGGGCCTCGCCGACACCCACAGCGGCTTCCTGCTGACCGCCAACGCGGCGTTCGAGGCGCCCGCCATCCTCAGGGGCCGGCTGGCGATCCTGTCGCAGAGCGGCACCGTGATCGGCACGCTGCTGTCGCGCGGGCAGGCGCGCGGCATCGGCTTCGCCAAGATGATCTCGGTCGGCAACGAGGCGGACCTCGGCGTCGCCGAGATCGGCCTGGCGCTGGCCGACGACCCGGACATCGACGCCTTCCTGCTGTTCCTGGAGACGATTCGCGACGCCGCGGCGATGGCCGCCTTCGCGGCGGCGGCCGCGCGACAGGGCAAGCCCGTCGTCGCCTACAAGCTCGGCCGCTCGCTCGCCGCCCAGGAGGTCGCGGTCTCTCACACCGGGGCGCTGCTCGGCTCCGACGCTGCGGCGGACGCCTTCCTGCGCGACTGCGGCATCGTGCGCGTCGACCACCTGGAGACCTTGTTCGAGGTGCCGCCGCTGGTCCTGCGGCACCGGCCACCGGCGCGGCCGGCCCGCGCGGTCGCGGTGGTGACCACGACGGGCGGCGGTGCGGCGATGGTCGTCGACCGGCTCGGCATCGCCGGCGTCGAGGCGATTTCGCCCTCGCCGCAGACGCTTGCCCGCTTCGCCGCGGCCGGCATCGCGGCGCGTCCCAGCCGCATCTTCGACCTGACGCTGGCCGGCACCCGGCCCGACGTCGTCGGCGCGGTCATCGACGTGCTGCTGCAGGCCCCGGAGTTCGATGCCGTCGTGGCGGTCGTCGGCTCGTCGGCCCAGTTCTATCCCGAGCAGGCGGTGGCGCCGCTGGCGGCGCGCGCCGGCGCCGGCAGGCCGCTCGTCGTCTTCATCGTGCCGGAGGCGCCGGCCGCCCTCGACCTCCTGCGGGCCGCCGGCATCGCCGCCTTCCGCACGCCCGAAGCGGCGGCCGACGGCATCGCGTCCTGGCTCGCCTGGCGCCGTCCGCCGACGCGGCGCGACGTGCCGGCGCCCGAGGGGACGCTCGCGGCGATCGCTGCCTGCGCCGGCGCCACGGTCGTGAACGAGCGCGAGGCGCAGGCGATCCTGGCGCCGCTCGGCGTGCCCTTCGCACGAAGCTGCAGCTTCGCGGAGGGGCAGGCGGGCGTGGTCGGCTGGCCGGTCGCGGCCAAGGTGCTGTCGCGCGACGTGCCGCACAAGACCGATGCGGGCGGCGTGGTGCTGCACATCGCCGACGCCACCGCCCTTGCCGCCGCCGGCGCGCGTATCCGCGCGGCGGTGAGGGCGGCCATGCCCGGCGCGCGCATCGAAGGCGTGCTGGTGCAGGCGATGGAGCCGCGCGGCGTCGCCGAGGTGCTGCTGGGGTATCGCCTGGATCCGCAGATCGGGCCGGTCGTCACCGTCGGCATGGGCGGCGTGCTGGCCGAGATCTATCGCGACGTCGCCGTGCGCGTCGCCCCGGTCGACGACGCGACGGCCGCGGATATGGTCGGCGAGGTGCGCGGCCTCGCGATCCTCGCCGGGTACCGCGGCGGGCCGCGCGGCGACGCCGCGGCGCTCGCGCGGACCGTTGTCGCCCTTTCGCGCCTCGCCGCGGTGCCGGCGGTCGAGGAAGCGGAGATCAACCCGCTGATCGTGCGGGCAGCGGGCGACGGCGTCGTCGCCGTGGACGCACTGGTGCGGCTGGCAGGGAGCGCCCGATAGGGGCGGCTGGATTTCGCCCGTCGGATGGGGGAACCTCCGGCCGCAACGGGAGAGACGCGCCGATGGATTTCACGCTGACGGCCGAGCAGCAGATGTTCCGCGACTCCGTGCGCGGCTTCGCCGAGCGCCATCTGGCGGACGGCGCGCTGCAGCGGGCGCATGCCGAGGGCTATCCCTGGGAGATCGCCCAGCTGATGGGCGCACAGGGCCTGCTCGGCATCACCTTCGATCCGGCCGACGGCGGGCAGGGCGGCTCGATGATGGACGCGGTGCTGGCGATCGAGGAGGTGGCCGCGGTCTGCCCGCGCAGCGCCGACGTCATCCAGTCCGGCAATTTCGGCCCGATCCGCACCTTCTCCACCTTCGCCACCAAGGAGCAGAAGCGCCGCTTCCTGCCGAGCCTGCTGGCCGGCCGCAGCCTGATCGCGATCGGCATGACCGAGCCGGAGGCGGGCTCGGCGGTGACCGACCTCAAGACCACGGCGACGCCCGACGGCGACGGCTTCCGCGTCGACGGCACCAAGGTGTTCACCACCAACAGCCCCGATGCGACGCTGTTCCTGATCTATGTGCGCTTCGGGCCCGGCGTCTCGGGCATCGGCTCGGTCCTGATGGAACGCGACACGCCCGGCCTCAGCTTCGGGCGGCCGTCGCGCTTCGTCGGCGGCGACCATTGGCGCCAGCTCTACTTCGAGGGCTGCCGGGTTCCCGCCGAGAACGTCCTGCTCCCCGCCGGCGGCTTCAAGCGGCAGATGTCCGGCTTCAATGCCGAGCGGCTGGGCAACACCGCGCGCTCGCTCGCGGTCGGCCGGCTCGCCTTCGAGATCGCCCGCAAGCACGCCATGGACCGCCGCCAGTTCGGCCGGCCGCTGGCCGAGTTCCAGGGGCTGCAGTGGAAGTTCGCGGAGATGGCGATGCAGCTCGATGCGGGGCAGCTCCTGCTCTACCGCGCCGCGGCCAACGCCGATCGCGGCCTGCCGTCGGAGTACGACACGGCGGTCGCCAAGGCGTTCTGCAACAAGGCCGGCTTCGACGTCGCCAACGAGGCCCTGCAGGTGCTGGGCGGCCTCGGCTACACCGAGGATTCGCTGGTGGAGTATTGCGCGAGGCGGGCCCGCGGCTGGATGATCGCCGGCGGCTCGATCGAGATCCTCAAGAACCGCATCGCCGAGTCGGTGTTCGGCCGGCGCTTTCCGCAGCGTCGCGAGACGCGGGACGCCGCGGAATAGAAGGGGAGGGCACCCATGCTGATGGAGCGGATCGCCGACTACGTGGTGGCGCAGCGCGCAGCGGCGCTGCCCGAGGAGGTCGCCCACCACGCCAGGCGGGCGCTGCTCGACTGGTTCGCGGCCCTGCTGCCCGGCACGGTGATCGCGCCGGCGACCGCGATGCGGGCGGCCCTGGCGGAGGAATTCGGAAGCGGCAAGGCGCTGCTCTATCCCGACGGCGCGCGCGTGCCGCTGCGCCTCGCCGCCCTCGTCAACGGCACCGCGTCGCACACCGTCGAGTTCGACGACATCTTCAAGGACGCGATCTACCATCCCGGTTGCCCGACGATGGCCGCCGCCGTCGCCGCCGCCCAGACCGTGGGGGCGAGCGGCGAGGCGCTGCTGCGCGGCATCGTCGCCGGCTACGAGGTATCGACGCGCATCGGCGCCACCATCTCCCCGGCGCACTACAGGTACTGGCACACGACGGGCACCGTCGGCTGCTTCGGCGCGGCCGCGGCCGTCGCCGCGATCCTCGGCCTGACGCGCGACCAGACGATGCACGCGCTGGGCACCGTCGGCACCTTCGCCGCCGGCCTGCAGCAGGCGTTCCGCTCCGATTCCATGAGCAAGCCGCTGCATGCCGGCCGTGCCGCCGAGGCGGGGGCGCTGGCCGCGATGATGGCCGGCAAGGGCGTGACCGGCGCGCTCGACATCCTCGACGGACCGGTCGGCCTCGGCGTCGCGATGTCCAACGGCCCCGACTGGGGGCCGAAGTTCGCCGATCTCGGCACGAGCTGGAACGTCGCGCGCATGACGTTCAAGAACCATGGCTGCTGCGGCCACTGCTTCGCGGCGATCGACGGCGCGCTGGCGCTGCGGGCCGCTCACGGCATCGCCGCCGACCGCGTCGCCCGCGTCACGGTCGGAACCTACCGGACCGCGCTCGACGTGACCGGGCGGGAGACCGCGCGTACCGCCTTCGAGGGCAAGTTCAGCCTGCGCTACACGGTCGCCTCGGCGCTGGTCCATGGCAGCGTCCGCCTCGACGGCTTCACGCCGGAGCGACTCGCCGATCCGCGCGTCGTCGACCTGATGACGCGCATCGACCTGGTGGTCGACCCGGAGCTCGACGCGGCCTTCCCGCAGCGGCGTTCGGCCCGCGTCACGATCGAGACGACCGACGGCCGGCGCTTCGCCCACTACCAGCCGCACCGCAAGGGCGACCCCGACGCCCCGCTGAGCGATGCGGAGCTGACCGACAAGTTCCTGGAGCTGGCGGTGCCGGTGATCGGCGACGCCGGCGCCCGCCGCCTGCGCGATGCCGTCTGGGGGGTCGATCGCCAGGGGGGCGAGGGCGTCGCCGGACTCGTCACCACGGTGCCCGCGGCGATCGGGCGCGCGGCGGCGGAATGAGGGTCGCCCCGCCGGTTGGCGCGCGCCCATGAACGCTCTGGCGCTCGGCGTCGTCGGCTACGGCATCATGGGCGAGCGGCTGCTGCGCGCCGCCATGGACCATGATCCGGCCGCGGTGCGCGTCGCCGGCGTCTGGGACCCGGCGCCGTCGGCCATGGCCCGCCTCGCCGACGCCTTTCCCGGGGTGCCTCGCCTCGCGGGGCCAGACGCCGTGATCGCGGCGGCGGACTGCGTCTATGTCGCCTCGCCGCCGGCGACCCACCTCGCCCATGCCGAGGCGGCGGTGGCGGCCGGCAAGGCGGCGTTCCTGGAGAAGCCGCTGGCGGTCGACGTCGCCGCCGCGCGCCGCTTCGTCGCCGGCGCCGGGGATGCCCGCACCGCCGTCAACTTCCCCTTCGCCTCCTCGCTCGCCGTCGCCCGCCTCGCGGCGTGGGAGGATGAGGGCGTGGTCGGGGTGCGGCGGCGGCTGACGATCGAGGTCGCCTTCGCCGCCTGGCCGCGGCCGTGGCAGATGGACGCCGCCGGCTGGCTCGCAGGGCGCGCCCAGGGCGGCTTCACCCGCGAGGTCGTCTCGCATTTCCTGTTCCTGGCGCGCCGGCGGCTCGGACCGCTGCAGCTCCTGTCGCACGCGGTCGACTACCCGCCCGGCGACGGGTCCGAGCTGGGCATCACGGCGGAGCTGCGGGCGGGCGACGTGTCGGTCCGTCTCGCCGGCCGCGTCGGCGGCACCGACAAGGCCGACCACAATCTCTGGCTGCTGGAGGGCGACCGCGGCGCCATCCGCCTGCGCGACTGGTCGGTCGCCGAGCGGCGCGAGGCCGACGGCACCTGGCGCGAGGCGGCCGACGCCATGGCCAACGAGCGGGCGCGCCCGCTCGTCCTGCGCCGCCAGCTCGACGCCGTCGCGGCGATGACCCGCGGCGCGCCGCACGGCCTCGCCACCACCGCCGAGGCGCTCGACGTCCAGACCGTCGTCGAGGCGATCCTCGCGGGGTGA
>JADZBA010000550.1 GCA_020852355.1 Alphaproteobacteria bacterium
AGCCTCGGCCGAGGCGGCGCTACTCCGCTACTGGTCGGAACGCGACACGCTGCCCCCCGCCGAGCTGCGCGCCGCCCTGGCGGTCAGCATGGTGCGGCGAGGTGAGCACTGGTTCCTCCTGCACGACCCGCGCCTCGTCCGCAACTTCGCCCGCATCCGCCGGCGCGACCATGATCAGATCGAGGAATGGGCGGCCCTCGCCTGCCCCACCATGGTGATCCACGGCGAGCGCTCGCTGATGCTGCCCCCGCCGGTCGCGCGGCGCATGTCCGGGTTGCGGCCCGACACCCGCGTGCTGACGGTGCCGGAGTGCGGCCACCGCCCCTGGCTACGGACGCCGGACCAGATCGCGGCGGTCGTGGCATGGCTGGAAATGGAGGGACCTTGAGTGCCGCGGCGCAGGCCCGCGGCTAGAGGAGGCCTTCGGCCTCCAGCTTCGCATCCTCGATCGCGTAGAGGCGGTCCATCTCCGCGTCGAAGGCCGCACGCAGCGTCGCCGCCTCGCTGGTCGGCAGCCAGCCGGACATGGAGCGGAAGCGCAGCTCGGCCAGCGTGGTCCGCGTCAGGTCGGCCCAGGGCAGACCTGCCGCCCCGCGCACCAAGGCCAGCGTCCCTGCAAGCTCTCTCCGCACGCGCTCCACGAACTCCGGCGTGGGTACGAAATCGTTCCGCGGCGCCGCGGCGCGGTCATCGGCGAAGAGGTCCAACTGCGATTCGGCCATGGCCGACGATAGCAACCCCATGGACCGCGCGACCACACACTTGAGGCGGGAGACGGCAGCCGGCATTCTCGCGCCGATGGACCACGCTTGGCGCCGCGACCATCTGCCGGAGCTCCTGGCCTCGCCCGCGGCGCGGCCGGGGCACGAGCAGGTGCGCGTGGGACTGGCAGCGATCCTGCACCATGCGTTCGGCGCCGCTTATCTGGCGATCGACCAGGAGGTCCGCCTGCCGGAGGTGCGCGGCCGGGCCGACACCCTGTTCGGCGCGACCGTGTTCGAGCTGAAGTCGGACCTCCGCCGCAAGACGGGCGACGTGCTGGCGCGCCTGCCCGACTATCTCGCCGAGCGCGGCCGCCTCACGGGCCGGCCCTACATCGGAGTGGCGACCGATGGCGCCACCTTCGTCGCCTACGCCCTGCGCGACGGCGAGCTCGTCGAGATCAGCCGCCATCAGCTCCGGCCGGACGACGGTGACGCGCTGCTCGCGTGGCTCGAGCCGGCCCTGTCGAACCGCGACGAGCTGTTGCCCGAGCCTTTGGTGTTCCGCCGCGAGCTCGGCCGCGAGAGCTTGACCTACGGCCGTGCCAAGGTCGGGCTCGAGCAACTATGGCGGGTGCTGCAGAGCAATCCCGAGGTGGCACTGAAGCGGCAGCTATGGGACGGGCTGCTGCGTGAGGCCTACGGCGCCACGGTCGGCGACGATACGCTGTTCCTCCAGCACACGTACCTGACGATCGTCGCCAAGACCCTGGCCGCCCGCGTGCTCGACCTGCCGGCGGACGACGCGGGCGCCATCCTTTCGGGCGAAGCGCTGGCCGACGTCGGCATCCACGGCGCGGTCGAGAGCGATTTCTTCGACTGGGTGCTGCTCGACGACACAGGTCGCGACCTCGTGCGCCGCATTGCCCGACAGGTTGCCCGCTTTCGCTTGCGCGACGTAGAAGTCGACGTCCTCAAGGCGCTCTACGAGAGCCTCATCGACCCGGCGCAACGCCACGACCTGGGCGAGTACTACACGCCCGACTGGCTGGCCGCGAAGATCGTCCGCGCGTCGATCGCGAACCCGTTGGCGGAGACCGTGCTCGACCCCGCCTGCGGCTCGGGCACGTTCCTCTTCCATGCCATCCGGCGGCTCGCCGCCGCGGCACGGGACGCCGGCTGGGAGGCCGCGCGGACGGTACGGGCGGCGGAAGCGCAGGTCCGCGGTCTCGACATCCACCCCGTCGCCATCATCATCGCGCGCGTCACCTGGCTGCTGGCGCTGGGCGAGGCGATCCGCGATCGCGACGGGCCGCTGCACGTCCCCGTCTATCTCGGCGATGCGATGCAGTGGAACCTCAGCGAGACCGTCGACGTCCGCGAGGTAATGGTGCCGGTCCCGGGGGAGGAGCCGCTCCACGTGCCCGCGGGCTTCGCCGAGGACCGCGCGAAGTTCGACCCCGGCCTGCACGAGCTTGCCGAAGGGCTGGAGACCGAGGCGCCGCCCGACCAGGTCGAGCGTGCCCTGGCCCGCATCCCCGGCGTGACGCAGCAGGACGCGGCGGCACTGGCCGCGACTTTCGCGCGCCTCGTCGGACTCAAGCGCGATGGTCGCAACGGCATCTGGCCCTTCATCCTGCGCAATCTCATCCGACCGATCTGGCTGTCGCGGCCGGACCAGCGCGCCGACGTGCTGCTGGGCAACCCGCCCTGGGTGGCCTATCGCCATCTCAGCGCGGAGATGAAGCCGCGGATGCGCGACGCCTGCCGGCGGATGAACCTCTGGGTGGGCGGCGTGCTGGCGACGCAGCAGGATCTCTCCGCCCTGTTCTGGGCGCGCGGCGCCGAACGGTACCTGCGGCCCGGCGGCGCGATCGCCTTCGTCCTGCCCTATGCCGCGCTCAATCGGTCCGCCTTCGCCGGGCTGCGTGCGGGCGAGTACCAGACGGCGAGCGTGCGGATCACGGGGGCGTGGAGCCTGGAGCTGGTCCGGCCGCTGTTCCCGACCTCGGCCTGCGTCCTGTTCGGCCGCCGCGAGGTGCCGGGTCCGCTGCCGCGGCAGGTCGAGCGGTTCACCGGCACGCTGCCCGAACGCGACGCGGGCGAAGCACCGGCCGACCGAGCGCTGATTCGAGAAACCGCCGACTGGCCGCTCATGGCGGGTCGCCAAGGTGCATCCGTCTATCGCGATCGATTTCGAAATGGAGCCTCCATCTGGCCGCGACGGTTCTTCCTCGTCGAACGCGAGATCGCCGGCCGCCTGGGCGCCAGCCGGCAGGCGCCGCGCGTGCGCGGGCGCGAGGGGCCTCTGGACAAGAAGCCGTGGGTGAGCGTCGCGCCGCCGGCCGGGCCGGTCGAGGCGCAGTTCCTCCGGCCGCTGCTCCTCGGCGAGAATCTCGCTCCGTTCAGGCTGATCGGGGAGACCCTGGCCGTGATTCCCGTCGACGGTATGTCCCTCCTCGATTCGAGCGGTGCCGGCCTCGCAGGGCATCGCCATCTCGCCGCTTGGTTGCGGGACATCGAGACAAAATGGGCGGCCCATGCCTCGCGAAGCGCGACGGGCGGGCCGCGGATGACGCTCGTCCAACAGATCGACCACATGCGAAAGCTTTCCCATCAGTTTGCGTCGCCCGGACCGAAGATCGCCTACACGAAGGCCGGTACGCTGCTGAGCGCGGCCATCGTCGAGAACGGCGATATCGTCATCGACCACAAGGCGTACTGGGCGCCGGTCCGAGGCACCGATGAGGCGCGCTATCTCTGCGCGCTCATCAACAGCGAGACCGTCCTGCGCCGGGTCATTCCCATGCAGTCTCGTGGTTGGCGCGATCCGCGGGACTTCGACAAGCTCGTCTGGGAGTTGCCGATCCCCGAGTTCAGCCCACGTGAACCGTTGCACCGGGAACTGGCAGCGGCGGCCGAAGAGGCCGAACGGGTCGCCGCTGCCGTCGCGTTGCCGGAAGGCGACTACCGGCGAAAGCGGCGGGCGATCCGCGATGCGCTCGCTGCGGCCGGCCTGACGGTACGCATGGAAGCGCTCGTGGGGCGTCTCCTGCCGGAATAGCGCCGCCCTCGACGGCGTCGCGCGCCCCTGCCATCCTGGTCGCCGCAACCGCCCCGGGTCGCCATGGGCCGCATCCGCAAGCCGCTGCTGCCGCTGGGCATCCATCGCACGCTGCCGCGCGACCGCGAC
>JADZBA010000551.1 GCA_020852355.1 Alphaproteobacteria bacterium
AAAGGATAAGATCCCGAGTGATCGGAAAATGCTCTAGAAAGGGGTCGCCACCCCAGGCGTCCGGTGACGCCGTCACCAGAGAAGGAGGGGACATGCGTGCATCGATCTTCGCCGCGTTCGCCGCGGCGGCGCTCGCCGCCGGGCCGGCGGCGGCGGCCGTGACCCAGGACGATTTCCTGGTCGCGACGACGGCCAATCTCGTGAATCTGTGCGACGTCGGCCCGCAGGATCCGCTGGGAACCCAGGCGCTGCACTTCTGTCACGGCTACATCGCCGGCATCGCCGACCAGTACCAGGCCCTGGGCGCGCCGCGCCCCGGCCAGCCGCCATTCTATTGCCTGCCGGCCGACAAGCGGCCGACGCGCAGCGAGGCGGTCGGCATGTTCGTCGCCTGGATCAAAGCCAACCCTGCGGAGGCGAGCGCCCAGGCGGTCGACAGCTACTTCCGCTTCTCCCGGGCGACGTGGCCCTGCAAGCGCTGACGACGGATAGGGAGCGACGACGATGACCACGATCATTCGATCCTGCGGTGCGCTCGCCATCGCAGGGCTGCTGCTGGGCGCGTGCGCCGGCATGTCGCCGACCGAGCAGCGGGTGCTGAGCGGCGGGGCGATCGGCGCCGGTGGCGGTGCGGTGCTGGGTGCCATCGGCGGCAACGCCGGCCTCGGCGCCGTGCTCGGCGGTGCTGCCGGGCTCGCCGGCGGCTACCTCTGGGACCAGCACAAGCAGGCGGAGGAGGACGCCTACTACCGCGGCTACAACGAGCGCGGGCGGCGGCCGCCGCGCCGCTGACCGAAGCCTAGGCGTCCGGCTCGCCGGCGGCGAGCCACTTGCGATAGTCGGCGCGCGTCGCGTCGTCGGGCGGGTAGAGGCCGGGGATCGCCCGGCCCCTGCGCACCTGGATCTGCACGTAGCGCTCCATGCGCTCCTGCTCGGCCGAATCCCGCGCCACCTCGTCGACGAGATGGCGCGGGATGACCACGACGCCGTCGAGGTCGCCGACCAGCGCGTCGCCGGGGAACACCGGCACGCCGGCGACGCCGACCGGGGTCTGGATCTCGACCGGCAGCAGGAAGGTCATGCTCGCCGGGGCCGCGGCGCCGGCGGCGAAGATCGGCAGGTCCATGCCGGCCATCACCGGCGCGTCGCGCATCGCCCCGTCGGAGACCACGGCGGCGACGCCGCGTTTGGCCAGCCGGGCGGCCAGGATGTCGCCCAGCGTGCCGGCGCGCAGCTCGCCGCCGGTCGCGACGACCAGCACATGGTCCCTGGGCGTGCCCTCGACCGCGGCGCGCTGCGCGCTCGGCGGATCGGTCGGCTTGGGCGGCTGGCAGAGGTCCTCGCGGCCGGGCATGTAGCGCAGCGTGAAGGCCGGCCCGACGAAGCGCGCGGCGGCCGGGTTCATCGGCCGGACGCCGGTGATGGCGAGGTTGCGGAAGCCGCGCTTGAGCAGCTGCATGGTGATCGTCGCCGTGCTCGCCTGGCGCAGCAGCGCCATGGTCTCCGGGGCGAGCGGCATCGCCTTCTTCGCGGCCATCCTTCTTCCTCCCTCAGGGACGGGTGGTGTCGCCGGCGCCCAGCGCGCGCTGCATCAGCACGCTGTCGACCCAGCGCCCGTGCTTGTAGCCGATCGAGCGCAGCGTGCCGACGCGGGTGAAGCCGTGGCGGGCGTGCAGGCCGATCGAGGCGGCGTTGGCGCTGTCGCCGATCACCGCCACCATCTGGCGGTAGCCCTTGGCCTCGCAGCGCGCGATCAGCGCCCCCAGCAGCGCGCTGCCGATGCCCGAGCGTTGCCGGCCGGGCGCCAGGTAGACCGAGTTCTCGACGGAATGGCGGTAGGCGGGGCGCGGCCGGTAGGGGCCGGCATAGGCGTATCCGACGACCGTGCCGGCGCTCTCCTCGGCGACGATGTAGGGATAGCCCTTGCCGGTGATCTCGGCGTGGCGGCGGGCCATCTCCTCCACCGACGGCGCCGTCTCCTCGAACGAGGCCAGCCCGGTCAGGACATGGTGGCCGTAGATGGCGGCGATGGCGGGGATGTCCTCGGGCCGCGCGTCGCGGATCGTCACCGCCGCTCCGGCGTGCGCCGTCATGCGGCGAGGCCCCTGGCGTCGAGGCCGGCCAGGGCGGCGGCCAGCGGCCGCATGTCCGCGGCGAGCCGTGCCAGCCCCGGCGTCCGCGTGTAGCTGCGCTCGTCCATGTAGAGGTCGCGGTTGATCTCGATCTGCAGGGCGTGGACGCCCTCGTCGGGACGGCCGTAATGCTGCGTCGTGAAGGCGCCGGCGTAGGGCACGTTGTGCCCGACCCGGTAGCCCTGGCCGCGCAAGAGGCGCGTCACCGTGTCGACCACCACGGCGGCGCAGGACCGGCCGTGGCCGTCGCCCAGGATGATGTCGGCGCGCCGCCGGCCGGCGTCGAAGTCGAACGGCCCGCCCACCGAGGGCATCGAATGGCAGTCGATCAGGACGGCGTGGCCGAAGCGCCGCCGCCGCTCCTCGATCAGGGCCGCGAGGTCGCGATGGTAGGGGCGGTAGCAGCGCTCGATGCGCTCCAGCCCCTCGGCGACGCCGAGCTTGCGGGCATAGATGTCGGCCCCCGTCGCCACGATCCGCGCGATCGTGCCGAGCCCGGCCATCACCCGGGGCGAGGTGGTGTTGCAGTAGGACGGCAGCGGCCCGTCGAACATCGCCGGGTCGAGCTCGTAGGGCTCGCGGTTGGGATCGATGTAGGCGCGCGGGAAGAGGGCGCGGATCAGCGGCGCGCCGCATTCCGGGGCGGCGGCGAAGATCTCGTGGACGAAGCAGTCCTCCGAGCGGCGCAGCGCGCGCGCGTCCAGGCGGGAGGCGGCGATCAGGTCGGCGGGATAGCGGCAGCCCGAATGGGGGGAGGCGAAGACGGCCGCCCCGACGGCGCGGGCCGGCCGGTCGACGACGTGCCCGGCGGCGGCAGCGGAGAGATCGCCAGAGGAATCCATCGCCGGCGATGATGGCAACCCGCCCGCCGCCTGTCACGCGGCTCGGCGTCCCCGGGGAGCGGAATCCGCCATGCGCGCGAAGCCGTTGCCAAGGTGCGGCGACGATGCTACATCGCCTCTCCCCGCGGCCGGCCCGTTCGGACCGGCCCCACGGAACGTGGGCGCGTAGCTCAGCGGGAGAGCACTACGTTGACATCGTAGGGGTCACAGGTTCAATCCCTGTCGCGCCCACCATTTTCC
>JADZBA010000552.1 GCA_020852355.1 Alphaproteobacteria bacterium
CACGTGGCGCTCGCCGCCAGCCTGAAGCACGCGGCCGTCACCGACGACGGCGCGCTGCTCTGCGTCAGCGCCGACATCGCGCCGGAACGGCCGCTCGCCGCCCAGGGCGACGTCCTGTGGTGGGGAACGGGCGCCGGTCTCGACTCGCTGGAGTCGCGCTACGCCGGCCGCTGCCTCGTCATCGCCGGCTACGACCGGCGAGGCCGCGGCGTGCGCATCGGCGACTTCGCCGCCGTCATCGATGGCGGCGCCGGCCAGGGCGGCACGGTGGTCGCCGCCTGCTTCGACGCCGCGCGCAATCTCGTCGACCGGCTGGAGGCGTAGCGGCCCGCCCGGCCGTCCGGCGCCGCCCGAGCGGCGGCTACCCGACCGGGCGGCAGACCGCGCGGACGGTGCGGGCGACCACGGCCTCGCCCTGGTTGGGGTCGGTGCGCTGCTGGCGGTCGTAGCGGATCATCCACACGCCGCTCTCGTCCTGGACCGCGGCGAACTTGCCGCCCTTCAGCATCGACGGCATGGCCTTCTCGGGATGGGCGGCGGCCATCGCCTCGACGGCGGTCCTGGCGGCCGCCTGGCAGGCTTCCAGCGAGGGCTGCTCCAGGAGGGTCGGCGGGAACATCGGATCGCCGGTCGCGGTGACGAGCGAGAGGACGAGAAGGGCCTTGGCCGCCATGGGATGCTCCTTGGAGGGGCTGCGCCGACGCAGCGGACGTCCTAGGGTCGCGGGACGGCGCCGCCGGGTTCATCGTCCGCGGCAGCCGCCCGCCGGAGGCCGCGCATCCGGCGGGCGGGCCGTCGGCCGGCGAGTGTCACGCGGCGCTGTGGGCGAGCGGGCCGGCGGCATTGGCGGCCGCCGGCGCCTCCTGCTTCTCGACCGGCTTCTCCGCGACCTTCTCGTCGCTCTTCTTGTCCGCCTCCGCGGCGGCCTCGGCCAGCTTCTCGACGACGACCGGCTTGATCGGCTGGAGGAGCTGGACGTCGGGCCCCGGCAGCTCGACGTTGACCTCGAGCACGGAGATGTCCTTGCCGCGGTCGAGCTTGACCATGACCTTGTCGGGATCGATCACGAGATACTTCGCGACGACGTCGAGGATCTCCTTCTGCAGCGCCGGCAGGAACTCTGCGCGGCTGCCGCGGTCGGCGCGCTCGTGGGCCAGCAGGATCTGCAGCCGCTCCTTGGCGACGGTGGCCGCCGGCGGCGCCGGCGGTGCCGCGGCCGGCGTGCGGCGGGAGCGGAAGAAGTCGAACAGGCGCATCATGCAGCCCTCCCGAAGAGGCGGGCGAAGAAGCCGCGCGGCTGCTCGGACGGGAAGCGGTGCTCGACCTGGTGGCCGAGCAGGCGCGACACCGCGTCGGCGTAGGCCTTGCCGGCGGGGTTCTCGCTGTCGAGGATCACCGGGTTGCCGGTGTTCGACGCGCGCAGGACCGCCTCGCTCTCGGGGATCACGCCGACCAGCGGGATCGACAGGATCTCCAGGATGTCGTCGACCTTCAGCATCTCGCCGCGGGCGACGCGCCCCACGTCGTAGCGCGTCAGCAGCAGATGCTGCTTCACCGGCTCCAGGTCCTTCTCCGAGCGCAGCGTCTTGCTCGCCAGCAGGCCGAGGATGCGGTCGCTGTCGCGGACGCTGGAGACCTCGGGATTGGTCACGATGATCGCCTCGTCGGCGCAGTACATGGCGAGCTGCGCGCCTTTCTCGATGCCGGCCGGGCTGTCGCAGATGACGTAGTCGAACTGCTCGCGGAGCTGGTCGATCACCTTGACGACGCCCTCCTTGGAGAGCGCGTCCTTGTCGCGCGTCTGCGAGGCGGCGAGCACGTAGAGATTGTCGAAGCGCTTGTCCTTGATCAGCGCCTGGCCGAGCTTCGCCTCGCCGTTCACGACGTTGACGAAGTCGTACACGACCCGCCGCTCGCACCCCATGATGAGGTCGAGGTTGCGCAGGCCGACGTCGAAGTCGACCACCACCGTCTTCTCGCCGCGCATGGCGAGGCCGGTACCGATGGCGGCGGTCGAGGTCGTCTTGCCGACCCCGCCCTTGCCGGACGTCATCACGATCACTTTTGCCACGGGAGCGTCTCCTTTCGCGTGGAGGTGGCGTCTGCCGCCGGGAGCGCCAGGACGGCCCTATGCGGGTACGGGCCGCTCATGACAGACGGTCGAAGGCGAGGGCGTCGTCGACGATGCGGACGCCGACGCGCTGGCCGACCAGCTCGGGTCCGATCTGGTCGGCGACGCGGAAGAGCCCGGCGATCGACACGAGCTCGGGATCGAAGCGCTGACAGAACAGCCGCGCCTCGCGGTCGCCGGCGGCACCGGCGATCGCCTTGCCGCGCAGCGTGCCGTAGATGTGGACGTTGCCGTCGGCCAGCACCTCGCCGCCGGCATTGACCGTGCCGAGCACGATCAGGTCGCCGCCCTTGGCGTAGACCTGCTGGCCCGAGCGCACCGGCTCGCTGACGACGCGGGTGCGCGGCGGCGGCGCGGCCTTGACGGGGGCGACCGGCGGCGATGGCGCGGCGGCCTGGGGCGACGGCGCGGAGGCCGCGGCCGACGGCCGGGCCGCCGGGCGCTCGGGCTCCGGCTCCGCGTCGGGCTCGCGGGCGGCGTTGGCGCGGCCGGCCGGCCGGATCGTCGGGAAGACCGCGAGGCCGATGCGCCGCGCCCCCTCGGTGAGCTGCGGCGTGCCGTTCTGCACGCCGACGCAGACCAGGCCGACGCTCGCCAGCGCCGCGCGGATGCCGGCGAAGTCGACGGTCGGCGGCGCGGGCCAGCGGGCCAGCGTCTCCAGGTCGAGGACGATCGGGGCGTCGCGGTAGAAACCGGGCGCCTGGCCGACCTTCTCGACGATCTGCTGGGCGAAGTCGGGGCGACTCGGATCGACCAGACGCAGCACCATGATCGTCGCGCTGCCGCCACGCAGCTGGAACGGAGCGCTCTTCAGCGCGGAGGCGGCAGGCTGATTCGACGCTTGGGGCAAGTGACCGACCCTACGACCGCAAGAGAACGCGGCGACTCTTACATCTTGTGTCCAGAGCCGCAAGAGCTTCTATATGTAGT
Source organism: Alphaproteobacteria bacterium (assembly GCA_020852355.1). Taxonomy (GTDB): domain Bacteria; phylum Pseudomonadota; class Alphaproteobacteria; order ATCC43930; family Allostellaceae; genus Allostella. The sequence goes on from JADZBA010000552.1 coordinate 3,062, forward strand.
AGTTCACGCACAAGATGAGGCAAAGCTTCTATCCCTTGTCCCGAGCGGGCGAAGGAGGGATCATGACGCCTTCTCCCGCCGTTCGTCCATTCCTCATGCCGGAGCCCCCCATGCCCGACGACCAGTCCCGCACGAATTCCGAGATCGTCGCCCGCTACCGTGAGAAGACGCCGAAATCGGAGGCGCTGTTCGCCGAGGCGAAGGCCATCTTCCCCAGCGGCGTCACCCACGACGGGCGCCATCTCGACCCCTACGGCATCTACGTCGATCATGCCGAGGGCCCGTACAAGTGGGACGTCGACGGCAACAAGTACATCGACTACTACGGCGGCCACGGCGCGCTGCTGCTCGGGCACAACCACCCCAAGGTGATGGAGGCGGTCGGGCCGGCCCTGGCCAAGGGCACGCATTTCGGCGCCAACCACGCGCTGGAGGTGAGATGGGCCCAGGCGGTGCAGCGCCTGATGCCGTCGGCGGAAAAGGTGCGCTTCACCTCCTCGGGCACCGAGGCGACGCTGATGGGCCTGCGGCTGGCGCGCGCCTTCACCGGCCGGCACAAGCTGATCCGCTTCAAGACGCACTTCCACGGCTGGCACGACCACATGGCGTCGGGCTACTCGAACCATTTCGACGGCACGCCGACGACGGGCGTGCTGGAGGGCATCGCCGACGCCGTCGTGCTGGTGGCCCCCAACGACCGCGAGGGCGTGCGCCGGGCGCTGGAAGCGGGCGACATCGCCGCGCTCATCCTGGAGCCGACGGGTGCCTCGACCGGGATGATCCCGACGGCGCCGGGCTTCCTCGAGTTCCTACGCGAGGAGACGGCCAGGCACGGCACCATCCTGATCTTCGACGAGGTCGTCACCGGCTTCCGCGTGGCGCCCGGCGGGGCGCAGCAGCACTACGGCATCCGGCCCGACCTGACCTCCCTCGCCAAGATCCTGGCGGGGGGCCTGCCGGGCGGCGCCATCGTCGGCCGCGCCGACCTTTTCGACGCGCTCGACTACGCGGCGACGGCGGCCTCGGGCAAGGAGAAGATCCAGCACCCGGGCACCTACAACGCCAACCCGGTGTCGGCGGCGGCCGGCATCGCGGCGCTGGAGGTGATCCGCACGACGGACGCCTGCGCGCGCGCCAATGCGCTGGGCGACCGCGCGCGCGAGAAGATCAACGACGTGTTCGTCGCGGAAGGCGTGAACTGGGCCTGCTACGGCACCTTCTCCAGCTTCCACACCTTCCTCAATCCCAAGGGCCGCAAGCTCGACCCGCACAGGTTCGACGCGCTGGCGCTCGACTACGAGGAGGTGAAGGCCAAGCCCAAGGCGCTCTCCCACCGCATCCGCGTGGCGATGCTGGTGAACGGCGTCGACCTCAACGGCTGGCCCGGCGGCAACATCTCCTGCACCCATTCCGAGGCCGACATCGACCAGACGGCCGAGGCGTGGCGGGCGACGATCCGCATGCTGAGGCACGAGGGCGAGATCTGACGGCGGCCTGTCGGCCGCGCCGACGCCGCCGCCGAGCCCGGCTGGACCAGCCGGGCTCGGCGGGCACTCCGCCGATGCCCTCACGTTCGGTCCGCCGCCGGTCCCGAGCGGCGACGCATCGCCCTCTCCCGTCCGCAACCCCGTCTCGGAGTTCCCCGCCCGTGGCCGATCCGCATCTCTTCAGGCCCGTCACCTTCCGCTCGGTGACGGCGCGCAACCGCATCGTCGTCTCGCCGATGTGCCAGTACTCGGCGACCGACGGCGTACCGGAGGATTGGCACCATGCCCATCTCGCCGCGCGCGCCGTCGGCGGTGCCGGCATCGTCTTCACCGAGGTCGCCCATCTCGAGCCTCGCGGCCGCATCACCCCCTGGTGCCTCGGCATCTGGAGCGATGCCCAGGAAGCACAGTATGCGCGCATTGCATCGTTCCTCGAATCGCAGGGCGCGGTGCCGGCGATCCAGGTCGGCCATGCCGGGCGCAAGGGTTCGACCGGCCGGCCCTGGGAGGGCTCCAAGCCGCTGACGCCCGAGCAGGGCGGCTTCGCGCTGATCGGCCCGACGGACGTGCCGTGGGCCGCCGGCTATCCGGTGCCGGCGATGATGGACGCGGGCCTGATCCACACGGTGCAGGCCGCCTTCGCCGACGCGGCGCGCCGGGCGCGGCGCGCCGGCTTCAAGATATTCGAGATCCACGGCGCCCACGGCTACCTCATCCATTCCTTCACCTCGCCGCTGGTGAACACGCGCACCGACGGCTATGGCGGCGACGCGAAGAAGCGGGCGCGCTTCCTGATGGAGGCGATCGACGCGGTACGCAGCGAGTGGCCGGCCGAGTTGCCGCTGTTCGTGCGCCTGTCCTGCGTCGACTGGGTCCCGGGCGGCCTCGGCATCGACGACACGGTCGAGCTGGCCGGCTGGATCAAGGCGCGCGGCGACGTCGACCTGATCGACTGCTCCTCGGGCGGCGCCGACGCCCGCCAGCAGATCGCCTTCTATCCGGGCTACCAGGTGCCATTCGCCGACGCGGTGCGCAACCGTGCCGGGATTGCGACCGGCGCCGTCGGTCTCATCCACGCGCCATACCAGGCGGAGGAGATCCTCGCCAACGG
>JADZBA010000553.1 GCA_020852355.1 Alphaproteobacteria bacterium
CGACCGAGTAGTCGACGAGATGGTCGGCGCCGTGGATGGCGGCGATCGCCAGCTTCTCGGGGCTGGAGGCGGTGGCGATCACCGTCGCCCCCATGGCCTTGCCGATCTCGACCGCCGTCAGCCCGACCCCGCCGGCCGCGCCGTGCACCAGTAGCGTCTCCCCCGGCCGCAGATGCGCCCGCCGGTCGAGCGCCACGTGCGAGGTGCCGTAGGCCACGGGGAAGGCCGCGGCCGTCACCAGGTCCATCGCCGCGGGGATCGGGAATAGCCGCTCCTGCGGCGCGATCACCGCCTCGGCGTAGGCGCCCGAGTCGACCCGCGCCATGGCGCGGCCGCCGGGCGCCACCCGGGTCACGCCCTCGCCGCAGGCCTCGACGATGCCCGCCGCCTCCAGGCCGGGCACGAACGGCAAGGGCGGCTTCTCCTGGTACTGGCCCATGACCATGAGACCGTCGGCGAAGTTGACGCCGGCGGCATGGATGGCGACCCGAACCTCGCCCGGGCCCGGCTCGGGCGTCGGCAGCTCGTCGACGGTGAGCTGCGCCAAGTCGCCATAGGCGTGGCAGCGGACGGCGCGCATGGCGGGCCTCAGAACGGCCAGGCCGCGGCCGGCCTGACGGAGCCGACACGGAGCCCCGCGACGTTGCGGATCGGCACCTCGAGGAAGTCGGCCAGTGCCGCCTCCTGGGCGGCGTCGAAGGCGCCGAGGCGACGCAGCGTCGCCGCCATCGCGACCTCCGCCGCGCGTCCCGCGCCGTCGTCGATCTTGACCGCGACGCCGAGCCCGCGGCCGGGCAGCACCGCGCAATAGACGCCCTCCGCCCCGCTCTTCAGGCGCACCGTGGCGCCGGCGATCTCCATGGTACGGGTGACGAAGTTGCCGTGGCCGCTGACCATCACCGGCTGGGCCGCCATCGCCGCCAGGATGCGACGGCCCGCCGCCGCCCGCTGCGGGGTGAGGCCGGCGGGATCGTCGAGGCGGGCGAAGGCGCGGGCGAGAGCGCGTTGCGGCACGCCGAATACCGGGATGCCGCAACCATCGGTCCCGCGGCCGGTGGCGTCGAGCGGCTCGCCGCCCATCTCCTCGATCAGCCGGAAGAGCTTCTGCTGCAGCGGATGCTCGCGCCCGATATAGCCCTTGGTCGGCAGGCCGAGATGGAGGGCGGCGGTGAGGAAGCCCGAATGCTTGCCCGAGCAGTTGTTGTGGACGGCGCTGGCCGAGCCGCCGGCGCGCAGCAGCGCCTCCATGGTCGGCGGGTCGTAGGGCAGGTGGGCGCCGCATTCGAGGTCGGCCGGCGACAGCCCGACCTTGCCGAGCCACGCCGTCACGGTCTCGGTGTGGACCGGCTCGCCGCGATGGGACGCGCAGGCCAGCGCGATCTCGGCATCACCGAGGCCGTACCGGTCGGCCGCCCCCGATTCGACGAGAACGAGAGCCTGCAGCGGCTTGATCGCCGAACGCGGATAGACCGCCCGCGCGATGTCGCCGACGCCGTGGATCACCGTTCCGGCGGCGTCGACCACGGCGATCGAGCCACGATGACGGCTCTCGACCATCGATCCGCGCGTCACCTCCACCAGGACCGGATTGGCCTGCGTTCCCGTGGCGACGGCAGTGGAGAAAGGAGCTTCGTTCATCTCGGGCCTCCGGCGGAGCGGACGCCGCGACCTTGCCCCCTCGTCCGACGCGAGGCAAGCCGAGTTCGGCGCTTGCCGCAATGCAACTGCGGCTGCCCGTCCGGCGTTTATTCGGCCGCACACCTGCGCGCGATGGAGCGCGGAACCGCGGCGAGGCGGCTTCGTGGAGGCTACGGTCATGGCGAAGACGTTGGCGGCGCCCGCGGGGGACGAAGATCGCCGGCTGGTGATGCTGCGGTTCTGGGAGTCCGCGTTCGGATTCTGGCGCGGCAAGGGGGCGGCCGCCGCCTGGGCCCTGACCGTCGGGCTGATCGCGATCGTCCTGCTGCAGATCTTCGTGCAGTACCGGGTCACCGTCTGGAACCGCGACTTCTTCGACGCGCTGGAGCGCCGCGACGGCAGCGCCATCGGATCGCAGACGCTGCTGCTGATGCCCCTGATCGCCGCCGGCGTGACACTCGCGGTGCTGGCGGTCGGCGGCCGGATGATCACGCAGATCCGGTGGCGCCGCCATCTCTCGAGCGGCCTCATCGAGCACTGGCTGTGGAACGGCCGCTACTTTCAGCTCAACATGATGCAAGGCGATCACGACAATGCCGAGCTGCGGATCGCCGAGGATGCGCGGGTCGCGACCGAGGCGCCCGTCGACTTCGCGGTCGGCATCCTCACCGCGGCCGTCGGCGCCGTCACCTTCATCGTCGTGCTGTGGCGGGTGGGCGGCAGCATCACCATCGGCGACGGCATCGAGATCCCCGGCTTTCTCGTCATCACCGCGATCGTCTATGCGACCCTGACGACGCTCGCCACGCTGGTCTTCGGGCGGAAGTTCGTCGACGTGGCCGAGCGCAAGAACGGCCGGGAAGCCGACTTCCGCTATGCGGCGGTGCGGATGCGCGAGAACGGCGAGAGCATCGCGCTGCTCGGCGGCGAGGCGGAGGAGCGCGATGCCCTGGGCCGGCTACTGGACCAGGTGCGGTCCGCCTGGGTCGCCTTCTGCGGCCAGCACATGCGCACCACCGCCATCTCCCAGGGCAACATCGCCCTGGCGGCCGTCGTGCCCCTGATCCTGTGTGCGCCCAAGTTCCTGGCGGGCGGCATGTCGCTGGGCGACGTCATGCAGGCGTCGACGGCATTCGTCGCCGTGCTCGCCGCCTTCAGCTGGCTCATCGACAACTACCCCCGCCTCGCCGACTGGAAGGCATCGGCGGTGCGCGTCGGATCGCTGCTGCGCTCGCTCGACGTGCTGGAGGACGCCGAGGGCTCGGGGACGGTCGGCCGCATCGCCCATGTCGAGGACGACGGCCCGGCGCTGCACCTCTGCGACGTCTCGGTCACGCTCGACGACGGCACGGCGGTCGTCAGCGAGACCGACGTCGGCATCGACCGCGGCGAGCGGGTGCTCGTGGTCGGCGAATCGGGCAGCGGCAAGAGCACGCTCCTGCGCGCCCTGGCCGGCCTGTGGCCCTGGGGCGGCGGCGAGGTCCGGGTGCGACGCGGCGCCAAGCTGTTCTTCATGCCGCAGCGGCCGTACCTGCCGATCGGCTCGCTGAAGCGGGTGACGACCTACCCCCAGTCGCCCGACGAGGTCGCCGACGACCAGGTCGCGGAAGCGCTGCACAATGCGGAGCTCGGCCATCTCGTCGAGCGCCTCCACGAGGAGGAGGACTGGGACCGCATCCTCTCCGGCGGCGAGAAGCAGCGCGTCGCCTTCGCCCGGCTGTTCCTGCTGCGCCCCGACATCATCGTCATGGACGAAGCGACGGCCGCGCTCGATTCCCGTACCCAGGACGTGCTGATGCGGCGGCTGCTGGAGATGCTGCCCGACAGCGCGATCATCAGCGTCGGCCATCGCAGCGAGCTGGAGGCCTTCCATGACCGGCGCCTCACCCTGGCGCGCCGCGAGGACGGCGCCCGGCTGGTGCGCGACGAGCAGCTCGGCAGGATCCGCCCGACCGCCGGGTGGCTCGCCCGGCGGCTCGTCGGGGCTCGTGCCGCCGCCCGGCGCACGGCGGCGTAGGCGGACGGTCAGACCCGCGCACCGATCCAGCTGTGGAGCGACAGCCCGCCGTCGACGTTGACCGTCGTGCCGGTGACATAGGCGGAGAAGCGGTCGGACAGCAGCACCATCGCCATTTGTGCGACATCCTCCGCGGTGCCCGCGCGGCGCATCGGGATCACGGCCGCCCGCTCGCCATCGGCCGGCTCGGGCGCGATCCAGCCCGGTGCCAGGCAGTTGACCCGAATGCCGTAGGGTCCGAGCCCACGCGCCAGTTCCTTCGCCAGCATCACCATGCCGGCCTTGGTCGCGCTGTAATGCGCCAGATTGCGTGGCGTCGCCGCGTGCAGCGAGGTGATGTAGAGGAAACGGCCGTGGATCCGCGTCCGCGCCATGGCGGACCCGAAGATCTTAGCCAGGCGGTGGCCGGCGCCGAGCCCGACCGCGATGGTCGCGTCCCATTCGTCGTCCGACACGCGAAACAGCGTGCTGTCGTTGAGCTGCCGCGGATTGGCCGCGTGAACCACCATGTGCGGGGTTCCGAGCGCTTCCAGCACGGTTCGGCACGCCCCATCGGTCGCGCCGCGATCGGCCAGATCGACGATCTGCATGCCGGCATCGCCGCCGGCAGCGACGATCCCGGCCACGACGGCCTCGGCCCGCGTCGCATCCTTGTCGATGACGATGACCTGGGCACCCTCCGCCGCGAGCATGCGGGCGATGGCGCCGCCGATCAGCCCGCCGCCGCCGGCGACGACGGCGGTCTCGCCGACGAAGAGGCCCAGCGGCGGCGTCACAAGAGGCGCTCCTGCTTCGCCGGGGCGGCGCGCGGGACGCGATCGACCGTCGCGCCGACCTCACCGTCCGCGAAGCGAAGGCCGACATGCTGTCCGGGCCCTGCCTGCGTGCGCCGTGTCACCGGGCGGCCGGCATCGTCGTGCACCAGGGCGAAGCCGCGCTCCAGCACGCGCTCGTAGGAGAAGCTGTCGAGGAGCCGGCCCTGCAGCGCCAGGCGCTGGCCGACCCGATCGAGCCGCGCCGCCGCCGCGGCCCGCAGACGCTCCTCCAGCGCACCGGCGTCGCGGCGAGCACGCACGATCGCCTCGCGCAGCCCGCGGTCGGTAAGGCGCGGGGCCAGCCCGGCGAGCCCGGCGCGGTGGAGCGCGACCGACTGCGCCGCCGCGCGGCCGAGCCGCTCGCCGAGCCCGGCGGCGCGCAGGGCGGCCTCGCGCACCACCTCTCGCGGATGGCGCAGCCGGCCGGCCGCGGCATCGAGGCGCGCCGCACGGTCGGGCACCAGCTTCGCCGCGGCGTTGGCCAGCCGCTCCGTGCGATCGTCCAGGAACTGCTCGCGCGTGCGCACCAGCGCCGCCAGGTCGGGCAGGCCGCGGGCGAGGCCGTCGACCTCGGTCCTGGCGTGGCGCAGCCGGGCGGCGGCGCACGACCACAACCGCCCGCCGGCGTCGCCGACCCGCGCGATCAGCTCGGCACGCACGGGCACGGCCATCTCGGCGGCCGCGGTCGGCGTCGGCGCCCGCACGTCGGCGGCGAAATCGATCAGCGTGGTGTCCGTCTCATGGCCGACGGCGGCGATCAGCGGGATCGCCGATTCGGCGGCCGCGCGCACGACGATCTCCTCGTTGAAGGCCCAGAGATCCTCCAGGCTGCCGCCGCCGCGGGCGACGATCAGCAGGTCGGGCCGCGGCACCGGCCCGGCCGCCGGCAGGGCGTTGAAGCCGCGGATCGCGGCCGCGACCTGGGCGGCGGCGGTCTCGCCCTGGACGGCGACGGGCCAGATCAGGACGTGGCGGGGGAAGCGGTCCGCCAGCCGGTGCAGGATGTCGCGGATCACCGCCCCCGTGGGCGAAGTGACGACGCCGATGACCCGCGGCAGGAAGGGCAGCCGGCGCTTGCGCTCGGGGTCGAACAGCCCTTCGGCGAGCAGCTTCCTGCGCCGCTCCTCCAGCAGCTTCAGCAGCGCGCCCTCGCCCGCCAGCTCCATCGCCTCGACGACGATCTGGTACTTCGAGCGGCCGGGGTAGGTGGTGAGCCGGCCGGTCGCCACCACCTCCATCCCGTCCTCGGGCCGGATGGCCAGCCGCGCCGCGGTGCCGCGCCAAGCGACCGCGTCGAGGACCGCGTCGGCATCCTTCAGCGCGAAGTAGAGATGGCCCGAGGTGTGGCGCTTGAACCCGCTGATCTCGCCGCGCACGCGCACATAGCTGAACTCCTCCTCGATCGTGCGCTTCAGCTTCTGCGACAGCTCGCCGACGGAGAGCTCGGGCAGGTTCGGTCGGAGGAGGTTCTCGTTCATGGCGCCCATGCTACAAGAGCGCCCCTCGCATCGGCCATCGGGTAGCAGGGAACGGACATGCGCATCCTCGTCGTGGGATCGGGCGGGCGCGAGCACGCGCTGTGCTGGGCCATCGCCGCCTCGCCGCTGTGCGACGCCCTCTTCTGCGCGCCCGGCAACGCCGGCATCGCCGGCGTGGCACGCTGCGTCGCCGTCGACGTCATGGACCTGGACGGCATCGTCGCCCTGGCGCGGGACGAGCGCATCGACCTCGTCGTCGTCGGCCCGGAGGCGCCGCTCGTTGCCGGTCTCGTCGACCGGCTGGAGGCGGCCGGGATCAAGGCCTTCGGCCCCACGGCCGCGGCCGCGGCCCTGGAAGGCTCGAAGGCGTTCATGAAGGACCTCTGCGCCCGCCACGGCATCCCGACCGCCTCCTACCGCCGCTTCACGGATGCCGCCGCGGCGCGCGCCTGGGTGCGCGAGAAGGGTGCGCCCATCGTGGTCAAGGCGGACGGGCTGGCCGCCGGCAAGGGCGTGACGGTCGCCCGCTCGGTCGACGAGGCGCTGGCCGCGGTCGATGCGGCGATGGTCGACGGCGTCTTCGGCACGGCCGGGGCCGAGCTGGTGATCGAGGACCTCCTGGAGGGGGAGGAAGCCAGCTTCTTCGCGCTGGTCGACGGGCGGCACGTCCTGCCGCTGGCCGCCGCCCAGGACCACAAGACGGTGGGCGACGGCGACACGGGGCCCAACACCGGCGGCATGGGCGCCTACTCGCCGACCCCGGCCGTCGACGACGCCATGGCCGAGCGCGTCATGGCCGAGATCGTCCGCCCGACCGTCGCCGCGATGGCGGCCGAGGGACGGCCGGTCAAGGGCGTGCTGTTCTTCGGCCTGATGATCGGCCCCGCCGGCCCGAAGCTCATCGAGATCAACGTGCGCTTCGGCGACCCGGAGTGCCAGGTGCTGATGGCACGCCTGATGTCGGACCTGCTGCCGGCCCTCGTCGCCGCCGCCGACGGCGTGCTCGACGACTTCGACCTGCGTTGGTACCCGCACGCCGCGCTGTGCGTCGTCATGGCGACCAGGGGCTATCCCGGCGCCTATCCCAAGGCGACCGAGATCCGCGGCCTGGAGCGCGCCGCCGCCGTGCCCGACGTCGAGGTCTTCCATGCCGCCACCCGGCGCGAAGGCGACCGCATCCTCTCGAACGGCGGCCGCGTCCTCGCCATCACCGCGACCGGCACCACCGTCGCCGAGGCCCAGCGCAAGGCCTATGCGGCGGTCGACGCGATCGACTGGCCGGAGGGCTTCTGCCGGCGCGACATCGGGTGGCGGGCGGTAGAGAAGCGATAAGCCGACGCCTGCAGCTCAGGATCGGTCGTCGATCCACGGATCGAGCACCGGGACCCGGGCGCGACGGAAGTCGCCGACATTGCGCGTGACGACCTGGAGATCGTGGACGGTCGCGGTGGCCGCAATGAGCAGGTCGGGCTGCGCGAAGGTGTAGCCCTCGCCGCGGCCCAGCTCGACCAGGCGGCGCCACACGACCATCACTTCCTCATCGATATCGAGGATCCGCTCGGCGAACCAGGGACGCAGCGTTCGCTCCAGCCAGAGGTCGAGGGCGTGCCGGAAGGGATCGTCGGGCGGCACCCGGTCGATCCCGAAACGGATCTCCGCGATCGTGACGCAGCTCAGATGGAAGGAGGAGGCGGGCTGCCGGGCCGCCCACGAACGCACATTGGGATCGCATCGCGGCTTGCGCAGCTCCGAGACGACATTGGTATCGAGGAGCCATCCCTTCACAGATCGACTTCGCGCACCACGGCACGGACGCTCGCGCGTTCGAAATCGAGATCGCGCAGCGGCGATCGGGAAAGGAGCTCATGCAGGCTCGGCTGGCTCGCCAACGGGACCAGCCGATCATACTCGTCGGCAGCCATGACCACGACGGCGTCCTTGCCGTGGACGGTGACGCGCTGCGGCCCCTTCAGCCGCGCGTCGCGCACGAGCGCGCTGAAATGCGCCTTTGCGTCCTGGAGCTTCCAGCTCTTCGTCGGACGAGGAACCATAGCTTTCGCCTCAGACCAGTCTGGTCAGAATATAATTGTGCGGACCGCCGATTCACAAGGCGTGGTCACTCACAGCATCGCCTCGATCACCCGGTCCGGCGGGCGGTGGCCGTCGGCGAAGGTCTTCACGTTGACGATCACCTTCTCACCCATGGCGATGCGGCCTTCGAGCGTGGCCGAGCCCATGTGCGGCAGCAGGACGACGTTGTCGAGGCGCAGCAGGCGCGGATTGACGGCGGGCTCGTGCTCGAAGACGTCGAGGCCGGCACCGGCGA
>JADZBA010000554.1 GCA_020852355.1 Alphaproteobacteria bacterium
CCTGGGTGTTGATGACGGTGGCGATCGCCTGGATGTCGCCCGAGGCGAAGGCGAGGTGGCGGTCCTTCTGGGCGATGAACTTGGTGTCGACGTCGAGCCCGTGCTTCTTGAAGAGGCCGGTCTTCTCGGCGAGCGTGATCGGCGCGAAGCCGGTCCAGCCGCTCATGCCCACGACGATCTTCGGCATCGCCTGGGCGCGCGCGCCGATCGGCGTCGCGGCGGCGACCGCGCCGGCGGCCATCAGGCCGAGGGTCTTGCGTCTCGTCAGCATCGGAAGCCTCCTCGATGGTGCGCGGCGCCGCCGCGGGTGGCCCATCAATTAGCAACTTCCGCGCCGCCCGTCGCAGGCGACGCGGCGGCCATCGGCCACGCTGGACAGGCCGGACGATTTTGCCTATAAGCCCCCGCTCGCGCGGGGGAGGCACGCCGCCCCCCGGGACCGGCGCCCAGGTAGCTCAGTTGGTAGAGCAGCGGACTGAAAATCCGCGTGTCGGTGGTTCAAATCCGCCCCTGGGCACCATTCCTCTTTCGTCCCTTTGAAATCGTTGAGATTTCTGTCTCCAATGGTCCCGCCGGTCCGCACGATCGGGAAGGTGGGACAGCTGCTTCAGCCGCGCCGCCTCGGCGTAGCGATCGACCTCGCCTTGAGGTCTGATGACCCGTCACGGCCATGATCTCCCGATCGGCCCCGCCGCTACGCCCCCCACACCTCCTCCAGCACCCGCATCCAGTTCTCGCCGATCACCCGCCGGATGCGCTCCTCCTTCCACCCGCGCCGCTCCATCGCCGCGGTGAGGTTGGGCCAGTCCTCGATCCGGCGCATGCCTTCCGGCATGGTCACGTCGCCGAACCGGGTCAGCGAGCGGGCATGGCCCTTGTCACGGTTGGCGTAGGCGATGAACGCGTCGCCATGGCCCTGAGTGAAGTCCGTGCCGATGCCGACCTGCCGCTCGCCGCACAGGTTCAGGACATGCTCGATCGCCTCGAGCACGTCGTCGAGGGTCGAGCGCGGGCCGTTCTTCAGGAAGGGCGGGAACAAGGTGACGCCGACGAAGCCGCCCTTGTCCGCGATGAAGCGGAGCTGCTCATCGGACTTGTTGCGCGGATGCGCCTTGAGCGCGCTCGGCAGGCAGTGCGAATAGGCGACGGGCTTCCTCGACCAGCGGATCGCGTCGTCCGCGGTCTTGCCGCCGACATGGCTGAGGTCGACCAGGATGCCGACCCGGTTCATCTCGTGGACCAGCTCGCGGCCGAAGTCGGTCAGTCCCCCGTCGTGGGTCTCGTAGCAGCCGCTGCCGACCGTGTTCGCCGTGTTGTAGGTCAGCTGGACGACGCCCAGCCCGAGATCCTTGTACAGGCGCACGAACGGCAGGTAGTCGCCGAATCCCGTGGTGTTCTGCCAGCCCAGGATGATGCCGACCTTGCCCTCGGCCTTGGCCCGGCGGATGTCGGCGGTCGTGTGCACCTGGAGAATCAGGTCGGCATGCTCGGCGAGCCAGGCCTTCCACTGGGCGACGGCCTTCATGGTCGTCGGGAAGTCCTCCCAGAGGCAGCATGTGCAGTTGACGGCGGAGAGCCCGCCATCCTTCATCGCCTGGAACGCTTCGCGGCCGAAATCGGCCATGATCAATCCGTCGACGACGATCGCATCCTGGTGCAGCGACATCGGAGCTCCGGTCAGGAAGAGGGGACGAGGCCGATCCGGACGCCGGCGTCGGGAGGGCGATGCCACCGACGGGCGGCGTCGGGGTCGGTCCCGTCGCGCCCGCGACTGTAGGGCCGACGCGCGGGCACGGATATGGCCCATGCCGTGCGGCGGCCCGCGGGAGCGGGCCGATCGCGACGAGGCCATCCCTTTTCCGGTTGCCCGTGCCGCGGCGCCTGCGCTACCGCCTTCGCGATGCCGACACGGCGAAAGACCGGCCAGTCCCGCGACGTCAAGTCCGCGACCCGTGTGCTGCGCGTCTTCGAGATCTTCGCGGAGACCAAGCGCCCGATGCGGATCTCGGAACTGGCGGCCGAGCTGGAGATCCCGCAGTCCAGCACCTCGATGCTGGTCCACACGCTGATCCGCCGCGGCTACATGGAACTGGCGGGTCAGGGCCGCGTCGTGCAGCCGACGCTGAGCCTGGCGCTGCTGGGGAGCTGGCTCGACGAGCAGTTCTCGCAGGCGGGCGGGCTGCAGGAGATGCTGAACGAGATCGTCGCGTTCTGCCAGGACACGGTCCTCCTCGGCGCCGAGATGGGCATCGAGGTCCACTACGTGCATGTGGTCCAGGGCAACCATCCGCTGCGCTACGACATCAAGCGCGGGTCGCGACGCTTCCTCGTCGACGCCAATGCCGGGCGCGTGCTGCTCGCGCTCAAGCCGGACGAGGAGATCGACCGGCTGATCACCCGCACCCAGGCCGAGCGGCCGCATCCGCCGGTCGACCGCCGGCACCTGCGCGAGGAGATCGAGACGATCCGGCGGCAGGGCTACTCCTACCGCGAGAACATGGTGGTGCCGGGGGCGAGCGTGATCGCCGCGGCGCTGCGGGCCGGCGGCCTGCACCGGCCGCTCGCCGTCGGCATCGCCGGGCCGACCGAGCGGCTGCGGGCCAATCTCCAGCCCAACGCCCGCTTCCTGATGGAGGTCATCGCCAAGTATCTCGGTGCGCCCGGCAGGGGCGGCGCGCCGGCGCCGGAATCGCATATGTGATAATTGGGGCCGGGGCCGCCTTTTCGATGGTCGCCCGGCACGGGTTCGCCCCAACAATGCGTCGGCCGGCCTCGTCTGCGCCGGCCTGCGGGGGATTTCATGAAGACGTTCAGTGCGCGATTGCTCGCCGGCGCGGCGGCGCTCATGGCGCTGCTCGGGCCGGCGGCGGCCCAGCCCTACCAGATGCGCGCCTCGGTCGACACCAACATGACGACCAGCCGCACCGCCCATCTGGCCGAGTATCTCGCCGAGGTCGAGAAGCGCTCGGGCGGCAAGATCAAGCCCGTGCTCTACCATTCCGCCCAGCTCTACCCCGACCGCGACGTCGGCAAGGCGCTGCTCCAGGGCAGCATCGAGATGGCCTTCCCCGGCTCGTGGACGATCTCCGGCATCGTCTCCGACCTCGACTTCCCGGGCCTGCCGAGCTTCTTCGGGATCAGCACCGAGAACGCCCGCAAGGTCGTCGACGGCGAAGTCGGCAAGATGATCAACGCGATCCTCGAGCAGAAGCTGCGCTCGCACGTCGTCGGCCGCTGGCACGAGCTCGAGCCGTTGCACACCTACTCGACCGCGAAGGAGATCCGCCGCTTCGACGATATGAAGGGCCTGCGCGTGCGCCATCCGGGCAGCGCCATGCAGGCGCTGCAGATCGGCCAGAAAGGCGCCAGCCCGGTCGTCATTCCCTGGCCCGACGTCGCCCTCGCGCTCAGCCAGGGCACCGTCGATGCCCTGGTCAGCACCCACAACACCGTGGTCAGCGGCAAGCTGTGGGACGCGGGGGTGAAGTACGTCTTCGAGGACTTCAATTCGCGCATGTTCCAGGTGCTGCTGGTCAGCCAGGCCTTCTGGGGCTCGCTGCCGCCGGACATGCAGAAGCTGATGGCGGACACCTGGGAGGAGATGCTGCCGATCTTCCTGGAGCGGATCCGCACGAAGGAGTCGGAGTGGCGCGGCATCCTCGTGAAGAACGGGATGACCGTCCATACGCCGCCGGCCGACGACGTCGCCAGGCTGCGCGAGCGCCTGCTGCCGACCGAGGAAGCCGCGGTCAAGGAGCTCAAGATCAACCCGAAGATCTCCGAGATCATCCGGCGCATCCAGGCGACCGGGAGCTGATCATCACGCATGTGATGGCTCGACCGGGGGGGCGATGCGGCCGCGATCGCGCGGGCGCATCGCCCCTCGCCACGCGCCGGCCGACGGCCGGGCCGCCCCGGCGATGAGACGCACGCTCGATCATATCGCGACCTGGATCGTCGGCATCCTCGGCCTCGCGATGCTCGCGGTCGCGATGGCGCAGGTCGTCGCGCGCTACGTGATGCCGAGGCTGGTGGCGGGCGGCGGCGAGGAGATCGTCGTCTACCTCTTCGTCTGGGCCGCGCTGATCGCCTGCGGCAGCGCGGTGACGCGCGCGGCGCATATCCGCGCCGACCTGCTGCTGCGCCTCTTCTCGCACCGTTGGCTGTGCATCGTCGAGGCGTTCAACGCGCTGGCCGCAGCGTCGTTCTGCGCGCTGCTCGTCTGGTACGGCTGGAACGTCGTCGACCTCGCGATCCTGATCGACGAGCGCAGCCAGACCGGCATCGCCTTCCCGATGTGGATCTACTATCTGGCCCTGCCGGTCGGCGCGCTGCTGATGCTGATCGCCTATGTCGGGGTCATCCATCGCATCCTCACTCGTCCGGGCTCCGTC
>JADZBA010000555.1 GCA_020852355.1 Alphaproteobacteria bacterium
CGCCCAGGATGGTGTCGATGTCGTCGGTGCCGCTGCCGACCGAGTCGCCGGTGACGACGGTCTCGCCGTCGCCGTACAGCAGATCGTTGCCGGTGCCGCCGAGAATGCTGTCGTCGCCGCCCCAGCTATAGACCGTGTCGTTGCCGTCGCCGCCGAGGATGGTGTCCACGTCAGTCTGGGTGAGGCCGCCGGAGACGTCGGCGCTCACCGAGTCCTGGCCGGAGATGATGTCGTTTCCAGCCTCGCCGAGCAGGCTGTCGTCACCCTGGCCGCCCGCGATCGTGTCGTTGCCGACGCCGCCCAGCACGGTATCGTCGCCCTGGAGGAAGGCAGGAAATCCGCCGAAGATGTCGCCGAACAGCGCATCGGCGCCCTCGCCGCCGAGGATCGAATCGTCGCCGCCCGTCCCGAGAACCGTGTCGTTGCCGCCGTCGCCGGTCAGCGTATCGTTGAAGCCCAGCTGGATCTCGAAGTCGTCGCCGATGATGAAATCGGTGGCGTCGCCGCCCATCAGGAGGTCGATGCCGTTGCCGCCGCTGACGAAGTCGATGCCGGCGCCGCCATCGACGATGTCCGCCCCGTCGCCGCCGTTGAGGCTGTCGTTGCCGTTGTCGCCGCTGATCGTGTCGTTGTCGTTGCCGCCGAAGATGGTGTCCTCGTCGTCGATTCCGGCGAGGAAGTCGGCACCGGTTCCGCCCAACATGCTGTCGCTGCCGTTGCCGCCGTTCAGCTCGTCGGGCCCGGCGTCGCCGTGCAGCGTGTCCTGGCCGTCGTCGCCGCTGATGAGGTCCGCGTCCTCGTCGCCGTGGGCGACGTCGTCGCCGAGACCGAGCGTGATGGTGTCGTTGCCCATCAGGCCGTCGATCGAATCATCGCCCGTGTTGACGTCCTTGGCGTCCGGCCAAGCGTCGTTCTTGGTCGACAAGGTGCGGGTGACCATCGGGTGCCTCCGTCGGCGGTTCGCGCGTCAACCTACACCGGCCGACGCCCGGAAGGGGACTCGCTGCTCGCTCGACCCCAACGTCACGAATGCGGCGCCGTTCCGGTCTGAACGACGCCGTTCGCGGTCCCGCCCGCCTGCTACCGACGGTAGGGTCAGAGCACGAACCAGTCGGCCTGCAGATCGTCGCGCGACACGCCTTCGATCAACAGCTCGCCGTTCTCGCGGAGGTGGAGCAGGACGCCGTCGTCGACGTCCTCCGCTCGATCCCGCACTGCCGCGAAGTCCGCAAGGTGCGAGTAGGTGATGTCGACGTGGTCCTTCAGTTCGTCGAAGTCGACGATCAGATCGCGCCCCGACAGGTTGGCGATCCGGAACGTGTCCTCCCCGTCGCCGCCCTCCAGGGTGTTGTCGCCCATGCCGCCGGCGAGCACGTCGTTGCCCTTGCCGCCCTTCAACCGGTCGTCGCCATGGTCGCCGTGGAGCCAGTCGTCACCCTTGCCGCCGTCGAGCGCATCGTCGTTCTCGTCGCCGAGGATCGTGTCGTCGCCGTCGCCGCCCAGCAGCGAGTCCTCGCCGGTGTTCTCGAAGATGTAGTCGTCGCCGTCGCCGCCGCGCACCGTGTCGTCGCCGGTGCCGCCGTTGAGGCGATCGTCGTCGTCGCCGCCGTCGATCAGGTCGTTGCCCTGATCGCCCTCCAGCGTGTCGTCGCCGTCGCCGCCGAACATCGTGTCGTCGCCGCGCCAGCCGGCCGCGGCCTCGCCCCAGGCGTGGGCAGGCATGGAATCGCCGGCGTCGCCGCCGTCGAAGCGCAGCAGGATCGGGATCATGGGATAGTTGAAGGTGACCATCGAGATTGCTCCTCTGCCGTAGCGCCGGAGTGGTCGCCCGGCTCGGCCGCCCAGTTCTATGGTCAGTTGTGAACGTCCCTATCGCTGGGCGAGATCGTCACCAAATCAGGGGTCGGGCGGCCGGGGCTCGCCTGTTGGCAGTGTCCCGGGTGCGCTCTAGGGTGCCGGCCGTGACCGCCGTCCGCGTGTGAGGAACCCATGGCAAGCCGCGACTTCGACCTCTTCGTCATCGGCGCCGGCTCGGGCGGCGTGCGCGCGGCGCGGATCGCGGCGCGGCACGGCGCGCGCGTCGCCATCTGCGAGGAGAGCCGCTACGGCGGCACCTGCGTCATCCGCGGCTGCGTGCCCAAGAAGCTGCTGGTCTACGGCGCCTCGGTCCGCGACGCCTTCGAGGACGCGCGCGGCTTCGGCTGGGACGCGCATCTGCCGACCCACGACTGGGCCGCGCTGATCGCCGCCAAGGATCGCGAGATCGATCGGCTGGAGGGCATCTATCGCAAGCTGCTGGGAGATGCCGGAGTCACCTCGTTCGCGGGCCGCGGTCGCCTGATCGACCGCCACACGGTCGAGGTCGACGGGCGACGCCATGGCGCCGACACCATCCTCGTGGCGACCGGCGCCTGGCCGGTGGTGCCGCCGATCCCCGGGCGCGAGCACGCCATCACCTCGAACGAGGCGCTCGACCTGGAGGCGCTGCCGCGCCGCGTCGTCATCGTCGGCGGCGGCTTCATCGCGGTGGAGTTCGCCGGGATCTTCGCCACGCTGGGCGCCGAGACGACGCTGCTGGTGCGCGGCGAGCAGCTCCTGCGCGGCTTCGACGACGACGCGCGGGTCGAGATGGCGCGCGAGATGACGGCGCGCGGCATCACCATCCATACGCGCACCCTGCCGACGGCGATCGAGGGCGACGAGCGCGGCTTCACGGTGCGCACCGCGGTCGGCCAGGAGATCGCCGCCGACAAGGTGATGTTCGCGACCGGGCGCAAGCCCAACACGACCGGCATCGGCCTGGTCGAGGCGGGGGTGAAGCTGGCGCCCTCGGGCGCGATCGAGGTCGACGAATGGTCGCGCAGCGCCGTCGACAACATCTACGCCGTCGGCGACGTGACCGACCGGCTGAACCTGACGCCCGTCGCCATCGCCGAGGCGCATGCCTTCGCCGACACGCTCTATGGCGGCCGGCCGCGGCACATCACGCGGCGCAACGTGCCGAGCGCCGTGTTCGGCCAGCCGCCGCTCGCCTCGGTCGGCCTGACCGAGGCCGAGGCGCGTGCCACGCATGGTGCCGTCGACATCTACCGCACGCGCTTCCGCGCCATGAAGCACACGCTGTCGGGCCGCGAGGAGCGCACGATGATGAAGCTCGTCGTCGACCGCGCGAGCGATCGCGTGCTGGGCGCCCACATGGTCGGCGCAGACGCTCCGGAGATCATCCAGGGCATCGCCATCGCGGTGACCGCCGGCGCCACCAAGTCCGACTTCGACCGCACCATCGGCATCCATCCGACGGCGGCGGAGGAGTTCGTCACCATGCGCGACAAGGTGCCCGAGGCGCAGAAGGCGGCGGCGGAGTAGCGGGACGGGCGGGATTCACTCCGCTGTAGCCACGCGCGTCACCACCACCGACCGTCCCTCCAGGGTGCGGTGCACCGGACACTTGTCGGCGATCTCCAGCAGCTTGGCGCGGGTCGCGTCGTCGAGCTCCCCGGGCACGACGATCTCGCGCTCGATGCGGTCGACGATGCCGACGCGGTCCTCGCACTCCGCGCAGTCCCTGGCGTGGACCTTGCCGTGGCGCAGACGGACGGTGATCGGCCCGAGGGCCATGCCCTTGCGCTCGGCATAGAGGCGCAGCGTCATCGCGGTGCAGGCGCCGAGCGCGGCCAGCAGCAGGTCGTAGGGGCCCGGCCCCGATCCGTCGCCGCCGACCGCGACCGGCTCGTCGGCCCGCAGCCGGTGGGGGCCGACGGCGATCTCCTGGGCGAAGCGGCCCTCGCCGGTCTCCGTGACCACCACGTCGCCCTCGGGCGGGGCCGCCGCGGCCGGCGCCGGGTCGAGGTAGCGCGCCGACCATTCCGCCAGCACCCGGCCGACATGCTGCCCGTCCGCGCGGCGGCTGAGCAGATGGTCGGCGCCGTCGAGGCCGATGAAGCTCTTGGGATGGCGGGCGGCCACGAAGATGCGGGTCGCCTCGGCGATTCCCACGGTCTCGTCCTGCGGCGCGTGGAAGACGATGAGGGCCTTGTGGAGCTGGGCGATGCGCTGGCCGAGGTCGTGCGCCGCGAGATCGTCGAGGAAGGCGCGGCCGATGCGGAAGGCGCGCCCGGCGAAGGTGACCGCCGCGGTGCCGTCCGGGTCGAAGACGAGTGGCTGGTCGCCGAGCCGGCGCAGCACGTGCGCCGGGTCGAAGGGCGCGCCGACGGTGGCGACCGCTCGCGCCTCGGGAATGCGGTGGGCGGCCGCCAGCAGCGCCGTGCCGCCCAGGCTGTGCCCGACCAGGAGCTGCGGCGCGGCGCGGGTCCGCCGCAGATGGTCGGCGGCGGCCACCAGGTCGTCGACATTGCCGGCGAAGCCGGTGTTGGCGAAGTCGCCGCCGCTGCCGCCGAGGCCGGTGAAGTCGAAGCGCAGCACGGCGAGGCCGCGCTCGGCCAGGGCGGCCGCGATGCGCGCGCCGGCGAGGCTCTCCTTCGAGCAGGTGAAGCAATGGGCGAGCAGCGCCCAGGCGCGCGGGCCGCCGGCCGGGAGGTCGAGCCGGGCGGCCAGCTCGACGCCGCCGCTGCCGGGAAAGGTGAAGCGTTCGCTGCGCATCGGCCGTCTCCGTCGCTGCCGGGGGTGGCCGGGCCGCCCGAGTCGCCCGGGCTGGCGCGGAAGGTCCGGCCGCGCTATGAGGATGGATTCTATGTTACCAGGAGGAAGGGCCGCCCCGCCCGAAGAAGGCCGCGGCGGCGATCAGAGGACGAACATGCCGCAGAAATGGACGCCCGACAGCTGGCGCGCGAAGCCCGCGAAGCAGATGCCGCAGTACCCCGATCCGGCCGCCGTGGTCCGGGTCGAGGATACGCTGCGGAACTTTCCGCCGCTGGTGTTCGCCGGCGAGGCGCGGCGCCTGAAGAAGGCGCTGGCCAAGGTCGCCGAGGGCAAGGCATTCCTGCTGCAGGGCGGTGACTGCGCCGAGAGCTTCGCGGAATTCCATCCCAACAACATCCGCGACACGTTCCGCGTGCTGCTGCAGATGGCCGTCGTGCTGACCTACGGCGCCGCCTGCCCGGTCGTGAAGGTCGGCCGGCTGGCCGGCCAGTTCGCCAAGCCGCGCAGCTCCGACACCGAGGAGATCGGCGGCGTCTCGCTGCCGAGCTATCGCGGCGACAACGTCAACTCCATCGAGTTCACGCCCGAGGCGCGCCGGCCCGACCCGGAGCGGATGATCCGCGCCTACAGCCAGTCGGCGGCGACGCTCAACCTGCTGCGCGCCTTCGCCCAGGGCGGCTATGCCGACCTGCACCAGGTGCACCGCTGGAACCTCGGCTTCGTCGAGCGCAGCCCGCTCGGCGAGCGCTACCGCGAGCTCGCCGACCGGCTGACCGAGACGCTCGACTTCATGGCGGCCTGCGGCCTGACCTCGGAGACGACGCCGCAGATCCGCGAGACCGACTTCTTCACCTCGCACGAGGCGCTGCTGCTGCCCTACGAGCAGGCGCTGACGCGCATCGATTCGACGTCGGGCGACTGGTACGACGTCTCGGCCCATCTCGTGTGGATCGGCGACCGCACGCGACAGCCCGACGGCGCCCATGTCGAGTTCATGCGCGGCATCAGGAACCCGATCGGCATGAAGGTCGGCCCGTCGATGGACACCGACGAGCTGATCCGGCTGTGCGACATCCTGAACCCGGAGAACGAGCCGGGCCGGCTGACGCTGATCGCCCGCATGGGCCACGACAAGGTCGGGCAGAAGCTGCCGGGGATCGTCCGCGCGGTGAAGCGCGAGGGCCGTGCGGTGGTGTGGAGCTGCGACCCGATGCACGGCAACACCATCAAGTCGGACAGCGGCTACAAGACCCGGCCGTTCGACCGCATCCTGTCGGAGGTGCGCACCTTCTTCGCCGTGCATCAGGCCGAGGGCAGCCATCCCGGCGGCGTGCATGTCGAGATGACGGGCCAGGACGTGACGGAGTGCACGGGCGGCGCCCAGGCCATCACCGACACCGACCTGTCGGACCGCTACCACACCCATTGCGATCCCCGGCTGAACGCCAGCCAGGCGCTGGAGCTGGCGTTCCTGATCGCCGAGCAGCTCAAGTCCGAGCGGCTCGGCGTCACCCGCCGGGCGGTGGCGGTCGGCGCCTAGCGCGGTCGCCATGCCCCCGGACGGGCAGGCGGCGACGCGGCCGAACGGGCCCGCGTCGCCGGCCGCGGACGAGGTCGCGCGCCTCGCCGACAAGTATTTCCTCAAGACCAAGGAGACGGTCGGCCGCTTCGGTGACAAGCAGGTCACCTACGCCGTCTTCATGCGGCGGCCGGTGATCTGCACGCCGAAGCTGGCGGTCGAATGGCTGGAGGCGATCGCCCGGGCGCGCGGTGCGGCCTTCGACATCCGCGTGCCCCACGCCGAGGGTGCCTGGGTCGGGGCCGGCGAGCCGCTGATGATGCTGTCGGGGCCGCTCTACCACCTCGTCGACCTGGAGACGATCTATCTCCAGAAGCTCGGGCCCGCCTGCGTCGCCGCCTACAACGCCTACCAGATGTGCGTCGACCTGCCGAACGTCGCCTTCCTCGCCATGGACGCCCGCCACTGCGCCGGCAGCGAGATGGCGGAGATGATGGCCTATGCCGCCAGCGTCGGGTCGGCGGCGGCCCGGCGCGACGTCGGCGCCAAGGGCTTCATCGCCAACGCGACCGACGCGACCGCGCACTATTTCGGCAACGAGCGCGGGCAGGGTACGATGCCGCATGCCCTGATCGGCTACGCCGGCAGCACCCTGCGGGCGGCCGAGATGTACCATGAGGCCTTCCCCGCCGAGCCGATGACGGTGCTGGTCGACTATTTCGGCCGCGAGGTCACCGACGCGCTGGAGGTCTGCCGGCGCTTCCCCGACCTGGTGTCGTCGGGCCGCCTCGCGTTCCGCCTCGACACCCATGGCGGTCGCTACGTCGAGGGGCTGGACCTCAACAGCTCCTATGCGCTGCTCGATCGCAACGTGCCCAAGGCGATCAAGGGATACCGGACGGAGACCGAGCTGCGCCATCTCGTCGGCACCGGCGTGTCGGCCGCGGCGATCTGGCATCTCCGCGAGCGGCTGGACGCCGAGGGCTGTCCGGCCGCCCGTATCGTCGCGAGCTCCGGCTTCACCCCGGCCAAGTGCAAGGCCATGGCGATCGCCGAGGCCCCGGTCGACGTCATCGGCACCGGCTCCTATCTTCCCGAGGTGTGGACCGAGACCTACGCGACGTCCGACATCGTCTCCTACGACGGCACGCCCAGCGTGAAGGTCGGCCGCGAATTCCTGCTGCGTTATCTCGACCGCTGAACCTCGGCCGGGCCGGAGGCGGAGCATGAAGGGCTGGACCACGGGGCTGGCGCTGCTGCTGGCATCGGCTGCCGCGGCGGCCGAGCTGCCGCTGATCGACGCGCACATCCACTACAGCGCCGACGCGTGGGAGATGCTGCCGCCCGACGCCGCGATCGCGCTCCTGCGCGAGGCCGGCCTGCGGCGGGCGCTGGTGTCGAGCTCCAGCGACGACGGCACGCAGAAGCTCTACGAGGCGGCCCCCGACCTCATCGTCCCGGAGCTGCGCCCCTACCGCTCGCGAGGCGAGCTCTCGACCTGGATGCGCGACCCGACGGTGGTCGCCCATCTGGAGGACCGGCTGCGCCGGTTCCGCTATGTCGGGATCGGCGAGTTCCACGTCTACGGCGCCGACGCCGATCTGCCCGTGGTGCGCCGCATGGTCGAGCTGGCGCGCACGCACGGGCTCTTCCTGCACGCCCATTCCGACGCCGACGCCGTCGACCGCCTGTTCCGCCAGGACCCGCAGGCCCGCATCCTGTGGGCGCATTCCGGGTTCGACCGGCCGGCGGGGGTGCGCGCCATGCTGCAGCGGCATCGGCACCTGTGGGCCGACCTCGCCTTCCGCAGCGACCATGCGCCGGGCGGCCGGCTCGACCCGGAATGGCGGGCGCTGCTGGAAGAGTTTCCCGAGCGCTTCATGGTCGGCACCGACACCTTCGCGCCCGAGCGCTGGCACTATATCGGCCAGCACGCCCGCTGGTCGCGCGGCTGGCTCGCCGAGCTGCCGCCGGCGCTGGCCGAGCGCATCGCCTTCCGCAACGCGGAAGCCCTGTTCGGCGACTTTCCCGCCGGGCGCGGCCGGTGAGGGCGGCGGCCCTGGCCGTCGCACTTCTCGCCGCGGGCCACGCCCCGACGGCCGCCGGGGCCGCCTGCGGCGACGATCTCGGTGTCGCGGGGGTCCGGCGCATCGAGCGGCCGGCCCATGTCCTCGCCTATCGCCCCGAGCCGGCGACGGTGGAGCCGGGTGCCCTCTTTGCGCTGCGGGTCGCCGTGTGCGGCCGCGGCGCGCCGGCGCCCGACCTCGTCCGCGTCGACGCCTGGATGCCCGAGCACGGCCACGGCATGAACTACGGGCCGGTCGTCACCGCAGAGCGCGACGGGCGGTGGCGGGTCGACGGGCTGATGTTCCACATGCCCGGCCGCTGGGAGATCCGCTTCGACGTCGGCACGCGCCAGCGCACCGAGCGCCTCGCCGCGGAGGAGACGGTCGAGTGAGGGGGCGGGTCGCGGCGCTCGTCGTGGCCCTCGTCGCCGCTCTCATCGCGCCCGTCCTCGTTGCGCCCGCCGCCGCCGATCCGAGGGACGGGTTCGCGCCGGCCGAGATCGCACGCATACTTCGCCATGGTCCGTGGCCGGCGCCGTGGACGCCCGACCCGAGCAACCGCGTGTCCGGGCGGCCGGAGGCCGCGGCACTGGGCGCCCGGCTGTTCTTCGACCCGCGCCTTTCGGCCG
>JADZBA010000556.1 GCA_020852355.1 Alphaproteobacteria bacterium
AGGCCCACGAACCGGTGGCGAAGGCGCGCGCCATGGGCCTCGCCGTCGCCGCCGGGCGCGCCGCCCGCGGCGACGGCCGGATTCCCCGACCGCACAACGCGGAAGCGTCGAGCCCGCAGCTCGGCCTGATCGGCAGCTAGTCGGTGCGTTCCCGCGGCGGTGCCGCATCGCGTCGCGACGACAGGGCGTCGAGGATCCGGGACGTGTCGTCGACCAGGGCGTCGATGAGGGTGGCCGCGTCGCGGTGGCGCAGCAGCGGCGCCGCCTGGCTCGCCTGCAGACCGATCAGGTCGGTTCGATCCTGCGCGATCGCCGCCTTGCGGAGCGCGCCGACGAGCCAGCCCTGGATGGGGAAGGGGGCGATCGCGTCGGGATGCGCGGCCAGTTCCTCGGCGAGGCGGTTGCGCATCACGCGTGCCGGCCGACCGTTGACCGCCCGGCTCAGCACGGTATCCGCACGGTCCTTGCCGAACAGCGCATCGCGGTGGATCGTCGGCGCACCCGATTCCGCACAGGCCAGGAATGCCGTGCCGAGTTGCACCGCCTGCGCACCCAGGGCGAGGGCGGCGGCGACCCCGCGCCCGTCGACGATGCCGCCTGCCGCGATGACCGGGATCCTCACGGCGCTCGCGACCTGTGGCACCAGGGCGAAGGTGCCCAGCAGCGGATCGTCGGCGGCGGGCAGGAACGACGGTCGCATGCCGCCCGCTTCCGCGCCGGTAGCGGCGACGGCGTCGACGCCGGCTTCCTCCAGCGCCAGAGCCTCGGCGACGGTCGTGGCCGTGCCGATGGTATAGATGTGGCGCCTGCGGCACTCGCGCAGGACGTCGCTCGGGGGGATCCCGAACACAAAACTGAAGACCGCGGGTGCCGCCGCGAGCACGGCTTCGGCCTGTGCGTCGAAATCCTGCCCGAATGCCGTCGGGGCCGTCGGGAGGTCGACCCCGAGTTCACACAGGAACGGTGCGAGACGGTCGCGCGCCCGATCGAACGCCGCCCGATCGGCGCGCGGTGCGGGGTCGACGCCGACCCACAGGTTGAGCGCGAAGGGCTTGGCCGTCCGCGCCCGGATCTCGGCCGCGACGGTGGCGATCTCCGGCGGCGTCAGGCTGCTCGCGCCGTAGGATCCGAGGCCGCCTGCCTCGGATACCGCCACCACCAGCGGTACCGGCGACAGTCCGCCGCCGAGAGGTCCCTGGACGATCGGCCAGGCGATGTCGAGCCGCTCGGCGATCGCGGTGTCGATCCACGTCATCGTGTGTCCCCCTCGATCGTGGGGCAGCGCAGGAGCGGCGTTGCGGGGAGAATGGCACCGAAGCTCGGTGGTCGGCCACTTGCGTTCGCACACCGCGCTACGCGTCGACGCGGACATCGACGCGCATGCCGAGGAAGGCGTCGGTCATCCCGAGGAAGCTGCCGACGACCGGCATGGCCTGCCGGATGTCGCGCGCGACGGCGACGGGGACGAGATTGAAGCCGCCCACGCCGCGGTTGGTCGGATCGAAGCTGATCCAGCCGGCACCCGGCACATAGACTTCCGCCCAGGCATGGGTCGAGCCGGGGCCCGCCGATCCCGTCCGCTGCTCGTCGGGATTGTAGAGGTATCCCGAGACGATCCGTGCCCCGAACCCGAGGCTGCGCGCCGCCTCGGCGAAGAGGACCGCGAGATCCCGGCACGACCCCCAGCCGCGGTCCAGCGTCTGTACCGGCGACTGCGTGCCCTCGTCCTCGCGGCTCTGGTAGCCGATCCAGGCGGAGACGCCGATGCTGAGGTCCTTCAGCAGCGCCAGCGTGTCGGTCGGCCGGCTGCGGACGAACCCGCGCGCCCAGTCCCGCAGGCGGCCGTCCGGGTCCGGGTACTGGAGCGTCGCGAGGGCGCCGAGATCGGTCCACTCGTCGTCGCAGTAGCGGAAGGGATAGATGATGGCGGTCGCGGCGATGTCGAAGACCGGCCAGGCGGGTTCGTCGAGCTGGAGCTCCGCGACGCTGTCGATCATCAGATGATCGGTCATGGTGCGGAACGTGGCCGTCGCGACGGCATTGCCGAAGACGTCGTGCGCCCACGTCACCGTCGCCGCCGGGGTCACGGCGATGTCGCTCGCGATCAGCCGCAGCGCGCGGCTCTCGCGCGGCCGCAGCATCAGCCGGTGCGGACCGAGACGCACCGGCAGGCGATAGCGATAGGCCGTGCGATGGCGAATCCTGAGCGTGATCAACTGGTGTCCCGGTGCGGTTTGGCGGCGTCGCGCCGCTGAAGATCGTGCTTGTGCAGCATTTCTTCACCCAGGAACGCCCGACGATGAAGAATTTGACGGAATATCCTTGCTTTTCCCCTGATTTGAGACCATCTCATCGCGGTCGATGGACGGCCAGATGACTTGGCCTTGCCCAGACGAGTTCTGGCGCCGAGCTGAAAAACTTCTTGCCTGATAGTGCGATTTCGACCGCCTGCGGTATCGCGGGCGTGCAAAACCTATGTTCGTGAAAGGGGTTTCCATGACTACGGGAACCGTCAAGTGGTTCAACGCCCAGAAGGGCTTCGGCTTCATCGCTCCCGATGGCGGTGGCAACGACGCGTTCGTCCATATCAGCGCGGTGGAACGCGCCGGCCTGGGCGATCTGCGCGAAGGTCAGAAGGTCAGCTTCGACCTCGTCTCCGATCGCAAGAGCGGCAAGATGTCGGCCGACAACCTCAAGGCCCTGAGCTGACCCGACGTCGGCGGCCCCGGGTTTCCGGGGCCCGCCGGCAACGACGGCGACACAGAGCCTGACGAGGCGCCTCGCGCCTGATGGCCCCGCACCTCCTGCAGGTCGCGGGGCCTTTCGTTTTCGGGCCCGACGCGCGCAGGGGCAGGGGAGACAGCCATGGCCGTGCGCACCACGGAGTCGACGGTCACCTTCCATCATCCGTTCACGCTGACGGTGATCGACGGCCCGCTGCCGGCAGGCACCTACCGGCTCGTCGTCGACGACGAGGAGCTCCTCGACCTCTCGTTCGCCGCCTTTCGCCGCACGGCGACCATGCTGCACGTCCCGGCGATCGCCGTGGCCGGGGGCACGCGCCATGTCTTCCTGGTCGACCAGGGCGAGCTCACCGCAGCGCTGGAGGCGGACGGGCGGATCTAGCCGCCCCCATCGGCTCCCGCCGAGGACGATGCCGATCGCGCGGGACGCCGCCAACGAGGAGATCGTCATGGCGATCGAGCATGCCCGCCAGCGGGCCGTGACGAAACCATGGGGCAGCACCGACCTCCGCCCCTGGAGCGCCAACCCCGACGACGGCATCGCCATCGGCGAGGTGTGGTTCGAACGTTCGGGTGCGAGCGCGCCCGACCCCGAGCTCCTGCTGAAGCTGCTGTTCACCCGCGAACCGCTGTCCATCCAGGTTCATCCCGACGACGCGGTGGCGCGTTCGATGGGGCTGGTCCACGGCAAGACCGAGGCCTGGTACATCCTGTCGGCGACGGACGGCGCCGAGGTGGCCGTCGGCCTCGAGCGACGGGTCGCGACCGCGCAGCTCCGGGCCGCGATCGAGGACGGCTCGATCGCCGGCCTGGTGAAGTGGCGCAGGGTCGCTGCGGACGATGTCGTCTTCGTCCCGGCGGGAACGATCCATTGCATCGGAGCGGGGCTCGTGGTCGCCGAGATCCAGCAGCGCAGCGACGTCACGTTCCGGCTCTTCGACCATGGTCGTCGGCGCGAGCTGCATGTAGACGCGGCGTTGGCCGCCGCCGATCCGCGACCGGCCGAACCGCAGATGGCCGAGCGGCGCCTGACGGACACCCGGACCCTGCTGGTCGCCTGCCCGAGCTTCGTGCTGGAACGAATCCACCTGCGCCCGGAGTCGGTCAGGGAGCTGCGGACGCAGCGAGAGACGTGGATTCTCGTCCTGGCGGGCGATGCCCGGTTCGGGCCGGTGCGCGCGTTCGTGGGGCAGGCGGTCTACCTCGCGGACGACCGCGCCAGCGTCAGCGCCGGTCCCGATGGCCTCACGGCGCTCCTCGCCTACCCGGGTCCGCGGCCGATCGCCGGGATGCTGCACGAGGCAGGTCGGCGCAGCAGCTTCGATCCGCGGAGCGACGGCCCGGAAGTCCGCGCGATGGAGCGTCAGCCATGAGCCGGTTGAAGCGCGTGGCATTCATCGGGAATTCGCTGCCCAGGCGTTGCGGCATCGCGACCTTCACCACCGATCTGCAGCAGGCGATCGCGACGTCCGGGACGGGCGTGGAGACGGGCATCGTGGCGATGACCGACCACGGGCACGTCTACGACTATCCCGCCTCCGTGCAGCTTCAGGTCAACGACGGCATCCTCGAAGACTACGTGCGGGCGGCCGACTTCCTGAACGCCGGCGACTTCGACGTCGTCTCGCTCCAGCACGAGTTCGGCATCTTCGGCGGCGAGGCCGGCGAGCATGTCATGGCGCTGCTCTCCCGGCTGACCATGCCGATCGTCACGACGCTGCACACCGTCCTGGCCGAGCCGACTGCGGCGCAGAGGCGGGTCCTCGATCGCATCGTCGACGCATCGTCGCGCGTCGTCGTCATGGCCGAGAAGGGGCGCGAGCTGCTGCGCACCACGTACCGGGTGCCGCCGGAGAAGATCGAAGTCATCCCGCACGGCATCCCCGACTTCGCCTTCGTGGAGCCGGACGAAGCGAAGGCCGGGCTGGGCTTCGCGGGACGGACCGTGATTCTCACCTTCGGCCTGCTCTCTCCCAGCAAGGGCATCGAGGTGATGATCGATGCGATGCCCACGATCCTGCAGAGCCGCGCCGATGCGATCTACGTCGTGCTCGGAGCGACGCATCCCAATCTCGTGCGCCACCAGGGCGAGGCCTACCGCGAGAGCCTCATGGCGCGGGTCCACGCGCTCGGCCTGGAGGACCAGGTCGTCTTCCGCGACCAGTTCGTCGACAAGCCGACGCTGCTCCGCTTCATCGCGATGTGCGACGTCTACGTCACGCCCTATCTCAACGAGGCGCAGATGACGTCGGGGACGCTGGCCTACAGCTTCGGGCTCGGCAAGGCGGTCGTCTCGACGCCCTACTGGCACGCGCAGGAGCTGCTGGCCGACGGGCGCGGCATCCTGGTGCCGTTCGGCGACGCCGCCGCCGTCGGTGGGGCGATCGCGGGTCTGCTCACCGACGATGCGCGTCGGCAGGCGATGCGCAAGCGCGCCTACGCGGGCAGCCGGTCGATGACGTGGGAACGCGTCGCGGAGCGCTACCTCGCAGCCTTCGAAGGCGCCCGGCGCGGCCATCGGTTGCGGCTGATCGCGCGGCGGGACCGGAGCGCGCTCGCCGGTGACGGCCGGGCGCCGCCCGACATGCGGACCGACCATCTCTTCTCGATGTGCGACGACACGGGGCTGTTCCAGCATGCGGTCCATGCGGTGCCCGATCGCTCCCACGGCTACTGCGTCGACGACAATGCTCGCGCCCTGTTGGTGGCGTGCGCGCTCAACAGGCCGGGAGAGGAGCGCCTTCCCGAGGTGCTGACGTCGCGGCTGGCGGCTTTCGTGCAGCACGCCTGGAACCCGGGAACGAAGCGGTTCCGCAACTTCATGGGCTTCGATCGACGCTGGCTCGAGGACAGCGGATCGGAGGACAGCCACGGGCGCGCGCTCTGGGCGCTGGGTGAATGCGCGCGCAGCGACGCCAGCGCGTCGCGACGGCGATGGGCCGCCGCCCTCTTCGCCGAGGCGCTGCCGCCGGTGGAAGGCTTCGGCTCGCCGCGCGCGTGGGCCTTCACGCTGCTCGGGCTGGATGCCTACTGCGCCGGCGTCGCCGGCGATTCGCGGGCCGGCCGCATCCGGCGCGTCCTCGCCGACCGCTTGGTCGCCATCCTCGCGGCGGTCGAGACGCGGGATTGGGTGTGGTTCGAGGAAGGCCTCTCCTACGACAATGCGCGCCTGCCTCACGCCCTGATCGCCACCGGGAGCTCCACCGGAGCGCTGGCCTACGTCGAAGCCGGCCTGCGCACCCTGCGCTGGCTGGTGACGCAGCAGACGACGGCCGGCGGCTTCTTCAGGCCCGTCGGGACGGAAAGCTTCGGCGACCGGCGCAGGGCGCCGCAGGCTTTCGACCAGCAGCCGCTCGAGGCGACCGCGACGATCTCGGCATGCCTGGCGGCATGGCGGGCCGACGGCGACCTCGCCTGGCGGACGGATGCGGTGCGAGCCTTCGCGTGGTTCCTCGGCAGCAACGACCTGTCGTCGCCGCTGGTCGACCTGGAGACGGGGAGCTGCCGCGACGGGCTGCACCGCGATCGTCCGAACGAGAACCGCGGCGGCGAATCCGTCGTGTCCTACCTGCTCGCCCTCTCCGAGATTCGCCAGATCGCCCGTCTCGGCGAGGGCCGGGCGAAGCTCGCGCCGCGTCTGGCCTAGACGCTCGGCCCTTCCGCAATCTCACCCGAACGAGCCGAGGACGCCTTGTCGCAAGTCACGTTCCTGAACCGGCCGGCCCTGTATCTGCGCCCCGACCCGGCGCGGGTGGTCGTGCGACCGTTCCGTCCGGCGACCGAGCCGCGGGACCTCAACCCGACCGACAGAACGCGCGCGAACCACATCGTCGACCGGGTCCTGGCGCTCGATCCCGAGACCACGGCGAGCCTCCTCGCGGATGTCCTGGAGAATTTCCAAGGTCGCCACCGCCGCCTGCTGGCGACCTTCGAGGCCCGGGCCGACGAGATGGAGGACGCCTTCGCCGATCACGCCGACTTCAGCAGGATCCAGCGGCAGCTCGTGGGTGCCTGCTTCCTCAACGAGTACTCCTTCGAGGCGTCGGCGCTGTTCAACCCCAGCATCGTCGCGCACCCCGACCAGTCGGGCGCGCCGGAGGGCGGGCTTCGCTTCATCCTCAGCCTGCGCGCGGTCGGGGAAGGGCACATTTCCTCGCTCACATTCCGTTCGGGAACCATCGCGGCCGACGGGGGCGTCGCCATCGACGCGACGGCGCGGCTCGCGTCGACTCCCCAGGTGCGCAAGCGCACGACGGGCCCGGCCGGCGAGTCGGTCGACGTGATCTTTCCGCCCGACGAGGACATCAGCGAGCGTGTGCTCTTCCCGGTCACCGATTCCCAGTCGCACGGCATCGAGGATGCGCGCTTCGTGGAGTTCGACGATGGCGGCCGCCGGACCTACTACGCCACCTATACGGCCTACAGCGGCCGGGCGATCCGGTCGGAGCTGATCGAGACGAGCGACTTCACGTCCTTCCGGATGACGCCGCTGGCCGGCACCGCCGCGCGCAACAAGGGCATGGCGCTCTTCCCGCGCCGGATCGACGGCCGCTACGCGATGATCGGCCGGCAGGACAACGAGAACCTCTACCTCATCTACTCCGACGACCTGCACAGCTGGGACGGCGGCCTCACCCTGCTGACGCCGCGCTTCACGTGGGAGTTGGTGCAGATCGGCAATTGCGGCTCGCCGATCGAGCTCGACGAGGGCTGGCTGCTGCTGACCCACGGCGTCGGCCCGGTCCGCAAGTACTCGATCGGCGCGGCACTCCTCGACAAGCGCGATCCCTCGAAGGTGCTCGCCCGATCGCGCGAGCCGCTGGTGCGGCCGGAGCCGTCGGAGCGCGAGGGCTACGTGCCCAACGTGGTCTACACCTGCGGGGCGATGCGCCACGGCGACCACATCATCCTGCCCTATGCGGTCTCGGACACCTTTTCGAAGCTCGCGACGATCGAGATCGCCGCCCTGATGCGGACCATGGAGGGATAGCGCCACGCGGGTGCCGGGATGTGCGCCGGACCGGCCCCCGGTTGCGCAGTCAGAGAAAGGGCGCGGGATCGAAGCCGCAGCGCCGGGCGAAATCGCGATAGGCATCGGCGAAGCCGGCGAGCGGCACTTCCAGCAGCGTGTCGATCTGGCGCACCACGGCGAGGGTGCGGCCGGCGGCGAAGAGCCTGATCGCCGCGGCCTCGCGCTCGGCCGGGACGACGGCGCGCGGCGGGCCGTCGACGGGCACGGTCGCCGGAATGCGCTGCTGGTCCACGATGAGGACGACCCGGTCGCCCGCCACCACGAGATCGTCCTCGCCGGCGGCGGCGCGGAAGGTCGCCGTCCCGGGTCGATCGGCCCCCGCGTCGGCCCCGCGCTCGATCGCGAAGCGTCGTCCGCGGGCGGACTCCCGCGCCAGCGTGCATGCGCCATCGGCGGCGGCGGCGGTCCAGCCCGCGGCCGCGACCGGCGGTCCCTCGGCGCGCGGCGCCGGCCCCGCCGGCGCTGATGCGGCTGCGGGCGCCGGTGCGGGCGGAGCGGCTGGCGCCGCCGCCACGGGCCGCAGCACGACGATGCGGGCGGTCAGCAGGGCGGCAACGCAGGCGACGATCGCGGGCGAGCCGGCCGGATGCTGCTCGCACTGACCGCGCTGGCGCAGCCAGGCCTGCTGGTCGCGGCGCAGGGCTTCCGTCGCGGCGGCATCACCGGCCGCCAGGCGCGCGCGGTAGAGATCGGCCATCTCGCGGTCGGCGGCCGCCAGCCGCTGGTCGCCGCAGATCGCCTGCTCGACGCGTGTACGCGCCTTGCCGCAGTCGAAGCTGGGAGTCTGCGCGGCGGCCGCGCCCGCCGCCAGGAACACGAACGCGGCTAGCGCACCAGCCGCAGGCTGGGGGCGAAGACGCGCAGGGCCTCGTCGAGCGTCGCGGCCTGGACGAGACGCTCGCGTCCGCTCATCACCACCCATGGGCTGTGCCCATCGGGCCCGGACGGCCCTTTGATGATGGCATAGAGTGCCCTTTCGTGCGTATGACGGTATATGGAGAACACGGCGCGGCCGGGCCCATGGTCGATGGCGTAGTCGCGCCACTCGCCGCTCATCACGTGGCGGCTGTAGAGCCCGAGGAGACGGTTGAGCTCGCTGCGATTGAAGAAGACCGGACGCTGACGGCGCCGGAAGTCGGCAAGGCGGAAGACGGTCTCGGCCGGACGCCCCACGGCAGCCCTCTATCGAACCCTCGCAAGGTGGCGAGTGTTCCCCATTTTCACGGAATCGTAAAGCGGTCCCGTGGTTTGCCTTAGGATAGGTGTGTGGATATGGTAGCGCGCTTTTTACGGCCGGAGTCATAGGCGTGGCCGACATCTTCCAGGAAGTCGACGAGGAACTGCGGCGCCATCGCGCGGTGCAGCTGTGGCGGCGCTACGGCATCTACGTCATCGGGGCGGCGGTGGTGCTGGTGCTCGCGACCGCCGCCTGGACCGGGTGGAACCACTACCGCACGCAGCAGCGCATCGAGGCCGGCAACCGGTTCACCGCCGGCCTCCTGCTCGCCAACCAGGGGCAGCTCGACGAGGCGGGCAAGCTGTTCTCCGAGGTCGAGGGCGCGCCCGCGGCGGGCTTCGCGCTGCTGGCGCGGTTCGAGACGGCCGCTCTCAAGCAGCGGGCGGGCGACCGGCCCGGCGCCATCGCGATCTACGACGCCATCGCCGCCGACGGCAAGGCGCCGGACAGCTACCGCGAGGCGGCGCTGCTGCTGTCGGTCATGCAGTCGGCCGACGACGGCGATCCGAAGGCGCTGGCCGACCGGTTGGCGCCGATCGCCGCCGACGCCAACCCCTGGCGCTTCATGGCGCGCGAGCTGCAGGCCGTGCTCGCCCATCGCGCCGGCGATACCGCCCGGGCGCGCACCATGCTCAAGGCGCTGTCGGACGATGCCGCGGCGCCCGCCGCGCTGCGGGCCCGGGCGGCCGAGATGTCACAGGCGCTGGACGGCGGAGCATGATGGTGGGAGTTCTCGGCAATGCCGCGCGGCGCGGTGCGCTCGCGGCCGTCGTCCTGTGCGGCGCCGTCGCCGGCTGCGACTGGTTCGGCGAATCCGCGGCGCCGCCGCTGCCCGGCACGCGCCTGTCGATCCTGAGCCTGGAGCGGCGGATCGAGCCCGATCCGGCCATGGCTCGCGTCGAGGTCATGCTGCCGCGCCCGGTCGAGAATCCGGACTGGCCGCAGGCCGGCGGCTATCCCAACCACGTCATGCATCACCTCGCCCTCGGCGATGCGCCGAAGACGGCGTGGCGCGTCAGCCTGGGGGACAGCGGCGGCGACGACCGCCGCCTGCTGGCGACGCCGGTGATCGCCGGCGGCACCGTCTACGCGATGGACTCCGGCCGCCGGGTGTCGGCGATGAGCACCGCGTCGGGCGGCCGGCAATGGACCTTCGACCTCAGGCCGGAGGGCGACAGCGACGGCGGCTTCGGCGGCGGCGTCGCGTATGCCGGCGGCCGCCTCTACGTCGCCACCGGCTGGGCGCAGGTCGTGGCCCTCGACGCCGACAGCGGCAAGGAGCTCTGGCGCACCACCGTCGCCGGCCCGGTGCGCTCGGCGCCGACGGTGTCGGGCGGCCGCGTCTTCGTGGTGACGATCGACAACCAGCTCGACGTGCTGGCGGCGGAGGACGGCCGCAAGCTGTGGAACCAGACGGCGATCTCCGAGACGGCCGGCCTGATGGGCGGCGCCAGCCCGGCGGTCGAGGGCGACGCGGTGGTCGCGGCCTTCAGCTCGGGCGAGCTGTTCGGCATGCGCGTCGAGAACGGCCGGGTGATCTGGCAGGACAACCTCGCCGCCGTGCGCCGGGTCGACGCCATCTCCGATCTGGCGGACATCCGCGGCCAGCCGGTGATCGACCGCGGCCGCGTCTACGCCATCAGCCATTCCGGCCGCATGGTCGCCATCGACCTGCGCTCGGGCACGCGGCTCTGGGAACAGGACATCGGCAGCCTGCAGAGCCCGTGGATCGCCGGCGACTTCATCTATGTCCTGACCGGCGAATCGGAGGTCGTCTGCCTGTCGCGCGAGGACGGTCGGGTGCGCTGGGTCCGGCCGCTGCCGCGCTTCCGCCGCGAGGCCGAGCGCAAGGGCCCGATCTACTGGACCGGCCCGGTGCTGGCCGGCGACCGCCTGATCGTGCTCGGCTCGAACCGGGAAGCCTTCGCCGTGTCGCCCTACACGGGCGAGCTGCTCGGCACCATCCAGCTTCCCGATGCCGTCTATGCCGCCCCGGTGGTCGCCGGCAGCACGCTCTACGTGGTGACGGACGAGGGCGATCTCCTCGCCCTGCGTTAGCGCGATGCAGGGCAGGGTGGTCATCGTCGGCCGGCCGAACGTCGGCAAGTCGACGCTCTTCAATCGCCTCGTCGGCAAGCGCCTGGCGCTGGTCGACGACGCGCCCGGCGTGACGCGCGACCGCCGCGAGGGCGAGGCGCGCATCGGCCCGCTGCGCTTCCTGGCGATCGACACCGCCGGCCTGGAGGAAGTGCGCGACGACAGCCTGGAAGCGCGCATGCGCGGCCAGACCGAGCAGGCGGTGGCGGGCGCCGACGCCGTGCTGATGGTGATCGACGGGCGCGCCGGCCTGACGCCGATCGACCGGCATTTCGCGACGTGGCTGCGCCGCGGCAAGGTGCCGGTGGTGCTGCTCGTCAACAAGTGCGAGGGCCGCGACGGCGCCGTCGCCGTCGCCGAGGCCTACGGGCTGGGGCTGGGCGATCCGGTGCCGATCTCGGCCGAGCACGGCCAGGGCATGGGCGACATCTACGACCGCCTGGTGCCGTTGCTGCCGGCGGAACCCGAGGAGCCGGCGGCGGACGCGGCGGAGGGC
>JADZBA010000557.1 GCA_020852355.1 Alphaproteobacteria bacterium
CGCCGCCGCCGCCGCCACCCCCACCGGGCGTCCCGCCCGCGCCTCCCGCGCCGCCGTTCGCGTTCGCTCCGAGCGAGCAGCCGCCTCCCCCGCCACCGTCGCCGCCCCATCCCGTTCGCGCCGTGCCGGCGCCGCCCGCCGTCGGAGGGGTGTTGGTGCCGGCCGTGCCGCCGAGACCCGCGCCGCCAGTCGTACCACTCGACCCGCCTCGGGTCGCGCTGATCGCAGCCGGCGCCGCGGTCGTTCCCGCGCCGCAGCCGCCTCCGCTACCACCCCGCCGCGAAGCTCCGCCGACGCAGTTCGCGGGAACGGCCGTGTGCCCGCCGCCCCCGCCGCCGCCATCTTGCGCGTTGTGGGTCGTGACCACCGTAATCGGGCCGTCCGACCCGGTGCCGCCGGTGACGCCGACGACGCCCTTCGCGCCGTTGATGCCCGGGTTGCCGCCCTGTCCCACTGCCGCAGTGCCCGTCGTTCCGAGGCCCGCGCATCCGCCCCCGCCGCCACCACCACCAGCCGCGGCCGCGATCGCGCCGCCAGCGCCGCCACCGCCGCCCCCACCGAACACCAGCGTGGCCCCGAACTGCGCGCTCTGGCCCTGGGCTCCGGCCCCGCCAGCGGCGCCAGATGCTCCCGGCGCGCCGCCCGTTCCTCCCGCGGAGATCGTCACCGAGACAGTCGCCGGAAGGTCGGCGGCCAGGAAGAGCTGTTCGGCGTAAGCGCCGCCGCCACCGCCGGCGCCACCCATCTTGATCGCGGCGTTCGCTGCAGATGCCCCGGCGCCGCCGCCACCGCCGCCGCCCCACGCCTGCACGAAGACGTAGGTCGGGGTGAACGTCGTCGGCTTGACCCAGTTCGCTGCCCCGCCCGTGCCGTCCCACGTCTGGATGTTGGTCGCCGACTGGATGCCCGCCGCCATCGGAACGCCGGCGCTGTTGAGCTTCTGCCACCCAACGCCGTCGTGGTAGACGACCGTCTCGCCCGCCTGCAGCGTTCCCTTCCAGAGCGTGTAGAGGGTGCCGTTGTCATCGAACGACACGGTGACGTTGTGCAGGATCGTGTCGGAGTTGTAGACGCTCAAGAGGTCCACGACGCGCTGCGTGGACGCGGCCGGCGACGGGACGGCGTCCACCGCCGTCGTTCCGTTCGTGTTGGTGACGTTGCGAGCCGGGGTGTAGTCCGTGGTCGTGATGTCGCGGTAGGCGGCCGCGCAGCGCGCCTGGTTCGTTCCGATCGCCTCTCCGAGCACAACCTTCACGTTGTCGGTGGTGGTGGTCAGGACGATCATTTTCAGGCTCCGAGGGTTCGTGCGAGCACCTGCGGATGCGTCATGCCGCTCCCGCCGGACGCCTCGATGGTGACCTCGCCGAGGCGCTGCGTGATGGTGATACCCGACCCAGCGACCAGGCGCACGGCAGCCGCCGCCGTCCGCGCGAAGAGCGCGGCGCCCAGCATCGTCGGCGCGTCGTCCGGTGTGAGAACGCCGGTCGCCGCCACCGTGACCTGCCCAAGCCGGCGCGTCAGGGAGATCCCGGCTCCCGCCTCGAGCGCGTCCGCGCGCGCCGCCGGCGTCGCGAAGATGCGGCCCGCGAGAATCGCCTGAAGGTCTTCGGCCACCAGCGACAGCACGACGCGCCCGAGCGCCCGGGCCAGCGAAAGCCCGGTCCCCGCCTCGATCGTGGTGGGTTCGTCCCGCAACCCGAAGACGCGGAGGGCGAGGACGGACGTGTCGGCATCCGGGGACGAACCGCCCGCCGCCGCGATGATGCGCTCACCGAGCGACTCGATGATGGTGATGCCGGCGCCGGCGACGAGTCGGCGCTCGACCGCCTCTCGTCGCGCGAACGCCTCTCGGGCGACGAGCGCGTCGGCGTCGTCGGATGCGGCGCCCGGCGCGGTGGCCGCGATCGAGACGCGGCCGAGCGACCGCGTCAGCGTGACGTTTGCGCCGGCGGCGGGCTCGAGCGGCGCGTCCGCCCGCGGGCCGAAGATCCGGCCCGCGAGCACCAGTCCCCAGTCGTCCGCGACGACGTCGGGGTAGGGGAGCGTCCCGCGAAGCCCCCCGCCGAGCGGGACCGCCCCGAGCCCGCGCATTACGAGATCCGGTTGACGAAGCCCTCGATCAGCAGCACGTTCGCGGATCCGGCGAACGCCCTCGCGACCAGGCTGTTGCGCAGGATGAGACCCGCAACCACCAGCGTCGGCGGGCTGTTCGCCGGGATCGACACCTGCTTGCAGATGAGGTCGTCGGGGTCGGTGACGCCGCCCCACTCGATGGTGAGCACGACGGCCGCGCCGCTGGTGTTCGTCACCCAAAGCCAGAGCTCGTCGGGGTTCGTGGCCGACGCCTGGGCGGTGTGGATCAGGGTGCCGGCCGTGGCGGTCGCTGCCACCTTGACCGGGCGGCCGTCCGTCGAACCGGAGAGCGGGATCTTGGAGAAGGTCGCCATGGGGGGTCAGCCTCCGAACACCTGGGACGCGAGAATAGCATCGGCCTCGTCGAAGCGGACCGAGGGGTTCGGGTACGAGCCGCGGAGCTGGCCCCCGGCGACCCCCTCGGGCGCGGCGGACCGCCGGCCGAACGCCACGGCGGCCAGGACGTCGGACGCGCCTCCGGGCGCCTGGTAGGCGAACGCGCCGCTGGCGTGGTCGTAGACGATCGCCGCGCCGTCGTCGCCGGCGACCGGGCCCGGCAGGGCCTTCCCGCGCAGCTTCTCGACGGTGGTACTGCCGCCGGCGCCGATCGTCCCCGTGACGTCGCCGACGAGCTGCTTCGTGGCCGCGGCGAGCATGGCCTCGGTGATGGAGCCGAGCGCCACCAGGTCGCCCGAGAGGATCGCGCGTGCCAGGAGCGCGTTCAGCCGGCGGAAGTTTTCGTTGATGATCCGCGTCTGCTCGAGCGCCCCGACGATGTCGGGCACCGGAACCGGCGTCGGCAGGCGGGCGGTCACAGGTAGAGGCCCCCGTCGAGGTCGGCGAACTCGTACTGCACCTGCCGCAGGATCTTGTCGTTGGGGCTGTCGAGGCCGTGCTCCACCGACTCCCAGCGCGCGTCGATCGCGCCGAGGTACCAGCCGTCGCCGGCGGCCAGGGCCGCGTTGGGCGCGCCGACGACCGTCAGCGCCGTCGTCGTGTTCGACGCGACCAGGTGGTGATACCGCTGGCCCGTCGAGCGGTCCCGCAGGCAGACGACGATGCCGCGCAGCGCGTTCGCCGTCCACCCAGGCGAGCCGGTAACGGTCACGGTCGAGCCGGCGATGCTCGAGATCCCGACGCCGGCCCCGCCCGCGTCCTCGGTCGTGAAGCTCTCGTTCCCCTGCGCGCCGTCGCCCTCGTAGCTCTCGAGCTGCTTGAAGACGCCCAGGTGGTCGATGCAGCCGTACTGCAGCCCGTTCAGGTCGTCGTCGAACGCCCCATGGAACGAAGCCTCGAGGCGCTTCGTGAACCACTGCGTCGGGCGGCTCGCGTGGCAGAACAGCCACGTCTCGAGGCGGGTGTTGTCCTCCTGGAAGGACGTATCCGCCATCGGCACCGAGAAGCCCACCTGCCGCCGGATGTGGTTGTACGACGCGACGACGCGCCGGCTGATGCCGTGGTTGACGTAGGGGAACAGGTCCTCGATGTCGTCGGAGATCCGTTCGGGCTCGCCGCCCGTCCAGCGCCAGATGCCGCGCCGGTCCATCCAGAACGCGCCGGCCCCCTCGACGTTGACGACCGCGTGCGGGCCGAGGGCTCCGCAGCGCCGGGAGACGACCGTGTGCACGACGGAGTAGGTGCCGGTGTCGTCGCGCACCCAGTCGCTTTCGAAGATTTCGACGGTGTTGTCGGTGAAGGCGACCAGGCGGTGCCCGAGCGACAGCAGCGCCCGGACGATGCCCTCGCAGGTCAGGTAGCCGCCGGAGTACCAGCGCAGGGGCTCGCCGGCCTCGCTCGGGTAGATCCGGTCGCCGTTCGTCTCGCCGCCCGCGTAGAACGCCCGCTCCATGTGGGCCACGCCCATCGAGAACGTGTCGGGCTCGGTGCCGGTGATGTAGCCGAGCACCGTGCCGTCCGCCGTCTCGACGACGCCGACGCGCTGCGTGCCGTCAACTTCGCCGGTGTCGGTGTAGGTCGTGGCCGTCGCGATCGTGTCGATCAGGAACAGGTCGGGCGCGCTGCCGCCGTTCGTCGTCCGGTAGATGCGGCGCTGGCTGAACCGCGTCTCGCTCGAGACCGCGCCCAGCGTGAGCTGCACGGCCTGGCCGGCGGGGTTCACGATGCCGGAGATCGTGGGCGCGCTCTCGTCGCCCGTCGTGGGGTCGTACTCCGTCACCGCCCAGTAGTAGGCCCCGGTCAGCGTGCCGCCGCCCGTCGCCGACGCCGTGCACGACGGCGGCGCGGCGACGCCGAACGAGTGGATGGTGGTGCCGCCGTTCCAGACCTTGCGGCGGTCGCCGGTGAGGATGATGAGCCGGTTGTCGACCGTGAACATGACCGGCTTCTGGATGGCGTTCCAGAGCGTGTCGAGCTGCGTCGCGGTGTCGCCGGTCTCGTAGAAGAGCTTCGTTCCGACCTTGTAGACGCCGTGCAACTGGTCGTCGTAGGACCGCCAGAAGGCGAACGCGTTCTCGCCCGTCGCGAGCTCCGAGGACACGTCGCGGCGGACGCGGAAGCCGCGGCGCCGGCGCGGGCCCTCCGGCGTCGGGTCGTGGTCGCGGACCAGGTGCGGCGTCCCGAAGGGGAGCCGGCCCCCGCGGCGGACCATGCCGCCGGCCAGCGCCACCATCGGCGCCTGGTTCGCGCGCTTGCTCGAGTAGGGCCCGACGGTGTCGAAGACGTCCACGAGCTCGCGAAGCTGGTGGGGCCGGCCGGGGCGCCAGCCCTCGAGGTAGTGGCGGATCCGGCGGAAGGCGAGGTCGGAGGGGTGCCGGCAGCCGAGCGC
>JADZBA010000558.1 GCA_020852355.1 Alphaproteobacteria bacterium
GCGGTATCGGCCCTCCTGGCGCGGGCCGCCCGCGACCCCGACGCGGCGGCGCGGGTGCTGGCCGATGCGCTGGCACTGCGCGAGGCGGTGGCGCGGCTCGCCGCCGGACCGGCGGCACCGCTGCCGGACGACCTCGCCCGCCTCAACGGCCATCTCGCGGGCGCCGATCGCCTCGCCGCGGTTGCCGGCGGCTTCGCCTGGACGGCGGGATCCGCGGACGCGCTGGCATCGCCGCTCGCCCGCGTCGCGCGGGATGCCGCCGACCTGCTGGCCTCGCCGCGGCTCGCCCGCGTGCGCCGCTGCGCCGACGAGCGCTGCGGCTGGCTGTTTCTCGACGCCGACCGCGGCCCCGGCCGGCGCTGGTGCTCGATGACCGGCTGCGGCAACCGCGCCAAGGCGCGTCGCCACTATCGGCGGCGAAAGGTGCAGCTCCTGCCGGCGGCCGCGAGCGGACCCGGCGGCGCCTGAAGCTTGGCGCGGCGCAGCGCTACGCGAGGTCGACGAGCAGCGTCGCGCCGTCGACGCCCTTGACCGTCACCCGCGCGCCGGTCGGCAGGTCGGGCCCGGCGATCCGCCACATCGTGTCGCCGACGTGCAGGCGCCCCACGCCATCGACGATCGGCGCGGAGAGCGTGAAGGTGCGGCCGACATACTGCTCGCCGCGGCGGTTGAGGTAGGGGCGGTCGGTCTCGATCGGGTGGCGCCGGACGAACCGGCGCGACAGCCAGATGTCGGCGACCGAGAACGCGGCGAACAGGAGCACCTGGTACTGCCAGTGCAGCTCCGGCCATATCCACGACACGCCGCCCACCAGCAGCGCCGCGATGCCGAGCCAGAGGAAATAGACGCCGGGCGCCAGGATTTCGACGGCGACGAGAATCCCGCCGAGGCTGAGCCAGTGCCAGAACTCGATGCCGTCCATCACCGTCACGCGCGGGGTGGGGCCGGGGCCGGCCGCGCGAACGCCTCGCGCGCGATCTCGGCGATGCCGCCGACGGCGCCGATGACGCTCGCCGCCTCGACCGGCAGCATCAGCACCTTCTGGTTCGGCGCCGTGGCGATCTTCTCCAGTGCCTGGACATAGCGCTGCGCCACGAAGTAGTTGACCGCCTGCACGTTGCCGCCGGCGATCGCGCGGGACACCATGTCGGTCGCCTTCGCCTCGGCCTCGGCCTCGCGCTCGCGCGCCTCGGCGTCGCGGAAGGCGGCCTCGCGGCGCCCCTCGGCGGCGAGGATGGTCGCCTGCTTCTCGCCCTCGGCCTTGAGGATCGCGGCCTGGCGCAGGCCCTCGGCCTCCAGGATCGCCGCGCGCTTGTCGCGCTCGGCCTTCATCTGCCGGCCCATGCTGTCGACCAGGTCGCGCGGCGGCGAGATGTCCTTGATCTCGATGCGCGTCGCCTTCACGCCCCAGCTCGTGGTCGCCTCGTCGACGACCACCAGGAGCTGGGCGTTGATCTTGTCGCGCTGGGAGAGCAGCTCGTCGAGGTCCATCGAGCCCATGACCGTGCGGATGTTGGTCATGGTGAGGTTGAGGATGGCGTTCTCCAGATGCGAGACCTCGTAGGCCGCGCGTGCCGCATCGAGCACCTGGAAGAAGATCACGCCGTCGACGGTGACCAAGGCGTTGTCGCGGGTGATGACGTCCTGCTGCGGCACGTCCAGCACCGTCTCCATCATCGACAGCTTGGCGCCGATGCGGTCGACGAAGGGAACGATCAGATTGAGCCCGGGCTTCAGCGTGCGCGTGTAGCGGCCGAAGCGCTCGACGGTGAACTCGCGCCCCTGCGGCACCGACTTCACGCCCATCACGACGAGGAGAACGGCCACCACCAGGACGATCAGCACGAAGATCGAGAAGCCGGTCATCGACGTCACCCGCAGCGATTGCAGCCCGGCCCCGAGTGTAGCGGAAAGGCGGCCCGCAGATAGCGCCGATCGCCGTCCCCCTGATGCGCGCATCGCCGGCGTTCCCCGCACGCCCCACGCGGAGGCGGCAAGCCGCTGGAGGCCATGAAGAATTTTTCATGGAACCGCCATGGAACCAGCCTGTTCCGGCGATGGGGCGAGGCCGCGGCGACGCCCTTCGACGACCGTCGCCCGCGAGTTCCGCCCGCCGGGCGAGAGCCTACGGACCGGATCAACGAGACGCATACGAGGTGTTCTTCATGGCCATCTTCTCCTGGAACGGATCGAGCAATCTCGATCTCAAGACGCTCGGCCAATCGTTCGACTTCCGCTCGGACGTCCTCCAGATCTCCGACCCGAGCCTGCAGTCGCAGCAGTTCGACCTCGTCGAGAACGGCACGGACCTCGCGATCGTCAAGGCGCGCGACGCCGACGGCACGCCGCTCGCGGCCTCCGAGGTGCGCTACGCCTACATCCCGAACATGCTGATCCGGCAAATCGGCGGCATCACGATGTCGCCCGCGACGTCCAACATCGTCCTCAGCAACGGCGGCCAGATATGGGTGGGCGACCGGCTGACCGACACCGTCCTCGACGACGCCGGCAACGACGCCACCGCCCTGGCGACCCAGCTCCAGTCGGTGCAGGTCTGGGGTCTCGGCGGCGCCGACACGATCGCCACCGGCGACGGCGCCGATCGCGTCTACGGCAATACCGGCGCCGACCAGATCGTCGCCGGCGCGAACGACGATTCGGTCTATGGCGGCCAGGAGAACGACACGCTGAACGGTGCGGCCGGGGACGACCAGGTCGCCGGCGACCTCGGCAATGACCAGATCAACGGCGGTGCCGGGTCCGACCTGCTCTACGGCGGCGCCGGCAACGACGTGATCGATCCCGACATCGGCAACGACACGGTGTTCGCCGGCAACGGCAACGACACCCTGTCGCTCGGCAACAGCGATGCCGGCGACAAGCTGATCTACATGGACAAGCTCCAGGACCTGGTGAACATCGTCTCCACCTCCGGCGATCACATCGTCTATCTCGGCGACGGCAACGACTCGGCCTTCATGGAGGCGAACGCCGGCGACGTCGCCGTGTTCGGCGACGGCGGCAACGACACGATCGAGGGCCAGAACTTCGGGGCCGACACGTTCGACGGCGGTGCCGACGACGACGACCTGGCGCTGCTCGACGGTTCGATCGGCGACAAGACGCTGATCGGCGGCGACGGCTCGGACGACATCTTCGTCGGCGACACCTCCGGCGAGCCGGCCGACGGCATCCTGCCGAACACCCGCGTCACCGTGGCAGCCGGCGAGGGCGACGACACGGTCGCCTATGTCCGCGG
This sequence comes from Alphaproteobacteria bacterium, assembly GCA_020852355.1. Taxonomy (GTDB): domain Bacteria; phylum Pseudomonadota; class Alphaproteobacteria; order ATCC43930; family Allostellaceae; genus Allostella. Next base: position 3,260 of record JADZBA010000558.1, read on the forward strand.
GCTCGCCATCACCGACGCCAACGACGGTGGCGACGGCGACGACATCCTGTTCGTCGACGGCCGCGCCGACCTCCAGCTCCGTGACCTCTCGATCGAGAACTTCGAGACCGTCATGTTCGGCGGCAGCGGCGACGACGTCGCCTTCGCCGACGGCAATGTCGGGGCCGGCGCGACGCTGGAGGTGTTCGGCGGCAACGGCGACGACGGGCTCGACGGCAGCCGCGAGACCGACGGCACGTACATCCTTCATGGCGAATCCGGCGACGACACGCTCGTCGGCGGCACCGGCGCCGACACGCTGTGGGGTGGCGAGGACAGCGACCTGCTGGTCGGCAACGCCGGCGGCGACCGGTTCCTCTTCCCCGCGGGCGAGGATGTCGGCGACGTCATCCAGGACTTCGCCGGCAACCTCGACGAGGTCGCCTTCGACGGCAACGCGTTCGGCGGCGTCTCGGCGATCGACGGCTACAAGGGCACCGCCGGCAACGCCGCGACGGCGAACGACAACCTGCTGATCGCGACCGGCCAGGGCTACAGCTCGATCGGCGCGTTCGACGCGTTCCTGACGGCCGGCACCGCCGACACCGACAAGCCCGGCTTCTACATCTTCTTCAACACCACCGGCGATCGCGGCGAGATCTGGTTCGACGAGAGCATGGTCAGCACCGATGCGGCCGTGCTGGTGGCGACCTTCAACAACGTGACCGCGGTCAACCAGCTCGCCCAGTTCGACGAAGGGCCGGCCGGCGGCAACTCCGGCGACTTCGTCATCATCTGAGTCGTGCGATCCCCGGCGCCCTCGGGCGCCAGGGATCGTTCATTCCCACACCAGCACGCCGACGACGGCGCCCGTCATGCAGGTGGCGAGCGTGCCGGCGGCGATCGAGCGCATGCCGAGCCCGACCAGCTCGGCCCGCCGCTGCGGCGCCATGGCGCTCATGCCCCCGATCATGATGCCGAGGCTGCCGAAGTTGGCGAAGCCGCAGAGCGCATAGACGAGGATCAGGCGCGAACGGGACGACAGCGCGTCGGCGGGCAGGGCCGCGAGCTGCAGGTAGGCGAGGAGCTCGTTCAGCACCGTCTTGACGCCGAGCAGCGATCCGGCGGTGGCCGCCTCGGCGGCAGGGATGCCCATGAGCCAGGCGAGCGGCGCGAACAGCCAGCCGGCGACGCGTTCCATCGACAGGGGCGCGCCCGCGACGCCGGGCAGCAGGGCGGCCGCCTGGTTGGCGAGCGCCACCAGCGCCACCATGACGATGAGCATGGCGACGATATGCAGCAGCAGCGTCACCCCCTCGACGGTGCCGCGCACCACCGCCTCGAAGCTGCTCGACGCGTCGCCGTCGAGCGCGATGTCACCCGGCGTCGGCGGGCCGTCCTCGGGCACCATCAGGCGCGCCACCGTGATCGCCGCCGGCGCGCTGATGATCGAGGCGACCAGGAGATGCCCGACGACCTCGGGGAGGGTCGGTGCCAGGATTGCCGCGTAGAGGCCGAAGACGGTGCCGGCGATCGTGGCCATGCCGCCGACCATCACCATGAACAGCTCGGCGCGGGTCAGGCGCGCGAGGTAGGGACGGATCAGCAGCGGTGCCTCGACCATGCCGACGAACACATTGGCCGCGGTCGAGACCGCCACCGCGCCGCCGAGGCCGAGCACGCGGCCGAGCAGCCGCGAGAAGCCGCGCACCAGCCAGGGCAGGACCCGCCAGTGGAAGAGCAGCGCCGAGAGGGCGCTGAACACCAGCACGATGGGCAGCGCCTGGAAGGCGAGCACGAAGCTGCTGCCCGGCCCGGTCGCCGCATAGGGCGGCGGCGCGCCGCCGAGATAGCCGAAGACGAGGGCGGTGCCGGCGCCGGTCGCGGCCTGTATCGCGACCACCGCATCGGCAAGCCACGCGAAGACGCGCCGCGCGCCCGGCACCCCCAGCAGCAGCCCGGCGAGGGCGAACTGCACCGCGATGCCGGCGAGCGCCGGCAGGAGGCGCGCCCGCCGCCGGTTCTCGCCGAGCGCCCAGGCGAGGAGCGCCAGCGCGAAGACGCCGAGCAGGCTCTGCGCGGCGGCGATCATCCCGCCGGCGGCAGGGGCGGTGGGCCTGGGTCGCCCGCGAGTGCGGCGGAGTCCTCCACCTCCAGCTCGCCGACGCGCTCGCCGCGGCGCGTCACCTTGTCGGTGGAGATGCGGATCTGCCGCACGTCGTCGATCGACTGCTCGAAATGGCGCTGCAGCCGGCCGACGCGCTCGTCGAGGCGGGCGACGTCCTCCAGCAGCAGCCGCACCTCCTTCTGCACGAGGCCGGCCTGCTCGCGCATGCGCACGTCCTTCAGGACCGCGCGCACGGTATTCAGCGTCGCCATCAGCGTCGTCGGGGAGACGATCCACACCCGCGCCTGGTAGGACCTCTCGACGACCTCGGGAAAGCGCGCGTGCAACTCGGCATAGACCGCCTCGCTCGGCAGGAACATGAGCGCGCTCTCCGCCGTCTCGCCGGGCACGATGTACTTCTCGGCGATGGCGCGGACATGCAGCAGGATGGCGGCTGCGAAGGCGCGCGCGGCCTGCTGGCGCGCCGCGTCGTCGCCGGCGTTGCGCAGCCCGTGCCAGCTCTCCAGCGGGAACTTCGCGTCGATCGCGATCGCCCCCGGCGGGTTGGGCAGCCGCAGCAGGCAGTCGACCCGGCGCCCCGCGCCGATCGGCGCCTGGAAGGCGTAGGCCGAGGGCGGCAGGATGCTCGACACCAGGGCCTCGAGCTGGACCTCGCCGAAGGCGCCGCGCGCCTGCTTGTTCGACAGGACGTCCTGCAGCGCCACGACCTGGGTCGACAGCTCGGTGATCTTGCCCTGGGCGGCGTCGATGACGGCGAGCCGCGCCTTGAGGTCGCCCAGCGTTCCTGCCGCCGCCTGGGCGTTGCGGTCCAGCGTCTCGCCGACCACCTGGGAAAGCCGGGCGAGGCGCTGCTCCACCGTGGTCGCCAGGGTCCGCTCCTGGGCCGCCAGCCGCTCGGCGGTCGCCGCCTGGGCGGCGGCCGACTGCTCGGCCATCTGGGCGAGCCGCCCGGCGAGCGCCGCCTGGCTCTCGGCCAGGCGATCGGCCAGCCGCTGCACCTCGCCACCCGGTCGCCGCGCCAGCACGAGCGCCACGACGATCGCCGCGACGGCGACGGCGAGCGCGGCCAGCGCCAGCGGGTCCAAGCGGCTAGTGGCCGCCGGCGGCGCCGGCCATGCCGAGCGCCTTCATCGACTCGCCGCGGAGCTGCGACCACAGCCGCGCCGTGACCTTGCCGAATGCCTCCTCGGCGACGATGCGGCTGTCGCGCTCGCGCGGCCAGCCGGTCTCGACCATGTCGATGAAGCGCCCGGGACGGGCCGACATGACGCCGACGCGGTCCGACAGCATCGCCGCCTCGTCGAGGGCGTGGGTGATCAGCATCACCGTGGCGCCGGTGCGCCGCCACAGGTTGAGCAGCTCGTCGCCCATCAGCAGGCGGGTCTGCTGGTCGAGCGCGCCGAACGGCTCGTCGAGCAGGATCAGGCGGGGCTGCAGCACCAGTGTGCGGGCGATGCAGACGCGCTGGCGCATGCCGCCCGAGAGCTGGGCGGGATAGGCGCGCGCGAAATCCTTCAGCCCCATGAAGGCGAGCGCGTCGTCGACGCGCCGGCGGACCTCCGCGGCGTCGACGCCGGCGCGGCGCAGCCCGAAGGCGGCATTGTCCCATACCGTGAGCCACGGGAAGGACGCGTCCTCCTGGAAGACGACGCCGACGCCGTCCGGCACCTCGCCGCGCACCTCCCGGCCCTCGAACAGGATGCGTCCGGCGCTCGGCGCCGACAGTCCGGCCAGGACGTCGAGCAGGGTCGACTTGCCGCAGCCCGAGGGGCCGACGACGGCGACGAACTCGCCGCGCGCCAGCGTCATGTCGATGGGTCCCAGCGCATGGACCGGCGGATTGCCCGCGTTGGCGGGATAGACGCGCGTCACCCCCTCGACGACGGCATGAGCCTCGGTCAAGTCCCCTCCCCTGGCGGCCGGCCGAGGATAGGCAAGCCGTCCCGCCGTAACAAGCGTGGGGGACTAGCGCCGTCCGGCCAGGAAGCAGCCGATCGCCGCCACCTGCACGAGGGCCGCCAGGGCGAACATCGCCGGGTCGGCCAGCGTCTCGCGCACCAGGCCGAACGCCGCCGGAGCGAACGCGTAGGTCCCTTGGCCGATGGCGACGATCAGCGGCACGACGCGCAGCGCGTCCTCGCGGGTGAACTCGACCTGGGCGACGAGCGGCGGCAGCGACGTGGCATTGCCGATGCCGCAACCGAAGAGCACGACGCCCGCCAGCAGCAGGACCGCATCGCCGCCGGCCGCCAGGCCGACGAGAGAGCCCGCGACCTGCACCGCGTAGCTGGCGCAGGCGATCCGGCGACGATCGGCGTCGACCGGCATCAGCCGGCCGACGACGGTGCGGCCGGCGATCGCGCAGCCGGTCGCGAGGCCCATGGCCGCGCCGGCCCCGCCGGGGCCCAGGGCCGGCACCAGCACGGAGAAGAGATGGGCGACGAGCCCGATCTGCGCGAAGAGGCCGAGCGCCATCCCCGAAGCCAGCGTCAGGAAGGCGCGGTCGCGCCACAGCAGCCGGCCCGGCAGCACCGGTACCCGCCGCGCGGCGGCGGCCGGCACGCCGGCGGACGGCGCGTCGCCGTCGGGCGCCTGTCCCAGCCGGTCCGGCGTCCAGGCGAAGACGCGGAACGCGAGGACGAGGACGACCGCCACCATGGCGAGGCCGATCCCCGCGGCCGCGGCCGTGAAGCCGACGAGACCGATGAGCGCCACCCAGAGCGGCGAGAACACGACGCCGCCGATGCTGGCGCCGTTGTAGGCGGTCGCCAGCGCCCGCGGCCGGGTGCGCACGAACCAGGGCGCGACGATGGCGTTGACCGCGGCCGCGCCCATGGCGACCCAGCCGACGCCGCTGAAGAGAGCGGCCGCGAGCAGCAGCCACGGTCGGCCGGCCGTCGCCCAGCCGACGACCCCGAGGGCGAGCAGGACCGCGCCCGCACCGGTCGTCGCCGCCACGCCGAGGCGGCGGTGCATGCGCGGCAGGTTGGCGACCGCCGCCGCGCCGACGAGGAAGTGCAGCGTCACCGCGGCGGACACGAAGGGCAGCGACCAGCCGGTGCGCAGCACGACGGCGTGCAGATAGACGGGCGGGCCGTAGAAGCCGACGCCCCAGCCGAAGGCGGCCAGCACGAAGGCGGCCCAGACGACGCGCCGGCCGAAGAAGGCCGGGGCATCGGCCGAGGCGCGCGGATGGTCGAGCTGGATCTGCGTCATGGCCGCCGATGTGCCGGCCGGCGGTCGCTCGATGCTACGATCGCGATCGAAGCATCCCTGACCGTGCCGGGGTCAGGATGCCGGACAGCGGAGGTGCCCCACGTGAATGCCAACGAGCTCGCGCGGATCGCCGCGCTGGTCGGGGAGCCGGCCAGGGCGGCCATGCTGGTGGTGCTGATGGACGGGCGCGCGCTGACCGCCGCCGAACTGGCCGGCGCGGCCGGCGTCGCGCCGCAGACCGCCAGCAGCCACCTCGCCCGCCTGACCGAAGCCGGCCTGCTGAAGGTCGAGCGCCAGGGCCGCCATCGCTACCATCGCCTCGCCGACCCGGAGGTCGCCCGGATGCTGGAGGGCATCTTGCAGCTCGCCGCGACCACCGCCCGCGCCCGTCCGGCGACGGGGCCGCGCGATGCGGCGATGCGCACCGCACGGACCTGCTACGACCACCTCGCCGGCCGGCTCGGCGTGGCGATCACCGACGCCCTGGTGGCGCACGGCGCGGTCGAGTTCGACGACGAGGCGGGCTTGCTCACCGCCGAGGGCGTGCGGTTCCTCGGACGGATCGGCATCGCGGTGCCGACGGACGGGCGCGCCTCGCGGCCGATGTGCCGCCCCTGTCTCGACTGGAGCGAGCGGCGGCCGCACGTCGCAGGCAAGGTGGGTGCGGCGATCTGCGCCCATTGCCTGGCGGCGGGATGGGTGCGCCGTCGGGCGGGCACCCGGTCGCTGGAGATCACGCCGCCGGGTCGGCGGGCGCTGCACGGCGCCTTCGGCATCGCCGCGCTCGCGTGAGGCCGCTCAGCGCGGACGGTCCTTGACCATGATCGCGGTCGGCTGCCCGTTGTAGTCGACGGTCTCCAGGTCGCGCCAGCCGAGCCCGGCGTAGAAGCCGCGCCGGTCGAACGTATAGAGATGGAGACGCGGGATCCCGAGCCGCCATGCCTCGGCCGCCATCGCCCCGCACAGTGCCGCGCCGAGGCCCCGGCCGCGCCTCTCCGGCATCACGAAGACGGTGGCGAGCCACGGGTTGAGGTCGGTCCGCGTCTCCATGTCGTCGAGCAGGATGCTGGCAGTGCCGATTGGCGCGCCGGCGGCATCGAGAGCGACGACCGCAGTCGGCACGCGGTCGCGGTTGACGCGCGCCGCCAGGCTGGCGCTGCGCACCGCCACCGTCTTGTGCGGGAAGGTCGCACCCCAGTACGCCCACAGCGCGGTGGCCAAGATCGGGATCGCGTCGGGGCGGTCGGCCAGCGGCACGATGCGCCAGTCCGGCGCGGCACGGTCGGTCATGGCACGAGGATAGGAACGCGCGGCGGCCGACGGCAAGCGATGGCGCTCGCGCGGCCGTCGGCGCCTGCTACTATCCGCGTCCACCCCGCCCCCGACACCGGATCGTCCATATGACAGAAGCCCTGCGAGCACGCCCAGTCCTCGGCGCCATCGTCGTGGGCCAGTCGCCGCGTCCCGACGTCCACCGCCTGCTGCAGGAGGCGGTCGGCGACGGCACCCGGGTCGAGCTGGTCGGCTCGCTCGACGGCCTGTCGCGCGCCGAGGTCGAGGCGCTGAAGCCGGCCGACGGCGGCGACACTCTCTTCACCAAGCTGCCCGACGGCAGCGGCGTGCAGATCTCCAAGAAGGTCGTGGCCGGGCGGGCGCAGCGCCTCGTCGACCGCTTCGCCGCCGACGGCGCGCGGGCCACTGTCATCTGCTGCACCGGCGCCTTCCCGACCCTGGTGCCGAAGGGCGTCGTGGTCTTCCCGTCGGCGGTCCTGGCCGGGCTCGCCCAGGGGCTGCTGCCGGCCGGGCGGCTCGGCCTCTTCGTGCCGCTGCCCCGCCAGGCGCAGGCGCTCGCCGCCAAGTGGGGCCGCCCCGGCGTCGCGGTCGTCGCCGAGCCGCTGCTGCCGCTGGCCGACGCGCGCGAGGCGACGGCGGCGGCCGATCGCATGGCGGCGCACGCGCCCGACCTCGTGGTCATGGACTGCATCAGCTACACCGTCGCCCAACGCGACGCCGTCAGGGCGCGCATCGCGGCGCCGGTCCTGCTGGCGGTCAGCGTCACCGCCGCGGTCCTGGGGGAGATGTTCGCGTGAGCGCGGCCCCGACGGAGGTCACGGCCGACGACGTCGAGGCGCTGGCGGTCGGCGCCTGGATCCTCGGCACCGGCGGCGGCGGCAGCCCCTATCTCGGCCTGCTCAACATGCGCCGCCTCTACGGCGAGGGGCATCGCGTCATGCTGATGGACCCGGCCGACCTCGCCGACGACGACCTCGTCGCCGTGGTCTCCAACATGGGAGCGCCGCTGGTCGGGCAGGAGCGCCTCTCCGACAGTCGTACGGTCGCGCGCTCGGTCGAGATCATGGAGACCTATCTCGGCCGCCGGTTCCGCGCGATCATGTCGCTGGAGATCGGCGGCGGCAACGCCATCCAGCCGATGATGGGGGCGGTCCATCTCGGCATCCCGGTGGTCGACGCCGACTGCATGGGCCGCGCCTTTCCCGAGGCGCAGATGACGAGCTTCGCCATCGGCGACCTGCGCCCGTACCCGCTCGCCATGGCCGACGTGCGCGGCCAGGAGGTGATCGTCGCCAGGGTCACCTCGTGGAAATGGATGGAGCGCGTCAGCCGCAAGGCCTGCACGGAGCTCGGCTCGACGGCATCCACCTGCAAGGCGCCGCGCACCGGCCGCGAGGTCAAGGACTGGGGCATCCCCCACACGACGACCAAGGCGATCCGCCTCGGCCGCGCCGTGCGCGCGGCGCAGCGCACGCACGCCGACCCGATCGCCGCCATCCTGGAGACCGAGGGCGGGCTTCGCCTCTTCGCCGGGAAGGTGGCCGACATCGCGCGGCGCACGACCGAAGGCTTCCTGCGCGGCACGGCGACGATCGAGGGCCTGGACGGCGACCGCGGCAGCCGCCTCGAGCTCGCCTTCCAGAACGAGTGGGCGGTGGCATGGCGCGACGGCGTCCCCGTCGTCACCACGCCCGACCTGATCTGCGTGCTCAACACCGTCACCGGCGAGGCGATCGGCACGGAGACGCTGCGCTACGGCCAGCGCGTCACGGTGGTGGCGCTGCCCGCCGCCCCGATCCTGCTGACGCCCAAGGGCATCGAGCATGTCGGACCGCGCGCCTTCGGCTACGACATCGAGTTCCGCTCGGTGTTCGCCACCCCGGCGGCGGCGTAGGGCCATGCGGCGCATCGGCATCGACGTCGGCGGCACCAACACCGACGCCGTCCTCATCGACGGCGCGCGCGTGGTGCGCGCCGTCAAGACCGCGACCACCGCCGACGTGACCGGCGGCATCCTCGATTCGCTGGCGCTGCTGTCGCGCCACCCCGAGGTGCGCGAGCGGCCGATCGACGCGGTGATGATCGGCACCACGCACTTCATCAACGCGGTGATCCAGGGCCGCTCGCTGAACCCGGTCGGCGCGCTGCGCATCGGCCTGCCGGCCGGCGCCACGCTGCCGCCGTTCTGCGACTGGCCGCCGGCGCTGGCCGCCCTCGTCGCCGGCGAGGTGGCCGCCGTGGAGGGCGGCCACGACTATGACGGGCGGCCCTTCATGCCGCTCGACCGCACCGCCATCGCGGCCGCCGCGCGCCGCTTCCGCGAGCGCGGCCTGCAGGCGGTGGCGATCGCCGCCGTGTTCTCGCCGATCGACCCGTCGGGCGAGAAGGAGGCGGCCGAGATCGTCCGCGGCGAGATCCCCGGGGCCGCGATCACCTGCTCGCACGAGCTGGGGCGCATCGGCCTGCTGGAGCGCGAGAACGCCGCGCTGATGAACGCCGCACTGGCCGACCTCGCGCGCGCGACGGTGGCGGCCTTCGAGGCGGCGATCGCCGCGAGCGGCATCGCCGCCCCGCTCTACATCACCCAGAACGACGGCACCGTGATGCTGGCCGCCCAGGCGCTGCGCCAGCCGGTGCTGAGCTTCGCGTCGGGGGCCACCAACTCGATGCGCGGGGCCGCCTTCCTGTCGGGCGTCGCCGACGCCATGGTGATCGACGTCGGCGGCACCACGACCGACATCGGTCAGCTCCGCCACGGCTTCCCGCGCGAGGCCAACGGCGTCGTCGAGGTCGGCGGCGTGCGCACGCTCTTCCGCATGCCCGACCTGCTGTCGATCGGCCTCGGCGGCGGCAGCCATGTCGAGGGCGATCCTCCCGCGGTCGGCCCGCTCAGCGTCGGCCATCGGCTCACGTCGGAGGCGCTGGTCTTCGGCGGCACGCGCCTCACCGCCACCGACGTCGCGGTGGCGGCCGGCCTGCTCGATCTCGGCGAGCGCGCCCGCGTCGCCGGGCTCGACCGCGGGCTGGTCGCCCGCGCGCTGGCCCGCGCCCACGCCATGGTCGAGGAGAACGTCGACCGCATGAAGACCGACGCCGCCCCGCTGCCGCTGATCGCGGTCGGCGGGGGTGCCTTCCTGGTGCCCGAGGCGGTCGCCGGCATCAGCCGCGTCGTGCGGGTGCCGCACGGCGACTGCGCCAACGCCGTGGGTGCCGCCATCGCCCAGGTCTCGGGCGAGATCGACCAGGTGTTCCAGAACCTGCCGCGACCCGATGCCGTCGCGGCCGCGACGCGCCTCGCCGAGGACCGCGCGGTCGCCGCCGGCGCCGACGCCGCGACGCTGAAGACCATCGAGGTGGAGGACATCCCCCTCGCCTACCTGCCCGGCAACGCGCTCCGCGTCCGCGTGCGGGTGGTGGGCGACATCGCGGCGGCGTGAGGGCGGCGGCGTTTCCGATCGATCACGTCATGCTGATATGATGCTGCGTTGGATCGCTCGCCGAGAGTGGGATCATGAAGGTCTCGATTGCCCTGACGCCCGAGCTGGTCGAGATGATCGAGGCCAGGGTGAAGAGCGGCCGCTACGCGTCGAGCGGTGAAGTGGTCCGCGAGGCCCTGCGCCTGCTCGAGCGGTTCGACCGCTGGGATGCCGACGAGGTTGAACGGCTTCGCAGCGCCTGGAACGAGGGACTCGCCAGCGGCGATGCCGGGTCGCTCGGCTTCGCGGAGCTGAAGGCCGAGGCGCGCAGGCGCTGGATCGCGGAGAAGCGGGGCACCTGAGATGCCCCCGCTCCGGAAGACGGAGCGCGCTCGCGAGGATCTTCTGGCGAGCTGGTGGTTTGTCGCCGCCGATGATCCTGCCGCTGCCGACCGCCTCTTCGATCGCATCGAAGCTCGCCTGTCGATCCTGGAACGGTTTCCCGAGGCCGGGACATCGCGACCCGATGTCGCCGACGGCATGCGCATGCTGGCGGAGTGACCCTACGTGATCCTGTGGGGGTCA
>JADZBA010000559.1 GCA_020852355.1 Alphaproteobacteria bacterium
CGTCGCCAGAAGGCGACGGCGAAGGCGCGCGCGGGCGCGGTCGGCACGGTGGCGTGGCGGACGCCGACGACGCCGTCGGGCAGGGGGCGCACCGGCAGCGCCGGCAGGCCGAGGGCGGCCAGGGCGAAGTCGAGCGACTCCCGCTGGCGCGGTCCGAAGTCGGCGGTGACCAGCCGGGTCGTCCCTGCGCTCGCCAGGGCCAGGCGCGGCAGGAAGTCGAGCAGCCAGTGGAAATGGTTGCCGGACCCGCCGAGCACGAACATCTCCGCCTCTCCCGCCGGCGCCGCGGCGAGCGCGTCGCGCCGCGGCAGCAGCCCGGCGGCGAAGGCCGGGTCGAAGATCGCGTCGTAGGCCTCGGCGAGATAGAGCCCGTCGAGCTGGAACGCGTCGCGGAAGGCATGCAGGTCGAGCGTGATCGGGAAGAACAGCGGCGTCGACAGCAGCACGCGCTCGAACAGCACGGCGCGCGGCGCGCCGGGCGCGCCGTCCCGGACCGGCAGCGGGGCGATGGCGGCGCGGTAGCGGTCGAGCGCGATGTCGCGGACGGCGGGCCCGGTCACGCCGCGGCGCCGAGCACCGCGGCCACCTCCGCCGCGACGCCGAGCAGGGCGGCATCGTCGCGCCGGCGCCCGACGAGCTGGATGCCGAGCGGCAGGTCGCCCGGTCCGCGTCCGTAGGGGATGCCGACGCAGGGCGTGCCGAGCAGCGTCCAGACGCGGTTGAACGCGGGGTCGCCGGTCGAGGCCAGGGTCGCCGGCGCCTCGCCCGGCGACGGCGGCAGCAGGACCGCGTCCCACGAGCCGAGCAGCAGGTCGAAGTCGTGCCGCGCCCGCTCGGCCACCGTCCGTGCCCCACGCTCGTCCTCGGCCGTGACCGCCACGCCCGCGGCGAGCCGGGTGCGCAGCCGCTCGCTCAGGCTGTCGGCGTGGTGCATGCGCTCGATGCACAGCGACCGGGCGGCATCGGCCACCATGATCGTCTCCTGCGCCGCGTGCAGCGGGGCCACCAGCGCCTCGTGCCCGAACGGTGCCACGACATGGCCGGCGGCGGCGAGCAGGCCGGCCGCGCGCTCGATGTTGGCCTTCATCGGCCGCGACGCCGACGTCCAGGGCGGCTGGCGGCACAGCGCGATGCGCAGCCGGCCGCGCGCCTTCGGCACCGGCGCCGGATCGAATATCGAGAGCACCAGGGCGAGGTCGGCGACGCTGCGGCCGTACCAGCCGATGGTGTCGAGCGATTCCGAGAGCGGTTTCACGCCCTCGCGCGGTACCAGCCCGAAGCTGGGCTTCATCGAGAAGACGCCGCAGAAGGCGCCGGGACGCGTCACCGAGCCGCCCGTCTGGGTCCCGAGCGCCACATGCACGAGGCGCGCGGCGACGGCCGCCGCCGACCCGCTGGAGGAGCCGCCCGGAGTGTGGCCGGCATTGTGCGGGTTCACGGTCGGCCCGGGATGGGCGAAGGCGAACTCGGTGGTCACCGTCTTGCCGAGGATGGTGGCGCCGGCCGCGCGCAGCAGGGCGACCGCGGCCGCGTCGCGGGCCGGCCGGTAGCCCTTATGGATCGGCGAGTTGCATTCGGTCGGCCAGCCCACCGCGTCGATGATGTCCTTGACCCCGACGGTGACGCCGGCGAGCGGCCCGTCGCCGGCGGCGCGCGCCGCCGTGCGGGCGGCGGCGGGATCGAGGTTCACGAACGCCCTCAGGCTGGGATCGCGGTCGGCGACGGCGCGCAGGCAGTCGTCGGCGACCTTGGCCGCCGTCGTGGCGCCGCCGCGCACGGCCTCGGCCACCTCGCTCGCGGTCATCTCATGCCAGCGCGCCATCGTTCGGCCCCGTCCCCCTGGGATGCGTCGAAGGGCGACGCTCGGCCGCCGGCGCCACCCCTGTCAAGCGCGACGGCGGGCGGTGAGCGAGACGGCGAGCGGGATCGCCGGCTGGCTATCGGGCGGGCGCCACAGCCCGTCGCCGGCGGGAACGAACATCGGGAACATGCGCCACGGCAGCACCCTGTGCTCGTCGAGGCGCTCCAGCGTCAGGCCGGCGCCGATCAGCGCGTTGACGACGCGCGAGATCGAATGGATCCACTGGTAGGTGCGGCGCGCCGCCAGCGGCGTCGGGTCGCCGGTGTAGGTCGTCGCCGCCTCGAAGACGAGCGGCCGGTCGGGCGGGGTGTCCTGCGGATAGGTGGGCAGCAGCCTGCCGTCGATCTCCTCCAGCATCTGCATGGCCGGATGGCCGTCGGCGAAATAGAGGAAGCCGCCGGGCCGCAGCATGCGGGCGATCACGCCGGCCCAGCGCGGGATGTCGGGCAGCCAGCAGATGGTGCCCCAGGTCGTGAACACGATGTCGAAGCCGCCCGCCACGACGTCCGGCACGTCGTACACGTTGGCCTCGACGAATACGGCGTCGGGCCGCCCGATGCGCCCGGCCAGTTCGCGCGCCGCCGCGATCGCCGCCGGCGAGAAGTCGACGCCGGTGACGGCCGCGCCGCGCCGCGCGAGGCGAAGCGTGTCCAGGCCGAAATGGCATTGCAGGTGCAGCAGCCGCCGGCCGGCGACGTCGCCCAGTTCGCCGTCCTCGATCGAGTGCAGCCGGTCGTCGCCCTCGAGGAAGCGGTCGATGCGATAGCTGCCGCCGGCGTCGCGGCGGTGGATGCCGACGCGCTCGTCCCAGTTGCAGCGGTTGGCCGTGAAGTAGGCGTCGCTGTCGCTCGGCATTGGAAGGACTCCGTCGTGCCCGCGGGACGGGCTATTGATGGCATCCCGTTTCGTCGTCCCGCGGAGCCCGCACCATGCGCGTGATCGTCGGCCAGTTCTGCCACGAGACCAACACCTTCAGCGTCCAGAAGGCGGACGTCGAGGACTTCGCGAAGCTGTTCTGCTACCGCGGCGACGAGGTTCCGGCCAGGCTCCGCGGCACCAACAGCGAGATCGCCGGCTTCCTCGACGTGGCCGAGCGCGAGGGCTGGGCGGTGCGGCACACGGTGGCGACCTTCGCCAACCCGAGCGGCCCGGTGACCGACCGCGCCTGGCGCGAGCTGGGCGGCCTCATCCTGGACGCCGCGCGCGCCGCCCCCGTCGACGGCGTGCTGCTGGCGCTGCACGGCGCCATGGTGACGGAGAGCCACGACGACGCCGAGGGCCAGCTCCTGGAGGAGCTGCGGGCGATCATCGGCCCCGCCGTGCCGGTCGCGGTCACCCTCGACCTGCACGCCAACGTGTCGGACCGCATGGCGGCCCATGCGAGCGCGCTCGTCTCCTACCGCACCTATCCCCAGGTCGACATGCGCGAGCGCGGGCGCGAGGCGGCCGGGCTGCTGCGCCGCGCCATGGCGGGCGAGGTGCGGCCGACGACGGTCGTCGCGCGCCGGCCGCAGCTCATGGGGGTGGCGGGCGGCCGCACCGACACGGGCCCGATGCTGGACGTGCTCGCCCGTGCCCGGGCGATGGAGGCGGAGCCGGGGGTGCTGTCGGTCAGCGTCAACGCCGGCTTCGCCAAGGCCGACATCCTCGACGCCGGTCCGACCGCGACGGTGACCGGCGACGGCGACGATCCGCGCTGGCGCGCCATGGCCGAGGAGCTGATGGACATGGTGTGGGCGACGCGCAACGAGCGCGGCCGCGTCCTGACGCCGGCCGAGGCGGCGGCGCGCGCCGCGGCATGGACCGGCCCCGGGCCGCTGGTCATCGCCGATGGCGGCGACAATCCCGGCGGCGGCGCCTACGGCGATTCGACGAGCGTGCTGCGCGCCCTGCTCGACGCCGGCGTGGCGGACGTGGCGCTGGGCTCGATCCGCGACGCCCAGGCGGTGGCGGCGATGCGCGCGGCCGGCCTCGGCGCCGAGGTGACGCTCGATGTCGGCGGCAAGGTCGACCCGTCCTTCGGCGGCCCGCCGCTGCGTCTCACCGGCCGGGTCGTCCATCTCGGCAGCGGCGACTTCACCCACGAGGGGCCGATGTGGGCCGGCCTGGAGGCGAGCTTCGGCCCGACCGCCGTGCTGCGCACCGCCGGGGTGGACGTGATCGTCGCCACCAACCTCCTGCAGCTCCTCGACCGCAACCAGTTCCGCGTCAACGGCATCGAGCCGGCCGACAGGCGGGTGCTGGTGGTCAAGTCCTCGCAGCATTTCCGCGCCGCCTTCGGCCCGATCGCCGGCGAGATCATCGTCGCCGACGGCGGCGGCCTGACGACGCGCGACTTCACCCGCATGACCTACCGCAGGCTCCGCCGTCCGGTGTTCCCGCTGGACCTGGCCTAGTAGAGCTCCCCCTCTCCGCCCCGCGGGGGCGGAGAGGGTCGGGGTGAGGTGGGGCATGTCCCCTGGCGCAGTCTGCCGGCGGCCATCGAACCCCAGACCTTTCCACGCTCGCCTACGGCGTCATGCGCTTCATCTCCATCAATGGAATGTCCTCAACGAAAATCGTTCTTGTAACGTTCTCAGAGATGACGTTTAGCGATGGTGTTGACTGCGCTGAGCGTGTGGTGACGCCTCATGCCATTGAACGATCGACAGAAAGAGTTGATCGCCAAGCATCTCACCTTCTATGAGAGTTTGGATACCGGTCTGCGAGAGCCTGACACGGCGTTGCAGCGGCACTTCGTCGAAGTCTGCCGCGGGTCCTGCGCCCCGCGCACCGAGCATGAGATGGTCTACCTCGCTTACAAGAGAGATAAGGTACTCGAAGGCCTCAAGACAGCGAACCGACGACGCCAACAAGCGAGAGAAGATTCCGCGCTATCGGCCGGCGCAACGGCTACCGTCCCTGCGATCCATCTCATTGACCCGAGAGTGCCGAAACCATGGTCGAAGTTCGTCCATGAACCGATCGGTAGCCGCGAGGACTTCAAGAAGGACAGCGGCCGAAACTGGTCTCATGCCCAACGCGCGAAATGAACACGGCTAAGGTTCTCAGGATTCACCGTCGCATTTGACGATCTGATGCGATGTTGGTGGCCGTTGGAACAACGAAGTGGTGGAGGATGTCGCCGGCGTGCTGGCGACGATCGTGCGCGCGGTCGCCGCGGCCGGCCCCACCTCACCCTCCCCGCCGCTGCGCGGCGGGTCCCCTCCCTCTCCGCCCTGAAGGGCGGAGAGGGCGAGGAGCGGGCGGCAGAGCCGGGCTCCCTCTCCGCCCCGCGGGGGCGGAGAGGGTCGGGGGAGAGGTGGGGTGCGCGAGGACCCGTCCCACAGGAACCGCACGACGTCTCCGCCGCGACGCCACAATCGCCGAGCGAATCCTTTGGCGTGCCCTGCGCGAGGCGAAGCCCGCCGTTCGCTTCCGCCGGCAGCATCCCATCGGCAGGCACATCGCCGACTTCGCGTGTCCCGCCGCCCGTCTCGTCATCGAGCTGGACGGCGGCCAGCATGCCATGGCGCGATCGGCCGATGCCGATCGAGCGGCGGACCTTCCCACGCACGGCTATCGGGTGCTGCGCTTCTGGAACAACGAAGTGATGGAGGATGTCGCCGGCGTGCTGGCGACGATCGTGCGCGCGGTCGCCGCGGCCGGCCCCACCTCACCCTCCCCGCCCTCTCCGCCCTGAAGGGCGGAGAGGGCGAGGAGCGGGCGGCAGAGCCGGGCTCCCTCTCCGCCCCGCGGGGGCGGAGAGGGTCGGGGAGAGGTGGGGTGCGCGATGACCGGTCCTACAGGAACCGCACGACGTCTCCGCCGCGATGCGACGGCCGCGGAGCGACGCCAGTGGCGCGCTTTGCGGGAATCGAGCCTCGCGGTTCGCTTCCGTCGGCAGCGTCCCATCGCCGGCTTCGCAGGGGCGGGGAGGGCCGCGCCTGCGCGCCGGGCGGCCGATCACATCTCGTCCAGCGGATAGATCGGCCGGCGGACCTTCTCGTACTTCAGGATGCGGTTGTCCGACGTCGTCACGCCGACGCCGTCGAGCGCGATGGTGTGGCGGGCGATCGGGGCGAAGCCGGC
>JADZBA010000560.1 GCA_020852355.1 Alphaproteobacteria bacterium
AGCCGGCCGCCGCCAATCCCTCGGGCATCGGTATCGCCGAGCTGTTCCGGGTGCCGCCGGAGGACGAGCGCGACTGGATGGGCCAGGCCCGCGGCAATGCCTGGAGCCGCTTCTTCCTGGCCCTCGACCGCGCCGTCCGGGCCGCCGAGCCGCTGCTGCCGCGCAACCACCGCCAGCGTGCGATCGACGCGGCCATGACCTTCGTGCGCGAGCGGCTGAACGGCGAGGACGGTCTGGGCGCGATCTTCCCGGCGATGGCCAACGCGGTCATGGCCTACGCCGCCCTCGGCCGACCGCCCGACGATCCGGAGCGGGCCACGGCGATGGGCTCGGTGCGCCGGCTGCTGACGATCGGCGCCGACGAGGGCTACTGCCAGCCCTGCCTGTCGCCGGTGTGGGACACCGGGCTCGCGCTGCACGCGCTCATGGAAGCCGGCGTCGCGGGAGCGCCGATCCGTCGCGGCGTCGAATGGCTGCTCGACCGGCAGATCCTCGACGTCGCCGGCGACTGGGCGGTGCAGCGGCCCGACGTGCGGCCGGGCGGCTGGGCCTTCCAGTACCGCAACGACCACTATCCCGACGTCGACGACACCGCGGTGGTGGCCCTGGCGCTCCATCGCAGCGGCGTCGGGCGCGAGGATCCGCGGGTCGGGCCGGCGATCGACCGCGCCGTCGAATGGATCGTCGGCCTGCAGAGCCGCAACGGCGGCTGGGGCGCCTTCGACGCGGACAACGTCCATCACCGCCTGAACCACATCCCCTTCGCCGACCACGGCGCCCTGCTCGACCCGCCGACGTCGGACGTCACCGCGCGCTGCCTCGCCTGCCTCGGCGGCCTCGGCCATGCCGCGGCGCCGGCGGCGGTGCGCGGACTGGAGTTCCTGCGCGGCGAGCAGGAGAAGGACGGCTCCTGGTTCGGGCGCTGGGGCACCAACTACGTCTACGGCACCTGGTCGACGCTGACGGCGCTGAACGCCATGGGGGTGTCGCCGGCGAGCCCGCTGGTCGCCCGCGGCGTGGACTATCTCGTGGCGACCCAGCGCGCCGACGGCGGCTGGGGCGAGGACGGGGCGACCTACTGGGAGGAACGCCGCGGCTTCGCGCGCGCCAGCACGTCGTCGCAGACGGCCTGGGCGCTGCTCGCGCTGATGGCGGCCGGCGCGGTCGACCATCCCGCGGTGGCGCGCGGCGTGCGCTGGCTGCTGGAGGCGCCGGCCGAAGGTCCCTTCTGGGCGGAGCCGTGGTACACGGCGGTCGGCTTCCCGCGCGTCTTCTATCTCCGCTATCACGGCTATCGCGCCTATTTCCCGCTGTGGGCGCTGGCGCGCTGGGCGCGCCTGACGCGCGAGGGCGGCGACCGGGTGGTGCACGCCTTGTGATCCTCGGATGCGTCACCGGCCTGGAGCGCGAGGCGCGGATCGCCGCGCGCGCCGGGCTGATCGTGGCGTGCGAGGGGCCGGGGCCGGCGGCGGCGCGCCGCGCGGCCGAGCGGCTGGTCGCCCGCGGCGCGGACCTGCTCGTCAGCTTCGGCTATGCGGGCGGCCTCGATCCCGCCCTGCCGGCCGGCACGCTGATCGTCGCCGACCGCATCGTCGATCGAGATGGCCACGTCACGCCGTGCCGCACGCCCGCGGCGCTGGCCGATGCGACGGTCGCCACCATCGTCGGGGTCGATACGCCGGTGCTCGACGTGCCGGCCAAGGCGGCGCTGCGCCGCCTCGGCGGCGCCGTCGACCAGGAGTCGCACGCGGTGGCGCGGGTCGCGCTCCGCCATGGGCGTGGCGTCGCCGTCGTGCGGGCGGTCATCGATGCCGCCGATGCGATCGTGCCCGCGGTGGCGATCGTCGGCGTGGACGCGGCGGGGCGGTCGCGGCCGGGCCGCATCTGCGCCGGCCTGCTCGGCGCGCCGTGGGAGCTGCCGGCGCTGGTCCGCCTCGCCTTCGCCGCCGTCCGCGCCGACCGCGCGCTCGCCGCCGCCGCCGTCCGTCTCGCCTGATCAGCGCCAGCCGAAGCGGGCGGCGACTTCGCCGACGATGGCGCGGTGGCGCTCCTGCAGGCGGTCGAGCGCGGGCACCGCGCCCGAGCCGATCTGCAGTCGGTACGCCGCCCCGTTGGGCGCGCTGGCCCAGTCGTTCGCGACCAGCACGACGCGGGCCCGGCCGGCCGTGGCGAAGCGCAGCGGTGGCTCCTGGAACGTGGTCGCCGCCTGGCGCAGGGCATCGGCGAAGGCGGCGTCGTCGAGGCCGCCATAGGGCCTGCCGGCGCGGTCGCGCAGGTTGAAATAGAGGAGGCCGGCGCCGACCGTGCTGTAGCCCCCGGCGAGCCCGCGGTCGATGCCGGCGGCGTGCAGGAAGAAGCGCTGGGCCAGCGCCGGATCGGCGGGAACCGCCGGCAGGGCGACGATGGCGTAGCCGACCGCGCCCCTGTCGTCGCCGAGGTCGGCCGCCAGCACCGCCGACTGCCGCAGCACGTAGCCGAGGGCGGCGGCGAGCTTCAGCGCCGGCGCCTCGCCGCCGGGCACGCTCGCCTGCAGCGAGGGCTCGGTCGCCAGCATCCAGCCGCCCGGGGCGACCGCCGTCTCGCCGATATCCTTGCCCAGGGCGAGCGCGGTCACGACCTCGGCCAGCAGCTCGTCGCGCACGCGCTCGGCCACCACCAGCCGCTCGTCGTAGGGCGCGTCGGTCAGGCGCGGCAGGTCGATGCCGGTCGCCGGGATCGCCTCGAAGAAGACGAGCCAGGAGCGCGGGGCGGCCTCGGCGGAGCCGCCGCACAGGACCAGCAGGGCGAGGAGGAGGAGCGAGAGGAGGTGGGGCATGGCCGATCGATGATGGGTCGCGCGGGCGGAAAGCCGACCCCATATCCATGGCACGCCAGCGCGGCGGAGAGGAAGGCCGATGCCCGATCGCGACATGCAAGCGGCGGACCGCGAGGTCCGGATCGAAACCGACAGCTTCGGCCCGATCGCGGTGCCCGCGGACCGGCTGTGGGGCGCGCAGACGCAGCGGTCGCTGGAGAATTTCCGCATCGGCAGCGAGCGCATGCCGGCCGAGCTGATCCATGCCTTCGGCTTGCTGAAGCAGGCGGCCGCCCGCACCAACGTGGCGCTCGGCGCGCTCGACCCCGATCTCGGGCGGGCGGTCGACACCGCCGCGGGCGAGGTCGCGGCCGGCCGGCTCGACGCGCATTTCCCGCTGGTCGTCTGGCAGACCGGCTCGGGCACCCAGACCAACATGAACCTCAACGAGGTGATCGCCAACCGCGCCGCCGAGATCCTCGGCGATCGCCGCGGCGGCGGGCGCGTGCATCCCAACGACCACGTCAACCGCAGCCAGTCGTCGAACGACAGCTTCCCGACGGCGATGCATGTCGCGGCCGTGCGCGCGATCGAGGGGCTGCTGCTGCCCGCGCTCGACCATCTCGCCCGGCTGCTGCGTGCCAAGGCGGACGGGTTCGCGGACGTGGTGAAGCTCGGCCGCACCCATCTGCAGGACGCCGTGCCGATGACGCTGGGGCAGGAGGTCGGCGCCTGGGCGACCCAGGTGGAGGATGCCGCCGACGGCGTCCGTGCCGCCCTGACGCGCCTGCGCGCCGTGCCCCAGGGCGGCACCGCGGTCGGCACCGGCCTCAACGCGCCCGAGGGCTTCGCCGCGCGCTTCGCGGTCGAGCTGTCGCGCCTGGCCGGGAGCGAGTTCGTGCCGGCGCGCGACCGCTTCGCCGCCATGGCCGCGCACGACGCCTTCGTCGCCGCCTCGGGCGCGCTCAATGCGCTGGCGGTCGCGCTCACCAAGGTCGGCAACGACGTCCGCCTGCTCGGCTCGGGCCCGCGCGCGGGGCTCGGCGAGCTGCTGCTGCCGGAGAACGAACCCGGCTCGTCGATCATGCCGGGCAAGGTCAACCCGACCCAGGCGGAGGCGCTGACCATGGTCGCCGCCCAGGTCATGGGCAACCACGTGACGATCACCGTGGCCGGCGCGCAGGGCCACCTGCAGCTCAACGTGTTCAAGCCGGTGATCATCCACGCGTTCCTGCAGTCGGTCCGGCTGCTCGCCGACGTCGCCCGCAG
>JADZBA010000561.1 GCA_020852355.1 Alphaproteobacteria bacterium
AGCGGTCGTAGCTGCCAAGGAGGCGTTGAAACCGCCGCGCGGCACCGGTGTGCAGGTACCGACCGCGACGAGGATCAAGGTGATGCCGGAATGCGACACCGGCGAGGTCAGAATGTGGTCAAACTGTGGTTTCTTCGCCTGCCGCACCGATCTGGCACGGCGTAGCCGGACGACGGGAACTCTTGCTGCGCAGGCGCTTGGCGGCGGAAGCTCGCACCGCCGTGAGCCGGCGCCTACGCGACGTCGAGCAGCGCCGGCGGCGTGGCGGCCTGCGAGCGGCCGACGCGCGCTGGCGCGATGCGAATCTGTTCGTGGCCGCACGCCAAGCATTCGTACGCGCGCATCCGCGGGTTGGCGGAATGGCCCGTCGAGATCGGCGTGGTAGCGCCGCGGCAGAGCTCGCACGCCACTCCCGAGGCACCGGCGGTTTCGACGAGCATCATGATCTTGTCCCCTCTACGGCGATCCCGAGGCAGAAACGCGGCCGGCCGGCGAAGGTTGCATGGAACCGACGGAACGACGCGCCGGATGCAGGACATCCGGCGCGTCGCCGACCGAGGAGGAGTGACCGGGCTACATCTTGCCGTCGCGCAGAGCTCGCTCGATGAAGGCGAGGTGCTCCATGCAGGCCTTGTCGTCGTTCGCCTTCATCGCCGCCTCGGCCTGGGTCCAGCGCCCTTCTAGCGCCGTCTTCATGCCGGCATCCGTCACCTTGGCCATCATCGGCTTCAGGTCCGTCATCTTGCTGTCGCAGGGACCGGCGAAGGCGGGACCGGCCAGCGCACCCATGAGGCCGGCAACCACCAGAGAGAAAATCATCTTTCGCATGTCATTTATCCTGTCTTCTGGTTACAAATTTTGAGTGAAGATGCGCCTCGTTCGGCACAACATCTTCTCTCAAGCGTCATATTGACCGATATATATTTTATAAAGAAATAACTGTTACTTCACGCATGCACACGGATACGTTACCTATTCTTAATAGTCGAGCCGGTGATGAGACGCGACCCGTTCTGAAACGTCGCGTACGCCCAGAGCCAGTTGAGGACCACCGCCAGACGGTTGCGGAATCCGATCAGGAAATAGACGTGGGCGGCCCCCCACAGCAGCCAGGCCGGCAGGCCGCTGAGGCGGATGCGGCCGAAGTCCGCGACCGCCGCCTTGCGGCCGATGGTCGCCATGTTGCCGAAGTGGCGATAGCGGAAGGGCGGCGCCGGCCGCCCAGCGAGCCGGAGCCGGATCGCTGCGGCGACATGACGGCCCTGCTGCTTGGCGACCGGGGCCACGCCAGGCAGCGGCCGGCCGTCCCGGCCGGCGATGCTCGCAGTGTCGCCGATCGCGAAGATCTCGGGCCGGCCCGGCACTGTCAGGTCGGGGGCGACGACGATGCGCCCACTGCGGTCGCCGGCAACGCCCAGCCACCGGGCGGCCGGCGAGGCGGCGACGCCCGCCGCCCAGATGATCGTGCGCGTGGCGATTAGAACGCCGCCGATGCGCACCGAGTCGGCATCGACGTCGGTTACCGGCGTGCCGAGCCGGACCTCGACGCCGAGCCGTTCCAGCGCACGATGTGCCGCAGCGGAGAGGCTCTCGGGAAATGCCGGCAGGACGCGCTCCCCGGCCTCGACCAGGACCACGCGCGTCTGGCGCGGATCGATGGCTCGGAAGTCGGCGGCCAGGGCGCGACGCGCCAGCTCGACGATGGCCCCAGCGAGTTCGACACCGGTCGGCCCGCCGCCGACCACGACGAAGGTCAGGAGGCTGCGGCGCGCCGCCGGATCGTCCATCGACTCGGCCGCCTCGAAGGCCGTGAGGATGCGGCGACGGATCTCCGTCGCGTCCTCGATGCGCTTCAGTCCGGGGGCGTGCGCCTCCCACTCGTCGTGGCCGAAATAGGCGTGGCGGGCACCGGTCGCCAGCATGAGGTGGTCATAGGCGATCCGCCGATCGCCGAGCAGCACCGTCCGCGCGTCGGCGTCGACGCCGGTGACTTCGGCCAGGAGGACCGAGGTGTTGGCTTGGCCACGGACGATCGAGCGGATCGGCTGGGCGATCTCCGACGGCGACAGCCCGGCGGTCGCCACCTGGTAGAGCAGCGGCTGGAACAGATGATGATTGCGCCGGTCGATCAGGGTGATCCGGACCGGCGCGCCGGCCAGCGCCCTCGCCGCCGACAGCCCGCCGAAGCCGACGCCGACGATGACGACGTGCGGCGCCCCCTTGGTCATCGCCGCCTGCCGAGCAGGCACGTCCGCAGCAGATGGTCGAGCGAGAGGCGACCGGGCCCCTCGGTCACGATCATCGTCAGCAGCGCCGCCCACAGCAGATGCTCGGGCCAGCTCTCGGGATAGACGAAGATCTGGATCACCGCCGTCACGCCGAGGAGGGAGAGCGCGCCCAGGCGAGCGGCGAGGCCGAGCACGAGGAGAGCGGGTGCGGTCAGCTCGACCGCGGCGGCGAGCCAGGCGGCCAGCTCCGGCGCCAGCACCGGCACCCGGTACTCCTCGGCAAACAGCGCCACCGTCTGCTGCCAGCTGGCGATCTTGGTCAGTCCGGATTTCCAGAAGACGGCGGCCACCGCGACGCGTGCCATGAGGAGGCGCAGCGACGGCGGAAAGCCGCCGAGCCGGTCGAGCAGCGCGTCGGCGCGCCGCAGCAGGCCGTCCAGGGGCGGCATCGCGTGAATGCTCAGGTCCATGACGGATGCTCCTTGTCGTTGGGATGGTCCTGCGGGAGGACGGAGAGGCCGACGACGTAGCCGCCGGCGAAGAGGGCGCGGATCGCGAGCGCCAGGTCGAAGAACGGATCGACGTCGAGCGCCGCCGCGGTCGCCCGCAGCAGTGGCCGGCGGCGCAGCAGGTCGCGGCGGAACGCGGCATCGACACGGGCGATGGGGGCCATCGCCACGCCGTCGCCGCCGCGCCGGATCTCGAGGGCGCCGCCGCCGCGGCCGAGGTCGACCGTCGGCACCTCGCCCGGGGCCTGGTTGGCCTGCCAGATTGCGAGGGCCGGCCAGCGCGAGACGAGAATGCGCAGCGAGGAATCGAGCCGCAGGACCACGCGCGGCTGGTCGGCGGCAGGCACCGCCAGGATCGCGTCGGGCGCGATCGCCACCGCCGGCGCGGCGCGGCGTGAGACGCGCATCGCCCATTCCAGGCGAGCGACGTCGGACAAGTACGGAAGCCCGGCGCAGCCGGGCGCCGCTCCGACGAAGCGCGGGAAGGCAGCGCCCCAAAGGGCGAGTCGCGGGTCACGCGGCGGCACGTCACGGATGAAGCGGTCGGCGAGGGCGGCGAAGAACCGTTCGCCGACGATGCGGCGGACGACCGGATAGGTGACGGCGAGCGCGTCGGTCAGGGTAGCGAAGACATGGTTGACGTGGACCTGCAGCCGGGCGGCGGGGGCCATGCCGTCGCCCATGACGGCGGCGGCGATGGCCACGGCGTCGCCCTCGAGAATAGCCCGGCGCACGTTCATCTGCAGCTTACGCAGCGATGTCACGGCAGCCTCCCGCGAGCACGGCCACCGCGACGCGACGCGCCTCCGCGGCCTCAGCGACCAGCGTCGCCAGCGGCGGCAGGTTGGTGTCCCACTCGACCAGCGTCGGCACCGCGCCGAAGCGGTGGACGGCGCGGCGATAGAGCGCCCAGACTGGGGCGGCGACGGCGCCGCCATGGTCGTCGATCAGCATCGTCCGGCCGCCGATGTCGTTGGCGCCGTGGCCGGCGAGGTGGATCTCGGTGACGGCGGCGGCCGGCAGGCGCGACAGCGCCCGTTCCGCGTCCTCGCCGAGGTTCCAGGCGCGGACATGCAGGTTGTTGACATCGCAGAGGATGCCGCAGCCGGTGCGCCCGGCGAGGGTGGCGAGGAAGTCGGCCTCCTCGATCGTCGAGGCCGCGAAGCGCAGGTAGGCCGACGGATTTTCGACGAGCAGGCGGCGGCCGAGCCGCTCCTGCGCCTCGTCGACATGGTCGGCGACCACGGCCAGGGTCTCGTCGGTATAGGGCAGCGGCAGCAGGTCGTTGAGATACGTGCCGCCGACGGTGCTCCACGCGAGATGCTCGGAGACCAGCATCGGCTCGACCGCGCGCGCCAGGGCACCCAGCCGGCGGAGATGGCCGCGATCGAGCGGCTCGGCGCCGCCGAGGGAGAGGCCGACGCCGTGCAGCGCCACCGGCGTGTCCCGGCGGATCGCCAGCAGGTCGGCGAGGGCGGCGGCGTCGGCCAGGTAGTTCTCGGCGTGCACCTCCAGCCAGCCGATCGCCGGGGCCGCCGCCAGGACTTCGGGCACATGATCCGTGCGCAGCCCGACGCCGACGAGCGGCAGCGGTTGCGGAGCAGGTGCGAGGATGGTCATGGCGGCGCCGCCGACGACCGGCCGGACTCAGGCCTTCCGCGGCGACAGGCTGGCGCCGACGATGCGGTCGCAGGTGCCCGCGGGCACGTAGATGTAGGCGTCGGCCTGGGCGTCGCGCCTGGACGTGCCGGCGCACGAGCTGGTCGCCGTCTGGCAGTCGTTCTTGCCGGCCTTCGCGACGCCGTAGCACTTCTCGTTCTTCGCGTCGGCGGCCGGCTCCGCCTGGGCGATGAGCGGGAGCGCGAAGGCGGCGGCGATGGCGGTGGTGACGATCAGGGAGGTCTTCATCTCGGTTGCTCCTTGGGAGGGATGATGGTCCGGGTGGACGCGACCAATGTGCGGGTGCCGCGCTCGCCGCTGAAATGCCGCCTCCGCATGGTTTCGATGCGGCCCGGTCATCGACCGCGGAAGCGTCAGGCGAGGACCACGAGGTCGAGTGGACGGTCGACACCGGCGACCGCGACGGCCGGGCGGACGCTCTTGGCGGTGCCGGCATAGCCCTGGGCGAGCGCGGCCGCGTAGGTGCCGCCGTCGGTCAGGGCGCGCACGCCCTCGGCCTTGGTCTGCTTCTCGAGCTTGGCCGCGAGGTTCACGGCGTCGCCGATCACCGTGTATTCCAGGCGCACCGCGTCGCCGATCACGCCGAGGAGCACCGGCCCCGCCGCCACCGCGGCGCCGATGCGGGGTGCCGGCCGGCCGGCGGCCGCGCGCTCGCGGCGCCACGCCTCGGCCTCGGCCATCAGCGCGTCGACGGCGGCCAGCGCGGCGGCGGCGTGCTGCGGATCGGGCCGCACGGCGCCAAAGCTTGCGAGGATGCCGTCCCCGAGGAACTTGTCGACGCGGCCGCCATGGGCACGCACCACGGGCACCAGGCGCGACTGGTACTCGGCCAGCAGCGCCACCAGCTCGGGTGCGGAGAGCATGCGACTGAGCGGCGTGAAGCCGCGGAGATCGACGAAGAGGATCGCGGCGTCGCGGATCTCGCCGTGGCCCGGCTCGACCGCTTCGTCAGCGCCGGTGATCCGCGACACGACCTCCGGCGCGAAAAAGCGCTTCAGATCGCGCGCCGCGGCACCCTCGACGACGGCGGCCATGAGGAGGCGACGCGCCCGCTGCAGGGTCGCCGCCAGCACCAGCGTGACGACGAGGATCGAGATGATCTTGTCGAACTCCGCCCCCCAGAGAATCGAGGCTGACGTCATGTAGTGGACGTAGTCGCGGGTGACCGGCATGCCCGCCGGATCGGCGGCGGCGACCACCACCAGGGCTAGCCAGCCCGCCGCCGCGAGCGCGCCGGAGAGCAGCACGTAGAACGATTCGAAGCGCAGGGTGCGCAGCGCGACGAAGATGAAGACGTAGAGCAGGGTCGGCGCCTTCAGATAGAAGGCCGGCGGCTGCGCGTATTGGATGTGGAAGCTCCAGATCGTGACGAACAGCAGCGCGAGGTCGACCGCGATCGAGCCGGCGAGCAGCGAGCGCGGGAGCTTCGTGCGGTAAGCGAGCGCCAGGCGGGCGCAGGTGAACAGGGCATAGAGGCCGATCGCCCAGGGGATCGGCGCGAACGGCGCATCGGCCGGCGCCGTCTTGCGCGAGAGGGAGTAGAGGACGGCGAAGACCACGACGATCGCGGCCTGGACCCAGCCGATCACGATCTCGCCGCGCCGCTGCTCCTCGGCGATCGCCTGTGCCACCCGGCGCGGCAGCGCGGCGGGTGGCGCCGCCCGGAGCGGCAGCCACCGGCGCCACCGCGGAGGCGACACCGCCGTCGCGACGCCGGTCATCGCCGGCGGTCCGCGCTCACAGGAACCGCTCGCGGATGTCCACCGTCGACTCCCGGCCGAGGCTGGCGAAGTGTGCCTCCAGCCAGCGCTCGGCATGGGACCGGCCGAGGTCGCGCAGCTCGACCAGGAAATCCCAGTCGGCGTTGAGCTTGCTCGCGACCCCGAGGCCGGTCATCACGTCGTCGGCGGCGATCCCGTGGATGAGGATGCGCTTCAGCCGGGTGGCGTCGGCGGTGCCCTCGTCGATCAGCCGGGTCACGAAGCTGATCGCCCGCATCTCGCGCATCAGCGACGAGTTGAAGCTGATCTCGTTGATGCGGTTGAGGATGTCGGTCGCCGTCTGCGGCACGCCCTCGCGCTCCAGCGGATTGATGTGGACGACCAGGATGTCGCGGCATTCGCAGCCCGCGATAAGCGGGAACAGCGCCGGGTTGCCCATGTAGCCGCCGTCCCAGTAGTGCTCGCCGCCGATCGCCACCGCCTGGAACAGGAACGGCAGGCAGCCGGACGCGAGCACCGCGTCGACGCAGATCTCCGCGTTCTCGAACACCTTGACCTTGCCGGTGCGCACGTTGGTCGCCGACAGGAACAGCTTGATCGGCATCGCGGCCGATCGCAGCGCCTCGAAGTCGACGGTCTGCAGCAGCACGTCGCGCAGCGGGTTGCGGTTCAGCGGATTGAACTGGTAGGGCGACAGCAGCCGCGTCACCAGATCGAACATCAGGAAGGCAGGCGAGTAGGCGAGGCCGCGGTTTCCGAGGACGCGGTCGAGCGCGCTCGGCTGCAGCGGGCCCATGGCAGCGGCATGGCTGATCCGCCGCCAGAAACCGGCCAGCGCACGCCGCGCGCCCTCCGGCCCGCCGACGGCGTAGCCGTAGGCCATGACGGTCGCGTTCATGGCGCCCGCGCTGGTGGCGCTGACGCCCTCGAAGCGGACGCGGCCGTCCTCCAGCAGCCGGTCGAGCACACCCCAGGTGAAGGCGCCGTGGGCGCCGCCGCCCTGCAACGCCAGGTTGAGGCTCTTGATGTCGGCGGCGGGCTTGGCCATGCTCGCCTCGGTCGCGGCCTCCCGGCCGCGCACGGCGCGGGGGGCGGCGTGCGTGTCGTCCATGGTTCGTCTCCTCGAACGAGGTCCCGTCGCGGCGATCGCGGCGTTCACTGGGCCGTCCAGCCGCCGTCCACGGGCAGTGCCGTGCCGGTGATGGATGCGGCGCCGGGCCCGCACAGGAAGGCCGTGAGGGCTCCGAGCTCCTCCACCGTCGCGAAGCGCTTGTTCGGCTGCTTCGCCAGCAGAACGTCGCGGATGACCTGCTCGCGGGCGATGCCGTGCGCGCGCGCCTGATCGTCGATCTGCCGCTCGACCAGCGGCGTCCAGACATAGCCGGGGCAGACCGCGTTGCAGGTGATGCCCTGCTCGGCCGTCTCGAGCGCCGTCACCTTGGTCAGCCCGACGAGGCCGTGCTTGGCCGCGACGTAGGCCGCCTTGAACGGCGAGGCGATCAGCCCGTGGGCCGAGGCGACGTTGACGATGCGGCCCCAGCCGCGCGCCTTCATGCCGGGCAGCACGGCGCGCGTCGCATGGAAGGCCGCCGACAGGTTGAGCGCCAGCACGGCGTCCCAACGCTCGGGCGGAAACCGCTCGATCGGCGCGACGTGCTGGATGCCGGCGTTGTTCACCAGGATGTCGACCCGGCCGTGGGCGGCCAGCGCACGCTCCACGAGGTCGGTCGCCGCCTCGGGCCGGCCGAGGTCGCCCGGGACGTAGTCGACCGCCACGCCGTTCGTCTCGGCGATCTCCTGCCGCACCGTCTCGATGTCCGCCCCACCACCGAAGCCGTTCAGCACCACCGCCGCGCCGGCCCCGGCCAGCGCGCGGGCGACGCCGAGGCCGATGCCGCTGGTCGATCCGGTGACGACGGCGACGCGGTCGTGCAGCGGCCGCCCATCGGCGGTCGCGTGGCGGGTGGACCTGATGGCGGTCGACATGGCTCGGCTCCTAGGCTCTCCGGTGGAACGGGGTCGCCGGCGCGTGCCGGCTCGCCCTCAGAGATGCCGTGGGAACGAGGCCCGGAGAAAATGCCGAGGCCGTATGAATTCGATGCTCCCCGGGCATCGGGGCGGCGCGTAGCGTCCAGGAGGTGACCCTTGGAGCTCTATCAGATCCGCTACTTCCTCGCGGTCTGCGAGACTCTCAACTTCACGCGTGCGGCCGAGCACTGCAACGTCACGCAGCCGGCACTGACCCGGGCGATCCAGCGCCTGGAGGACGAGCTGGGCGGCCTGCTGTTCCGGCGCGAGCGGCACCTGACGCATCTGACCGACCTCGGGCATCTCGTGCGGCCGCAGCTCGAGCGCGTGTATTCCGACACCGAGGCGGCGAAGACGGCGGCCCGCGGCTTCCTGCGCTGCGAGAACGCCGCGCTCAACATCGGCGTAATGTGCACGATCGGCCCAGCGCGCTTCATCGGCTTCCTCGCGCGCTTCCGGGCCGCCAATCCCGGCATCGAGGTGTCGCTGCGCGAGGACGGGGTCGAGCGGCTGCTGGAGAGCCTGATCGAGGGCACCAGAGACATCGTCATTCTCGCCTCGCCCGAGCCGCTCGGCGAGCGCGTGCGCGTCGAGCCGCTCTATCGCGAGCGCTTCGTCGTCGCCTTCCCGGCCGGCCACCGCTTCCACTCCCAGGACGTGGTGCCGGTCCGCGACATGAACGGGGAGCAGTACCTGTCGCGCATCAACTGCGAGTACTACGACTATCTCCGCGACCTCTGCCGCAGCAACAATGCCCGCATGCACGACGCCTACCTCTCGGAGCGCGAGGACTGGATCCAGTCGATGGTGCTGGCCGGCATGGGCGTCTGCTTCCTGCCGGAATTCGCACAGGTCGTGCCCGGGTTGCTGACCCGTCCCCTGGTCGAGCCCGACGTGGTGCGCGAGATATCGCTCGCCACCGTCGCCGGCCGCCGCTTCTCGCCCGCGGTCGCCGGGTTCGTGGCGGCCATCCGCAGGCACCGCTGGCCCGAGCAGGAGGCGGTCGCGCGATCATGACGACGGGGCATGGAACCCATGCCCAAACGGCAGCGCAGCCGCGCTGCGCCGGCGCCCAAAATGCCTCGCACCCCCGCACAGGAGGTCGAGGCACGCCATGGAACTATACCAGATCCGGTACTTCCTCGCCGTCGCGGAGACGCTGAACTTCACCCGCGCGGCCGAGCGCAGCAACGTCACCCAGCCCGCCCTGACCCGCGCCGTGCAGCGGCTGGAGGAGGAGCTGGGCGGACTCCTCTTCCGCCGCGAGCGCAACCTGACGCATCTCACCGACTTCGGCCAGTTGATGCAGCCCCGCCTGGAGCGCATCCTGAGCGAGGCGGACGCCGCCAAGACGACGGCGCGCAGCTTTCTGCGCCTCGACCGCGCCCGGCTCAATCTCGGCGTCATGTGCACCGTCGGACCGCTGCGCTTCATAGGCTTCCTCGCGGCTTTCCAGGCGGAGCACCCTGGAATCGAGGTGACGCTGCACGAGCAGCCGGCCCCCGAACTCGCCGAATCGCTCGTTGTCGGCACGCGCGACGTCGCGGTCCTGGCATCGGCGGAGCCGCTGGGCGAGCGCTGCGACGTCCGGCCACTCTACGACGAGCCCTTCGTCGTCGCCTTCCCGCACGGCCATCGCTTCGCCGACTTGCGGGCGGTGCCGATGACCGAGCTGGCCGGCGAGCGCTATCTTTCGCGCCTCAACTGCGAGTACGACGCCCATATCGGCGCGCTTTTCCAGGAGCGCGGCATCGAGGTCGAGGAAGCCTACCGCAGCACCCGCGAGGACTGGGTCCAGACGATGATCCTGGCCGGCATGGGCATCTGCTGCATGCCGAGCCACCTGCCGGTGCTGCCGGGGCTGCAGACGCGGCCCCTGGTCGACCCGCCGGTGCTGCGCCAGGTCGCCCTGGTGACCATCGCGGGGCGCCGCTTCTCGCCGGCGGTCGCGGCCTTCGTGCGTGAGATCGCCCGCCACCCCTGGACCGACGGCGAGCCGCCGGCGGCGGAGCTGCTGCGCCGCGCCGTCTGATGCTCGGCGCGTATGGAAACGATCAGGCCACGGCATTTTCGCCGGTCGACGCCGTCCGCCACTCTCCCGACCGCCGCATGGCGTCTCCTCCGGGACGCCGCCGGCGCCGACGGAGGCAAGCATGAACCCGATCGCATACGAGCACGTCGCCGGCCGCGGCGGTCCCGTCGCAAGGCCGGCGCCCGCCGGCCGCGCGCGCCCGGCGACGGCCCGCACCGGCCGTCGCGGCGGGACCGCCCCTCATCCCGAGGCCGCGCGCACCGAGCGCTTGGCTGCCCTCGGCTTTGTCGGCGCCGGCATCGCCCACGACGTCCGCAACCTGCTGGCGGTGATCGCGACCAATCTCGACGGGCTGGAAGCGTCGTCCGCGGTCGGCGAGGCCGTGCGCGAGCGCATCGGCCGGATCCGCGAGCTGGCGCTGACCGGCGCCGGCCTGACCCGCCGCCTGCTGGCGGTCGCCGACCCCGCGGCGCGCCCGCGCGCCGCCGTCGACGTCGGCGTCGCGGTCACCGCGACGGTGCGGCTGCTGCGCGCCTCCCTGCCTGCTTCGACACGCATCGAGTCGACGGTTCCGGCAGCGGCAGCGATGGTCCAGGCCGGCGAAGGCGAGATCGAATCGGCGATCATCAACCTGGTGCGCAACGCGGTCGACGCGATGCCCGACGGCGGCCTCATCCGAGTGCGCGTCGACAACGAGGACGACGGCGCGGTCGCGATCTCGGTCATCGACGAGGGCACGGGCATGAGCGACGCCGTGCGGCGGCGGGCGGCGACCCCGTTCTTCACCGCGAAGGGGCGCGGCGGCACCGGCCTCGGCCTCGCCGGAATTGCGCGCTTCGCCACCGGCGAGGGTGGCTGGCTCGACTTCAACGCCGCGGCCGGCCGCGGCACCTGCGTCCGCCTCGCCTTCCCCGCCGCCGCGCCGATCTGAGCGGCGGCGGGCGTCCCGCTACCGGGCGATGCGGCCGAGCCGGGC
Organism: Alphaproteobacteria bacterium; assembly: GCA_020852355.1. Taxonomy (GTDB): domain Bacteria; phylum Pseudomonadota; class Alphaproteobacteria; order ATCC43930; family Allostellaceae; genus Allostella. The sequence goes on from JADZBA010000561.1 coordinate 11,175, forward strand.
CGCGATCGCGGCCGCGGCGAGCAGCGACAGCCCGATCGTCGCGACGCAGGCCGCCCATCCCAGGCGCACGAAGACCTGCCCCACGGCGGCGCTGCCGGCCAGTCCGCCGAGGAAGTAGAAGGCGAGGTAGAGGCCGCTCGCGGCACCCCGTTCCCGCATCGCGGTGCGGCCGACGAATCCGGTGGCGGTCGCCTGTGCGAGGAAGGTGCCGACGGCGACCAGAACCAGCCCGGCCAGCACCGCCTCCAGCCGCCCGGCCAGCAGCAGCGGCAGGCCCGCCACGGCGCCCAGCAGCGACAGCATGAGGGTTCGCTGCGGGCCCACCAAGCGCACCGCGCGGCCGGCCAGCGGCGTCGTCACGACCGACGGCGCGAAGACGAGATAGACGACACCCAAGGTCATCATGCCGACGCCGAAGGGCGGCGCCACCAGCACGAAGTTGACGTAGGTGAAGGTACCGATGAAGGCGAACAGGATCAGGAAGCCCACGGCGAAGGCGCCGCGCAGCGCCGAGTTGCGCAGATGGTCGCCCCAGACCTCGAGGACCGACCGGCGGCCGCCGTCCGTCGCCTCCATCGGAGTCGCACGGTCGAGCCCGATGCGCACCAACACGGCGCCGGCGAGGTTGAGCAACGCGAAGACGTGGAAGCTGGCGGCCAGGCCGAGATGATCGGCGAGCGCCGCCGCCATCATGCGGCCGATCAGGTTGCTGGCGACGTTGCCGGTGACGTAGGCCGCGAACACGCCGGCCGCGTCCTCGGCGCTGAAATGCTCGCCGAGATAGGCGAGCGTCAGGGTGAACGCCGCCGACATCAGCAGGCCCTGCACCACCCGCAGCGCCGCGAAAGTGCCGAGGTCGGGCGCCGCCGCCAGCAGGAAGGTCGGCAGCGCCAGGAGCGCCAGGCTGACGGCAATCCCGCGCCGCCGGTCGATGTGCCGGCCGAAGGCGGCGACGGCCAGCCCGGACACCGCCATCCCGACGGTGCTGGCATTGACCGCCAGGCCCATCGCGGCCGGGCTGACGCCGTAGGCCTCCACCAGCGACGGCAGGATCGCCTGGGTGGCGAAGAGATCGACGAGGGTGAGGAACGCCGTCAGGCCGATCACCAGCGCGCGCGACAGCGCGGCCGGGGATCGACGGGACATGGCGATGGGCGGCGCTGCCGCCCGGCTGAGATCGGTCATCGTGATGCTCCCGGAGGGCGGACATGCGGACGCGACGCCCATGCCGAGGCGCGGGCGTCGCGATCACGAACGGCCGGCGGTGCGCGCTACATGCTCTTGTCGCTCTTGTCCTGCAGCAGATCCGCGGACAGGAGCACCACCGTCTTGCGGCCGTGATTCTTCCACCAGTGCGAGGTGACGCTGGTCTCGCGCGCGACGTCGCCGGCCTTGTGCACGATCGGCACCGCGCAGTTGCTCGCGTACTCGGTGATCTCGCCCGAGACGATGTAGATCAGGGCGGGACGGTTGCCGTGGCTGTGCCAGGGTACAATGCCGCCCGGCTTGATCTCCAGCCGGCGGATGCGGAACTGGCGGTCCTGAACCATCGCCGGCTCCTTCGAGAGGTCGATCGCGGCGAGCACCTTGTCGCTCACGTCCTTGGGCATCGAGGTCCCGGGCTTGGTGACATCGACGCCGAGCTTGTCGGCGGGGCACTCGCCGGCAGCCGCGGCGCCGGCGCCGAGCGCCAGCACGGCGCCGGCGGCGGCGAGAGTGCGGCGGAGCCCGGGCGTGATGCGGTGGGGGAGGGTCATGACGGCGTTCTCCTTCGTCTGCGGTTCGGCCGCGACAAGGAATGGCCGCGGCATCGGCGCTCACGATCGGGGAGAGCGGCGTCGGGCGGAAATGCCGTGAGGCTCTCGATTCCATGCGAACCGGGCATGGTACCGGCGCGGCCGCGGCGTGCGGAGGAAAGGTCACTTCCAAATCGCGCCTCACTCCGGCTAACTTTCGCGCCATGACGGCAACGGAAGATTGCGCCGCAGGCGATCTCACGGCGCTCGACGCCGCGACCATCGACCAGCTTCAAGGGGCGGTGGGCGCGGTGGTGCTGGTGCGCCTGATCGACCGCTACGTGGAGTTCGCGGGCGAGAAGTCGACCGCCCTCGCCGCCGCCG
>JADZBA010000562.1 GCA_020852355.1 Alphaproteobacteria bacterium
GGTCTGCGTGTCGTGCATGGCGGACGTCGACCCGGCGGACGTCCTGCCGCCGGTCACCGCGTACTACGTCATGCGCATCCGCCGCCTGCCGCTGGTCCCCTATTTCCGGCCGGGGGACCGCGCACTTGCCGACGCCGTCGGCGCGCTCGCGCGCGACCACCACGCCGTCCTGCTCGCCAACCATGGCCCGGTGGTCGCCGGGAAAAGCCTGGAGGACGCGGTCTACAACGCCGAGGAACTGGAGGAGACCGCCTGCCTCTTCCTGATGCTCCAGGGCCATCGCGTGCGCTGGCTGGAGCAGGGACAGATCGACGACCTGGCGCGGCATTTTCCGAGCTGAGGGAATGCGAGGAATGGGGAGGTCGTCCCGGGCGCGCCGCCTACCCCTGCCCGATTCTCACAGGATCTGGTCGAGGAACTGCCGCGTCCGCGGGTCGCTGGCGCGCGCGAAGAACTCCTTCGGCGGGCCGTGCTCGACGATGACGCCGCGGTCGGTGAAGTAGATGTGGTCGCCGACCTCGCGCGCGAAGCCCATCTCGTGGGTGACGAGGACGCAGGTCATGCCCTCCTCCGCCAGTTCGCGGATGGTGACGAGGACCTCCTTCACCGTCTCCGGGTCGAGGGCGGCCGTCACCTCGTCGAACAGCATGAGTTCGGGATTCATGGCGAGCGACCGGGCGATGGCGACGCGCTGCTGCTGGCCGCCGGACAGCTCGCCGGGGTAGCTCTGCTCCTTGTCCTGGAGCCGCACCTTGGCCATCAGCCGGTGGGCGCGCGCCTCGACCTCCGCCTTGTCCTGCTTCAGCACCTGGAGGGGCGCCATCATGACGTTCTGCAGGGCCGTCTTGTGCGGGAAGAGGTTGTACTGCTGGAAGACCATGCCGACCTTGCGACGCAGCGCCAGCTTGTCGAGCCTGGGGTCGTTCACCTCCTGGCCCTCGACCAGGATCGAGCCGCGGTCGATCGGCACCAGCGCGTTGATGCAGCGCAGGATGGTCGACTTGCCCGAGCCCGACGGGCCGATGATGCAGACGACCTCGCCCTTCATGACGTCGAAGCCGACGCCCTTGAGGACCTCGACCGCGCCGAAGCTCTTGTGCACGTCGGCCAGCCGCAGCAGCGGCTGGTCGGGAGTCCAGGCGGCCATCCCAGGCGTCTCCGTCAGATCCGCACCTGGAAGCGGCGCTCCAGGCGGGCCGTCAAGCGGCCGATCGGATAGCAGTAGAGGAAGAAGCAGAGCAGCGCGTAGCCGTAGAGCGGGGCGAGCAGCTCGGGCCGGCCGCCTTCGGCCGCATGCACCTCCGAGACCAGCGTCAGCATCTCGGTCACGCCGACGACGGAGGCCTGCACGGTCGCCATGGCGACCAGCGAGTAGAGGTTCATCCAGGGCGGCAGCATGCGCTTGACGCATTGCGGCAGGATGATCGTCCACAGCGTCCGGCGGCGCGAGAAGGCGAGCGATTCCGCCGCCTCCCACTGGCCGTACGGGATCGACTGTATGGCGCCGCGCACGATCTCCGCGGTGTTCGCCATGACCGGCAGCGCGAAGCCCAGCGTGGCCTTGATCCAGCCGGGGAACGGGATCGTCACGCCGCCGACGCGGAACTCGAACGGCAGCAGGAACATGACGAAGAACAGCAGCACCAGCCACGGCGCATTGCGGAAGAGCTGCGTCAGGCACCAGGAGACGCCGCGCACGCCGGGGTTGGGCGAGATCAGGCCGAGGCCGACCGCCAGCCCCGCGACGGTGCCGATCGCCATGGCGAGCAGCGAGATGGCGATGTTGAAGACGAAGCCTTCCAGCAGCAGCGGGGTCCAGCGCCACAGCGTGCCGAGGATCGACGGGCGTCCGGGCTCGGCCGCCGCCTCGGCCGCGCCGACCGCGAGCAGCAGTGCCAGGACGAGCACCGCGCCGTGGCGCGCCCGCAGCGTCGGCGCCCGCCACGGCCCGCCGGTCGCGCCACGCGCGCCGGGCGGCAAGATCACCGGGAGGATGCGGCCCCCGCTCACAGCCCGATCCCCGGGACCTTGAGGCGCCGCTCGATGCGGCCCATCACCCAGACGACGCATCCCACCAGGAAGACATAGGCCAGCAGCAGGAAGACCATCATCTCCGGCACGTTGGTCGCGTCCGACCAGATCTGCTTGGCGACGTAGAGCATCTCCGGCACGGCGATGGCGTAGGCCAGCGTCGTCGTCTTCACGAGGTTGACGAGATTGTTGTTCAGCGCCGGCAGGCAGATGCGGAAGGCGAGCGGCAGGACGACGTGGACGTAGGCGCGCAGCCGCGAATAGCCGAGCGCCTCCGCCGCCTCGACGGTGGCCCTGGGCACCGCCTCGATGCCCGAGCGGAAGATCTCGATGTTGAAGGCACCGGCGAACAGCGACAGCGAGATGATCGCCCACTGCACGTTGGTCAGCACCGGCTCGGGGATGCCGTAGGCGTTCGGCACCCGCGGCAGCAGCGCCCCCAGGCCGAAATAGAAGAAGTAGATCTGGACGAGCGGCGGGGTGTCGCGGAAGAGCGCGATGAAGCCCTGCACCGCGCGCCTGGTCCATTTCAGCGACGAGCCCTGCAGCCACGCGCCGACCACGCCGATGACGACGCTGAGGGCGATGCAGACGAGGCAGAGCCAGACGGTCGTCCAGAAGCCGGCGACCATCCGCTGCCGGTCGAACGCGTCGTAGAGGATCGTGAGATTGATCCCGGTGGCCTCGTAGAGCCACCGGAACCAATCGAAGAAAGCCGCCAAGTTCGGGTTGCCGCCCGCTCAGGAGCCCTTGTATTCCTTGTACATCCGCTCGGAGTACTCGGTCGGCTTGACGCCCCACTTCTTCTCCAGCTCGACGATGCGGCCGGTCTTCATCCACTCCTTGGTGAGGTCGCTCATGAGCTTCGCGAAGCGGTCCTCGCCCGGCGCCACCGCCATCGCCCAGGGCGTCTCCATGATCCCGGGCAGGGGCATGTGGTAGCCCTTCCATTCCGCATCGAGCAGCTTCCCCGCGATGAAGGTCTGGTCGTAGAGGTAGCCGATGCAGTTGCCCTGCTGGAGGGCGATCAGCGGCTTCTCCGAGCCGTCGAACGAGATGATCTCCGGGCCGTACTGGGTGGCGACGTCCTTGTTGTAGAAGGCCCCGGTGGTGCCGCAGAGCTTGGCGCCCTTGAGCTGCTCCCACTTCGTGACCTTGACCTTGTCCGACAGCATCACGTTGACGGCGTCGGAGTAGTAGAGCGGCTCGATCACCTGCACGACCTTGCGGCGCTCGGGCTTGTCCGACATCGTCGCGATCATCAGGTCGATCTTGCCCTGCCGCAGGAACTCCATGCGATTGGCCGAGACCACCGACACCAGCTCCAGCTTGACGCCGAGCTTCTTGGCGACGTCCGCCGCCAGGTCGGGCTCGATGCCGATGATGGCGCCCGACGGGTCACGGAAGCCGAAGGGCTTGTAGTCGGTCTTCACGCCGACCACGAGGGTGCCGCGCTCCTTCACCTTGTCGAGGACGTCGGCCGAGGCAGCTGCCGGGAGAGCCGCTGCGGCGAGCGCCGCGAGGGCGATCAGGGATCTGCGCATTCGGAATGCTCCGCTGGTTGCATTGCAACATCCCTAGCGCGACCGGAGATCGCCGGCAACTGGGCGTCCGACGCCCGGCCAGCCCCGCCCTAGAAGCTGAACTCCGAGAAGCGGGCGAGGAAGGTGCGCAGCCGTTCCTCGCGCGGCGCCTTCATCAGCCGCTCGGGCGGTCCTTCCTCCAGGATGCGGCCCTCGTGCAGGAAGAGGACCCGCGAGGCGACGTGGTAGGCGAAGCCGAGCTCGTGGGTGACGAGGAGCATGGTGCGCCCCTCCTCCGCCAGCGCCTTGATGACGCCCAGCACCTCGCCGACCAGCTCGGGATCGAGCGAGGAAGTCGGCTCGTCGAACAGCATCACCTCCGGCTCCATGGCGAGCGCGCGGGCGATGGCGACGCGCTGCTGCTGGCCGCCCGAGAGACGGGCGGGATACTCGTCGGCCCTGTCCTCCAGGCCGACCCGCGCGAGCTGGCGGCGGGCGGCAGCGGCCGCCTCGCCACGACCGCGACGCAGCACCGTGAGCGGTCCCTCCATGACGTTCTCCAGCGCCGTCATGTGCGGGAACAGGTTGAAGCTCTGGAACACCATGCCGACCCGCCGGCGCAGTGCCGCGAGATCGCGCTCGCGGTATCGTACGGCGGTGGCGCCGCCGCGCGTCTCCTCGGTTCCGACCGGCCGGTCGTGGAAGAAGACGCGGCCCGCGCTCGGCAGCTCCATGAAGTTGAGGCAGCGCAGCAGCGTGCTCTTGCCCGAGCCGCTCGACCCGAGGATGGCGATGCGCTCGCCCTCGGCGACGCGCAGGTCGATGCCGCGCAGGACGTGCAGATCGCCGAAGCGCTTGTGCAGCCCCTCGGTGCGCAGGATCGCAGCACCCGTCATCCCCGCCTCCCCAGCCGCGCCTCGAGACGGTAGCTCAGCAGCGTTCCCGGATAGATGACGACGAAGTAGATGACCGCGATGACCGTGAAGACCTCCAGCGGCCGGTAGGTGTTGGCGCTCAGCAGGCGCGCCTCGTACATCAGCTCGTGCACGGCGATGACCGAGGCGATGGCCGTCATCTTGCCGAGCTCGATGCCGCGGTTGGTGAAGGCCGGGACCATGCGGCGCACGGCCTGCGGCAGGACCACCCGGCGCATCAGCGCGCCGTAGGTCATGCCGAGCGCACGGCCCGCCTCCCATTGCCCGGCGTCGATCGAGCGGATGCCGCCCCGGAAGATCTCCGCGCAGTAGGCCGAGGTGTTGAGGCAGAGGCCCAGCGCGGCCGCGGTGAACGCCGACATCTGCAGGCCGGTCAGCACCGGGAAGGCGTAGTAGAACCAGACGAGCTGCACGAGCACGGGGGTGTTGCGGAAGACCTCGACGTAGGCCGCCGCCGGCCACGCCATGAGCGGCTGCCCGGCCGTGCGCACCATGCCCAGCACCAGGCCGGCGGCGAGCCCGAAGGCATAGGCGATCGCCCACAGCGACAAGGTCAGCCAGGCACCGCGTGCCAGCAGGTCGACGTTGGCGACGATGTCGGTGAAGTCCGGCTGGTAGATCATCGTCGCTCGCCTCGCGACAGCCGTGCCTCGACCCAGCGCATGACCAGGCTGGCGGAGAACAGCAGCACGAAGAAGATGACGGCGACGGCGGTATAGACCTCCAGCGGCCGGAAGCTGCGGCTGACCACGACCATCGCCTGGTAGAGCAGCTCGCCGTAGGAGAGGGTCGCCGCCAGCGCGGTCGTCTTGACGAGCTCGAAGGCGCGCTCGACGAAGGGCGCCACCATGCGGCGCAGCGCCTGGGGCAGGACGATGCGGCGCATCAGCGCCCCGCGCCGCATGCCGAGTGCGCGACCCGCCTCCCACTGCCCGCGCTCCACGGAGACGATGCCGGCGCGGTAGACCTCCGCGAAGAAGGCGCCGGACTGGACCGAGAGCGCGATCGCGGCGGCGAGGAAGGGCGTCAGGCTGATCCCGGCCAGGATCGGCAGGGCGTAGAACACCCAGAACAGATGCACCAGCGGCGGCGTGCTGCGGAAGAACTCGATGACGGCGACGGCCGGCCAGGCGAGCCAGCGCCGGCCGGACAGCCGCATCAGCGCCAGCGCCAAGCCGACCGCCAGCCCGCCGGCGATGGCCGTGGCCGACAGCCGCACCGTCTGCGCCAGCCCCTCCAGGAAGAGCGGCAGGTTGCGCAGGACCGGCCCGAAGTCCCACTGGTAGTCCATGGTCCCCGGAAGGGCCCTCGTCGGAGCCGGGCTCGGCGCTCCCCTCGCCCTTACGACCGCCCCCACAGCTCCTTCATGATCGCCGGCGCGGTCTTCGGGTCGATCTGGCGCGAGACCAGGAACTCCTCGTAGATGCGCTGCGTCTGGCCGGTCACGTAGTAGTAGTCGAGCGTCAGGCCGAGCCAGTCGCGCCACGTCTTGTCCGGCTCGCGCCGCACTCCCGCGCTGGTCGTGGAGAAGCGGAAGGGCTCGGGCAGGATCACCGTGCCCTTGCGCACCCGGCGCTGCTGCATGACGAGGGCCGGATGGAAGAACGACATCGCGTCGACACGCCCGGCCTGGAAGGCGGCCGTCGTCTCGTCATTGGCCGGGAAGCGCTCGATGGTCGCCTTGGTGAGGCGCATGGTGACGTCGCGGTCGGGCGAGGTGCCGAGGGTCACGCCGATCTTGATCTCCGGCTTGTCGAGATCCTCCCAGCGCTTCACCGGCAGCCCGTCGCGCACCAGCACGCCCTGGGCATAGTAGAAGAAGGGCTGCACCGGAAAGTCGGCGGCGAGCGCCCGCTGCGGCGTGGCGTCGAGCACGAACATCACGTCGTACTGGTTCGCCTGTAGCCCGGCCACCGCATTGCCCCAGCTCGTCTCGACGGCCACCGGCTTGACGTTCAGCTCCTTGGCGATGGCCATGCCCATCGCCCAGCCGATGCCGCTCCACTCCCCCGAGCGCTGGTCCTTGGCGTACCACGGCTCGCTCGGCGCGGCGCCGATGCGGAGCTCGCCGCGGTCCTTGATCTGCTGCCAGGTAGAGGCGGCGCCCGGCGTCGCCTGCGCCAACGCCTCGCGCCCGGCCAGCAGGCCCGTCGCCACGGCGGCGCCGGCGCCCAGTGCGCCGCCGCGCAGGATGTCGCGGCGATCGATCGTCGATCCGGTCATGGTGCCCCTCCAAAGGTCGCGGTCGCGGGCAGCTAAGCACCAGGCCCGGCTTTTGAACAGACGGTGCGGCCAGGGCGCCGCTATGCTCGCCGGCCGTGAGAGTCCGACGGATCACGGCCTGGGAGTTTCGCCGCGTCTTCGACCCGCCGGTGTGGAACCCGGCCACCGTGTGGCGCGAGCGCCGGGCACCGCTCGTCACGGTCGCGACCGACGACGGTCGCATCGGCGTCGGCGAGGCCTGGTGCCGGCAGGACGAGATCGTCCGCAGCCTCGCCGCCCTGGAAACCGCCGCCCATGCCCTCCTCGGCCGCAATGTCGAGGAGATCGACTTGCCGCTGCCCTCCGGCGAGATCGATTGGCCGGAGGCAGGGGCGGCGAGCGCGCTGGACATCGCCCTCTGGGACATTCGCGCGCGCGCCGCCGGCCTGCCGCTCGCCCGCCTGCTGAACCCGGCGGCCGATACCGTGGCGGTCTACGCCAGCGGCGGCCTCTACGGCCCGGGTAAGGGGCTGGACGCGCTGGCGGCCGAGATGGCGGGCTACGTCGCCGGGGGGTTCGCCATGGCCAAGATGAAGATCGGCGGGCTGGCGGTCGCCGCCGATCTCGAGCGCGTCGACGCCGCCCGCGCCGCGATGGGCGACGCCGGACTCATCGTCGACGGGGTCGGCAGCTACGACCCGGAGACGGCGGCCGCCCTCGCCCGCCGGCTCGCCGAGCGCGGCGTCGTCGCCTTCCAGGCGCCGCTGGCGGACGCCTCTCCCGAGGCCCTGGCGGCGCTGGCCCGGCGCTCGCCGATTCCGCTCGTCCTCGGCGAGGGGGAATGGGACCATGGCCGTCTCGCGCGGCTCGTCGCCGCGGGCGCCGCGGGATGGCTGCAGGCCAACCCCGGCCTCGCCGGCGGCATCACCGGGATGAAACGCCTCGCCACCCTGGCGCGCGACCATGGCATCCCGCTGTCCCCGCAGTGCCACGCGACGGCCGTGCTGCAGGCGGCGTCCATCCATCTGGGGGTGCTGGATGGCGTGGGGCCGGTCGAGCTTCACCGGGTCCACGACCATCTGCACGAGCTCATGCCCGAAGCGCTGCGCCGGCCGATGGGCGGCAGCGTCGCGATCCCGCCGGCGCCGGGCCTCGGCATCGCCTTCCCGCCTGCATCGCGCGACGGCAATCCCGATCAAGCGCCGGACGCAGGGCGCGGCCACATTGCACCCGTAGCCGCATGGGACGCCGCATGAATCCCGTCGGGAAGGCCCTCTGGTTCATCGAAAGCCGGCTCGCGAGCGACGTCTCGCTGACGGAGGTCGCCGCCTTCAGCGGCGTCCGCCGCCACCACCTGTCGCGCGCCTTCGGCGCGGCGACCGGCCGGTCGGTGATGCGCTACGTCCGCGGCCGGGCGCGCCGGACATCCTGGCCGCGGCGCTCGACACGGGCTTCGATCCCGATACGAGGCGCGGCGCCGTCGAGATCCGGGTCCCCATCGCGGCCTGACCCGCTGCCCGGGCGTCACGGTTCCCCCATTCACGCGGAGCGCCAGCCATGCCGATCCCCACCGTGCTCCCCGAGGCAGCCGGCTTCTCCGCCGACCTGGCGGACAGGCTCGACGCCGGCATCCGCTCCGGCCTGCTGCGCCACCTGCATGCCGTCCTGGTGAGCCGCGGCGGCGCCCTGGTGCTCGAGCGCTACTGCGAGGGCCCGGACGAGAGCTGGGGGCGGCCGCTCGGCGCGATCGCCTGCGGCCCGGACACGCTGCACGACCTGCGCTCCGTCACCAAGAGCGTGGTCGGCCTGCTCTACGGCATCGCGCTCGACCGCGGCCTCGTGCCGCCGCCCGACGCGCCCCTGCTGGCGCAGTTCCCGGAATATCCGGATCTCGCCGCCGATCCGCGGCGCGCGCGTCTCACGGTCGGGCACGCGCTCACCATGACGCTCGGCACGCAGTGGGACGAGCAGCGCCCCTACACCGATCCCGCCAACAGCGAGATCGCCATGGAGAACGCGCCGGACCGCAACCGCTTCGTCCTCGACCGTCCGATCGTCGCGGAGGCCGGCACGCGATGGATCTATTCGGGCGGCGCGGTGGCGCTGGTCGGCGCGCTGATCGCGCGGGGCTGCGGCGACACGCTGCCCGATTTCGCGCGGCACGCGCTGTTCGGGCCCCTCGGCATCGGCGAATTCGAGTGGGCGGCCGGACGGGACGGCGTCGCCTCGGCCGCCTGGGGCCTGCGCCTGCGCGCCCGCGATCTCCTTCGGATCGGGACGCTCGTCCTCGCAGGCGGGACGTGGGAAGGTCGCCGCGTCGTCTCGCGCGCCTGGCTGGACGCCGCGCTCGCGCCGGCGATCGCCACCGGCGACGGCCTGCACTATGGCCGCCTGTGGTTCCTGGGCGACGCGCCGGTGCCGGCGTTCGCGGGCGCCCGCCGCTGGATCGCCGGCTTCGGCAACGGCGGCCAGCGCCTCTGGCTGTTGCCCGATGCCGGGGTCGCCGCCGTCATCTTCTCGGGCAACTACAATTCGCCCGACGGCTGGATCACCCCGACCCGCATCTGGCGCGAGATCGTGCTGGCCAATCTCGTTCGGGCGTGAACGGCCACCTCGCTGGCGTGCGCCTCGCTTGGCATCCGACGCACATTCGCGCTATCCGCTCCGGGCAGGACGCTCGGCCAGGGAGGGTACGGCACGCGGAATGGACAGATCGTCACGCGACGGGCGCGCCGGCCTCGCCGCCGACTGGCCGCTGCTGCGCCGCTTCTGGGCGGACCATCTGGCCGTGCAGCGCCGCGACCTCGTGCTGGTGCTGGTCCTGATGGCCGTGGTCGCCGGGGTCACCGGCCTCTATCCGCTGGTGATCGACTGGACGTTCGACCTGTTCACGGCCCGTGACGCGCGGGTGATCTGGCTGGTGCCGCTGCTGGCCCTGCTGGTGACGTCCGCCAAGGCGCTGGCCACCTACGGTCAGAACGTGCTGACCGAACGCCTGGTGCAACGCACCGCGGCCGAGCTGCAGAAGCGCATGTTCCGTCACCTGCTGGCGGCCGACTACGGGCAGGTCACCGCGGTGCCTGCCGGCACCCTCATCTCGCGCTTCACCAACGACGTGACGCTGGTGCGCTCGGCCCTGCAGCGCGGGGTGAACAACTCGGTGCGCGACGTGCTGACCATCGTCGCGCTGGTCGGCGCCATGGTCTATCTCGACTGGCTCCTGTCGCTCGTCGTCCTCGTCGTCTATCCGCTGGCCGCCCTGCCGATCGTCAATATCGGCAAGCGCCTGCGCCGGGTGTCGCGGGTGACGCAGGAGCATCTGGGGGAAACCACCGCGCTGCTCAACGAGAGCCTTGCCGGCGTCCGCATGGTCAAGACCTACGGGCTGGAGCCCTACGAGCGCACGCGAGCCGACGGCGCCTTCGAGCGACTGTACGAACTCTCCATGCGGGCGACGCGCAGCCGCGCCCGGCTCGACCCGATCCTCGAGGTGCTGGGCGGCCTGGCGGTCGGCGGCGTGATCGCCTTCGCCGGCTGGCGCATGGTGACGGGCGGAGGCACCGTCGGCACCTTCACCGGTTTCGTCACGGCGCTGCTGATGGCGGCCCAGCCGGTGCGCGCGGTCGGCACGCTGAACAGCATCGTGCAGGAAGGCATGGCGGCGCTGGAGCGCGTCTATGCGCTGCTCGACCGCGCGCCGCGGGTCGTCGACCGGCCGGGCGCCGCGCCGCTGGCGGTCGCCGGCGGCGAGATCGCGCTGCGCGGCGTCTCCTTCGCCTACGAGCCGGGCGCCAGCGCGCTCGA
>JADZBA010000563.1 GCA_020852355.1 Alphaproteobacteria bacterium
CTCGATCCGGGGCCGCACTATCTCGGCGCCGGCTTGCCCCATGTCGCGCGCAGCCAGGCCAAGGCGGAGCTGCGGATGTTCATGGCCGCCGTGCGCGACCGCGGCATCCCGCTGCTGATCGGCACCGCCGGCGGCAGCGGCGGCCGCCCGCACATCGACTGGAATCTCGCGATCATCCGCGAGGTCGCGGCCGAGCTGGGACACACCTTCCGCGTCGCGGTGATCGACACGACGCTGGACGCCGACTGGCTGCGCCGGCGCGCCGAGAAGGAGCTCATCGAGGGCTGCCAGCACGACCGCCGGCTGACGCCGGAGGACGTGGACGCCTGCGTCGAGGTCGTCGCCCAGATCGGCGTCGAGCCCTACATCGAGGCGCTGCGCCGGCACAAGCCGGACATCATCCTGGCCGGCCGCTCGTGCGACAACGCCATCTTCGCGGCGCTTCCCGTGATGCTGGGCTATCCCAAGGGCCTGGCGCTGCATCTCGGCAAGATCCTCGAATGCGGCGGTGCCTGCCTGGAGCCCGAGCGCGGGCACATGTCGGTGCTGGGCACCCTGTGCGAGGACGGCTTCACGGTCGAGGCGGCCGATCCGGAGATGCGCTGCACCGTCCGCTCGGTCGCCGCCCACGCCGTCTACGAACGCACGGATCCGATGTTCCAGGCCGAGCCGGGCGGCTTTCTCGACATGCGCGACAGCGTGCTGGAGCCGCTGGGCGAGCGCGGCGTGCGGGTGCGCGGCAGCCGCTGGATCGACGCCGATGTCTACAAGGTGAAGCTCGAAGGTTCGGAGCAGATCGGCTACCGCTCGATCTTCATCGGCGGCGCCCGCGACCCGGTCTACATCGAGCGCATCGACGAGATCCTGGGTCGCGCGCGCGAGGACATCGTCGCCGCGATGGGCCGCCGGGGCCTCGCCGTGGGCAAGGACTTCCACGTCACCTTCCGCGTCTACGGCAAGAACGGCGTGATGGGCGCGCGCGAGCGGGCGTCCGGGCCGCCGCCGCACGAGCTCGGCGTCATCCTGGACATCGTCGCGACCACCCAGGAGCTGGCGGAGGACATCTGCTACTACGGCAAGAACTTCCTGGTCTGGTGCAATTTCGAGGGCCGCGTCACCACCGCCGGCAACCTCGCCTATCCCTACAGCCCGACCATCCTCAATCTCGGCGTCGTCTACCGGCTGCGCATCCACCACCTGCTGCCGATCGAGGACCCCGCCTGCTTTCCGATCCGCCTGCTCGAGGTCGCGGGATGAACATCCGACAGCTTGCCCACGTCATCCGCACGAAGAACGCGGGACCCTACATCGTGACCGGCGACATCCTGTTCGATTCCGAGGAGGTTTACCTGCGGGTCAAGAACAGCGGCGTCATCACCCGCGAGCATGTCGCCGACCTCTACGGAATTGCGCTCGACGACGTTCTGAGCATCATCCATTTCGACGCGGCGCGCTGCATCAAGATCAACATCCGCCGGCCCGACGGTCAGACCTCGGGCGACGTCGACGACACCGACGTGCTGGGCATGCAGCAGCACGCGCCGCTGCTGAAGATCGAGATTCCGGACGGCAACGTGCTCGCGGTGCGAGGATGAACGGCAACGGGCCGTTCCAATGTTCCAACAGGGAGACGGGGTGACATGAACCAGATCTCACGGCGTCGGTTCGGCCGGCTCGCGATGGCGGCGGGCGTCGTCGCCATCGGCGCACCGGCCTTCGGCCAGGACCGCGCGGCGCTCATCGAGGGCGCGCGCAAGGAGGGCAAGCTCGCGGTCGCCACGTCGGCGCCGGGTGACGGCTTCCCCAAGTTCCTGGAGAGCTTCAAGGCCAAGTACCCGTTCATCGACGTGACGACGGGCTTCTACACGGCGCCCACCGGCCGCGTGCTGTCGCGCGTCATGGCCGAGCTGCAGTCGGGCAACGTCAACTCCGACGTCATGCACATCGCCAACTCCGCGCCCTACATCGACCTGGCGCGCAAGGGGATGCTGCTGCAGTACATGTCGCCGGAATACGCGGCCCACCAGGCCGGCAGCCACGACAACGGCTACTGGGGCTCGGCGCGCGTCATCGGCGTCATCATGGCCTACAACAAGAACAAGCTGCCGGCCGAGCAGGCGCCGAAGGCGTGGGTCGACCTGCTGAAGCCCGAGTTCAAGGGCAAGAAGATCGCGATCCAGAACGCCGCCGCCGGCACCGCCTTCAACCAGTTCTACATGCTGGAGAGGGTGCTGGGGGTCGACTTCATCAAGAAGCTGGCCGCCCAGGAGCCGGTGATCATGCCGACCTCGGGCCAGGTCAGCGACGCGATGATCCGCGGCGAGGTCCTGGTCGGCGCCACCGTCGACCACTGGCGGGCCTTCGAGGAGTCGGCCGTTAAGGCGGGCATCGTCGGCGTCTACCCGACCGAGGGCATGCCCATCGCGGTGGCCCCCGTCGCCATCCTCAAGGGGGCGCCCAATCCGAACGCCGCCAAGCTGTTCATGGACTACGTCCTGTCGCAGGAAGGCCAGACCAGGCTCAACACCGAGATCTACGGCGTCTATTCCATGCGGGCCGACGTCAAGGCACCGCCGGGGCAGAAGGCGCTGGCCGACACCAAGCCGCTGATCCCGACCGACCTGGCGGACTACGAGAAGGCGGCCGCGGCCTTCCCGCAGAAGTTCGAATCCTGGTTCAAGTGACGGGCTCGCGATGACCGCGGCCTCCCAGGGGGCCGCGGCGGGAATGCTACCGCGCGGCCTCGCCGCGCGGGTGGGACCGCTCTCCGCGGAGCGGCTGCTGGTCGCCGTTCTGGTGGCGCTGCTCACGGTGATGGTGATCGTGCCGCTGGTCGCCGTGGCCATGACCGGCTTCAACGAGGCGGACGGGCTGACGCTGCGTCACTTCGCCGACGTCTTCGCCCGCCCGCGCACCATCCTCAACACGCTCGCCGTCGGCGTCGGCGCCACGGCGATCGCGATCACCATCGGCGGCGCCCTGGCGCTGATCCTGGCGCGCACCAACGCGCCGGGCCGCCGCCTGCTGGAGCGGCTGGTGATCATCCCGCTCTACATCACGCCGCTGCTCACCGCGATCGCCTGGTCCTGGCTCGGCTCGCCCAGGGGCGGGCTGGTCAACATGGCGGCGAAGAACGCCTTCGGCATCGACCAGCTCATCAACCTGCAGTCCCCGACCGGGGTCGTGCTGGTGACCGCGCTCTCCTACGTGCCGCTGCCGTTCCTGCTGATCGGCGGCGCGCTGCGCGGCATGGACCCGTCGCTGGAGGAGAGCGCCCGGGTCCACGGCGCGTCGGCGGCGCGGACGCTGCGCGTGGTCACGCTGCCGCTGATCCTGCCGGCGTCGCTCGGCAGCGCGCTGCTGGTCTTCGTGCAGGCGATCGGCCTCTTCAGCGTTCCGGCGGTGCTCGGCATGCCGAGCGACTTCTTCGTCGCCACTACGGAGATCTATCGTCTCCTCGACAACTATCCTCCGCGCGTCGGCCAGGCCGCCGCCTGGGGACTGGTGCTGCTGGTGCTGACCGCGTCGCTGATCGCGCTGCAGGCCCGCATCCTCGGCCGGCGCAGCTTCGTCACCATCACCGGCAAGGCCTTCCGCCCGCGGACCATCGAGCTCGGCGGCGTGCGCTACCTGCTCGCGGCCCTGGTCTGGCTCTACGTCGCGCTGGCGATCGTGCTGCCCGTGCTCGTCCTGGTGTGGGCGGCGTCGATCAGCTTCCTGACGATCGACGTCCACATGATGGAGTGGAGCCTCAAGCACTTCCGCTACATCCTCTTCCAGTATCCCAAGACCTATCTGGCGCTGCAGAACAGCACGCTGCTCGGTTTCGGCACGGCGACGCTGGTGGTGGCGCTCGGGCTCGTCGTGTCCTGGGTCGTTGTGCGCACCAAGCGGCCGGCGCGGCACTATCTGGATCAGGTCAGCATGTTCCCGCTCAGCACGCCGGCGATGGTGTTCGCGCTCGGCCTGCTGTGGGTCTATGTCGGCATCAAGTTCCTGCCGATCTACGGCACGATCTGGATTTTGCTGCTCTCCTACGTCACCCACTACCTGCCGTTCGGCGTGCGCTCGGCGAGCGGCGCGCTCCGCCAGCTCCATCCCGAGCTGGAGGACGCCGCGCGCGTCACCGGGGCGAGCTGGTCGAAGACGATGCGCTGGGTGACCTTCCCGCTGACGCGGCCGACGCTGGCGGCCGCCTGGACGCTGCTCTTCATCATGTCGATGCAGGAGGTGAGCTCGTCGATCCTGCTCTACACCAGCCGCACCGTCGTACTGTCGGTCACCGTCTTCGACCTGTGGGAGACCGGCAACCCCAACGCGCTGGCCGCGCTCGCCGTGATCCAGCTCGCCCTCACCTTCATCGTCGTCGCGGTCGTGATCCGGGCGCGCCACCGCGAGGTACTGTCATGACCGCAAACGCGGGCGGCGACGACCGCTTCCTCGCCGTCGACGACCTGGTCATCGCCTACGGGCCGGTGACCGCGGTCGACCGCGTCAGCTTCGCCGTGCGGCGCGGCGAGCACGTGACGCTGCTCGGCCCCTCGGGCTGCGGCAAGACGACGACCCTGCGCGCCGTCGCCGGCCTGGAGACGCCGCGCAGCGGACGCATCGCCATCGACGGCACCGCCGTGTTCGACGGGGCTGCCGGCCGCAATCTGCCGCCCGAGCGGCGCGGGCTGTCGATGGTGTTCCAGTCCTACGCCATCTGGCCGCACATGACGGTGTTCGACAACGTCGCCTTCGGCTTCAGGGCCCGCGGCGTCGCGCGCGCCGCGTCGCGCGCGCCGGTCGAGCGGGCGCTCGCCATGGTCGACCTTGCCGCCTACGCCGAGCGGCCGGCGACCCGGCTGTCGGGCGGGCAGCAGCAGCGCGTCGCGCTGGCGCGCGCCATCGCCTTCGACCCAAAGGTGATCCTGCTCGACGAGCCGCTCTCCAACCTCGACGCCCAGCTCCGCATCTCGATGCGCACCGAGCTCAAGGACCTGCAGAAGCGCCTCGGCTTCACCTCGATCTACGTGACGCACGACCAGGAGGAGGCGTTCGCACTCTCCGACCGGATCATCGTCATGCGCGCCGGGATCATCGAGCAGCAGGGCACGCCCGAGGAGATCCACGCCGCGCCGCGCACGCGCTTCGTCGCGAACTTCCTCGGCGTCAAGAACATCCTCGACGCCGAGGTGGCGCCGCTGCGCGATGCCGCCGGCATGGCCGAGGCGCGGGTCGCACCCGATGTCGTGCTGCCGGCACGCGACCCGCGCCGGGGCGAGGGGCGCGCGCCGTCGGCCGTGTGCTTCCGGCCGATCAACGTGCGGCTGGCACCCGACCGCGGCGGCGACCAGCCCGGCATCGCCGGTGTCGTCAGCCGCTACATCTTCATCGGCGACCTGGTGCACTACTTCGTGCGCAGCGGCGCGGTCGAGATCTGCGCCTACGGCCTGCCCGACCCGGCGCTGGCCGAGGGGCGCGCCGTGCGCTGGCAGGTCGATCCCGAGCACTGCCTGGTGCTGCGGGACTGAGCGCGGACCGGCCGGCCGCCGAGCCGGGGCCTC
>JADZBA010000564.1 GCA_020852355.1 Alphaproteobacteria bacterium
CACCCGCATAGAGGGCGACCTCCGCCGCGCGCTCGCGCGCCAGCGCGGGCATTGCCTCGAACAGGGCGCGTTGGTGGCCGATCCACGGCCCGAGCGTCGGCTCCAGCACCACCCAGCGCGCAATGCGGGCGTGCCGGTCGTCATCGCGGCGGTCTGCCGCCGGACCGGCTCTCGATCGCCGCGATCCACGCCCGCACGCCGAACCGCGCGTGCCAGCCCGCGGCGAGGGTCGCCGCGCGGGGGCCGAGATCGGCCAGGCTCGCGGCGGCCCGGTCGGCGGCGTCGGCCAGGGCCGCCTCGTCCGCGGCCGCCGCGACGCAGCCCGCCGCCCGCCCCGCCGCGATCTCCGTCGCCATCGCCGTTGCCGGCGGCACCACGAGGACGCAACCCGCCGCCGCGGCCTCGACGAACGCCGGCGCGCGCGGGCCGGCGTCGCCGCGGGCCGGGGCGGCGCTCACGGCGATCGCCGCCGTGCCGACGATCCGGCGACGCTCCCGCGGCGCGAGCGGGCCGGGCAGGGTCCGCAGCAACGGGTCGGGCCGCGCCGGCTTGCCGGCACGGGCGATGATCGACGCTGCGGGCAGCCGCAGGCGCAAGGCCGCGAGCAGCGATGCCGGCACCGCCTCGTCGATCCTGCGGGGACCGGTGCCGATCACCGCGATCCGCGGCGCGCCGGACGACGCCAGGCGCCGCTCGGCGCCGGGAACGGGCTTCAGGCCGTCGATCGCATGGGGGATCGGGACGGCATGGAACCGCCGATCTGTCACGGCGGCCAGGACCGCCGCCAGCGCCGCCCCGGTCGCGGCGAGCATCAGCCGGTCCTCCGGCACGACGTCCGCCAGGGCCCGGATGCCGAGCGACGCCATCGCCTGGCTGACGGTCGTGCCGCGGCCGGCCGCCGCGGTCGGTCCCTCCCGGAAGGTCATGGCGACCATCGGCCGTGCCTGCTGCGGCATTCCGCGGAGCCATTGCGCGACGGCGAACGCCAGCCACGGGTCCGCCTCGGGCACGAGGACGAGGTCGGCCTCGGTCGCCGTCGGCCCGGCGGGGCCGCACAGGCTCTCGGCCGTCTCCCGCGCCCCCAGCATGAAGCGCGCGAGCAGGGCCGCCGTCCGATGGGTGGCCCAGGCGGGCAGCGATTCCGGACGGAACAGGCCGACCACCCCGTGGGACGGCGCGGTTCCCATGCTCTCGCGCCCGTAGACGACGAGGCGTGCGCCGCGCTCGTCGGCGACCTCGTCGAGGATCGCGACGACGTCGAGCCGCTCGTCGCTGCGCGGGTCGAGCTTCGGATCGAGGAGGAGCCAGCGCCCGGCGCCCGGCCGTGCCGCCGGGCGTTGGCGGTCCGGCGGCGCATCGGCCGCCGGGGCGGCGATCCTGCCGAAGGCGCGCGCGACCGCATCGAGGTACGGCCCGGGTCCGACCGACTGCTGCCAGCGCCCGGCGAGGCGCGCCGCGACGGCGGAGAGCGCCGGCAGGTCGGCCAGCGCCGCGTGCACCGCCTGGGCGACGGCGGCGCGGTCCAGCGTCTCGAAGGTCACGCCGGCGGCGCGGCCGCCTGCGATCGTCTCCGCCATCCAGGTGCCGGCCGGCACGACGGCGACGCAGCCGGCCGCCACCGCGTCGACGAAGACGCCCGAGACGCGCTCGCGGTAGTTGGTGCGCTCGTAGGGCACCACGACCACCGCGGCGCCGCGCACGGCGTCGCGGTAGGCCTCGTCCGACAGCGCACCGGCATGGATGCGCGCGGTGCCCAGCGGCCCGTCGGGCGGCAGGTCGCGCGCGGCGTCGAAGGAGGTCGGCGCCTGGACGACGAGGGCGGCCTGCGGCGCCGCCTCGGCGATGGCGGCGGCGAGCGGCAGGACCGACTGGCGCGGCGCCTTGTCCGATCGCGGCACGCCGAGCAGGGCCACGACCGGCCGGCCCTCGGCGTTCCGGCGCGCCGCGGCGGGGACATCGGTCGCATAGCGGTGGACGGGATTGGCGACCGGGGTCAGCCCGAGCGGCCGGCCGACCAGGCTCGCTATCCGCCTGGCGAGCGCCGCGGTGGTGGCGGTGAACAGCAGCTGCGGCGGGGTCAGGACCTCGAGCAGCGACACCGCGCAGACGCGGATCGCGGCCGCCTCGTAGGAGAGCCGGGGCGTGGCGATGAAGAGGCCGTTCGCCTCGTGGAAGGTGGCGACGAGGCTCGGGCGGCGTGCCGCCGGGATCGTCGCCAGCCAGTCGGCCGCCGCCAGCAGCAGCCAGGGATAGGCGGTCGGCAGCAGGACCATGTCGTCCGGGCCGACCGTCGGTCCGTCGCGGCCGCAGAGATCCTCCGCCAGCTGCCGGCGCGCGACCATCAGCCGGTAGAGCGGCCCGCCGGTCAGGTCCATGTGCGGCCTGGGGACGGCCGGGTTGCGGAACAGGCGGACGACGCCGTGGCGGTCGGCGAACTCCGCCGGGAGCGACAGGCCGCCATAGACGCGATAGTCGATGCCCCGCGCGCGGGCGGCCTCGTGCAGCGCGCCGACGAAGGCGTGCGGATGGCCCGACCGCTGGTCCAGCCCCGGCTCGAGGATCGCCAGCCGGCGCATCGGCGATCCCGCGCTCGCGACCGTCGCGCTCAGCCGATGCCGTCGGTTCCGGCGCCGCAGACCACGGCGACGACGCGCTCGTCGGCGGCCGGCCGGTAGGCGCCGGTCTGCAGGGCGGCGACCGACGCGGCCCCCGACAGCTCGGCGGCGACGCTATGCTCGAACCACAGCCACTCCGCCGCGGCGCGCATCGCCGGGTCGTCGACCAGGACGATGTCGTCGACGAGGCGGTCGACGATGGCGAAGGTGTCGGGGTGCGTGGCGCGCGGCGCCAGCGTGACGGCGGCGGTGTCGATGCGCGCCAGGGTGATGATCCCGCCGGCGCGCCGGCTGTCGTGCAGCGTCGCGGCACCCACCGGCTCGACGCCGATGACGCGGATGTCGGGGCGCAGCGCCTTGACGGCGGTGGCGACGCCGGCGATCAGGCCGCCGCCGCCGATGGCGACCAGCAGCGTCGCCGCGTCGGGCACCTGCTCCAGCGTCTCCAGGCCGAGCGTGCCCTGGCCGGCCATCACCGCGTGGTCGGCGAAGGGATGAATGTAGGTGCCGCCGCGCGCCGCGAGATGGGCCAGTGCTGCGGCGTTGCTCTCGTCCCAGACGTCGCCGACCAGGACCGGCTCGGCGCCCCAGGCACGCAGCTTCTCGACCTTGGCGGCAGGCACCGTGCGCGGCAGGAAGATCGTGGCGGGCACCCGGGCGACGTAGCCGGCATAGGCGACGGCCAGGCCGTGGTTGCCGCCCGACGCCGTCACCAGCCCGCGCGCGGCCGCCGCCGCCGGCAGCGAGCGCAGGGCGTTGATCGCCCCGCGCGGCTTGAACGAGCCGGTGACCTGCAGGCATTCGAGCTTGAGGGCGACGCGGCCGGGCAGGGCGGCCTTGGCCGGTGCCGCCTCGACCACGGGCGTGAGGCGGACCCGGCCCGCGATGCGTTCCCGGGCGGCGCGGATGTCGGCGATGGCGAGGGGCACGAGGTCGGTCCCGGGAAGCGGGTTCATGGCAGCGAGGCTGATGTATAGTCGCTCGCCGCCGTTTCGGCGAGCGCGAGGCGGCCCGTTCGGGCCGGCGCGAAGCGGAAAGGATACCGACGATGGATCGCCGCGAGCTTCTGGCGCGGATCGACGAGCGCCGCTGCCTGGACTTCCTGTCGCAGATGGTGCGCCACAACAGCTACACCGAGACCGCGGGCGAGCGGCAGCTGGCCCGGTTCATGGACGCCGAGATGCGCGCCATCGGCCTGGAGTCGCAGCTCCTGCCGGTCGAGGGCGAGCGCGTCGAGGCGATCGGCCGCTGGCGCGGTGCGGGCGGCGGCAAGAGCCTGCTGTTCAACGGCCACATCGACACCAACCCGGTGACCGAGGGCTGGACCGTCGACCCGTGGGGCGGGCTGGTCGACGACAGGTTCATCTACGGCATCGGCGTATCCAACATGAAGGCGGGCGACGCCGCCTATTTCTGCGCGGTGCGCACGCTGATCGAGGCCGGCGTCCGGCTGAAGGGCGACGTGATCCTGACCTACGTCATCGGCGAGCTGCAGGGCGGCGTCGGCACCGTCGCCGCCATCGAGGCGGGGATCCGCGCCGACTACTTCATCAACAGCGAGCCGAGCGACCTGCAGGCCATCACCATGCACGCCGGCAGCGCCGCCTTCTCGATCGAGCTGACCGGCGTCACCCGGCACCTCTCCAAGCGCGAGGAGGCGGTCGACGCGATCATGGCGGCCTGCGACCTCATCCCGCGGCTCAACGCCATGACCTTCTCGGGCGCGCGCAGCGACGAGCACCGCTCGATCAACCGCATGCATGTCGGCGTGGTGCACGGCGC
>JADZBA010000565.1 GCA_020852355.1 Alphaproteobacteria bacterium
ACCGGAGGCGGCGGCGCTCTCGCCGGCCGCCGTCTTCGACGTCGCGCCGAGCGGTGCCGCATGGGCGGGGGAGCTCGCTTGGTGCACTGCGAGATAGCGCCACGGGTCGGTGCCGGAACGAATGAGCTCCGCCGACGAGGCGTTTCCCGCCGCCAGCGTCGCCGCCAGCGTCACCGCTGCCAGCCGGCACGGAATTCCGCGCCACGCGAAGCGCGGCCCACGCGCCATCGCAACCGAGCCGACTCCCTCTGGCCCCCCAAGCATCAACGCCTCCGACACACCGACCGGCCCCACGGCAGACTAGCACGTTCTCGCGCTCGCAGCATGTCGAGACGATCGCGAGAACGTGCTCGTCTCGACATTCATGGCGGGGATCGGGTCGGGCATTGATCGGGCCATGGGCGAGGGCTAGAGTTTTGCAGGACCTGCGAGGCACTCCGTCGGTTCCCGACTGTGGCCGGGCCGGTCCCATCCGAAGAGATGCGATCATCGTGATCCCGTTCCGGCGGTCGAAGGGCGCGCGCAGCGACGGTGGGGGCGATCGTCGGCGCAGGTCCGATGGAGGGCGCGCGCGGCCGGCCCGCCGGCTGGCTGTCCTCGTCCCGGCGCTGTTGGCCGCGGTCGGCGTCCTCGCCGCCGAGCCGCGCGTCCAGATCCGTCTGATCGGCCCCGATCCCCTGATCCGGCAGATCGCCGCCGAGGACCGCGTCGCCGCGGCGGCCGGCGCCCGCTTCCAGATCGGCGTCGAGCCGCGCGCCGATCACGACGACAGCGCCGCGGCGACCCGAATCGGCATCGCGACCGCGGCGGCCAACGCCATCGTGCTGACCGAGCTCGACGTGATTTCGGCATTCCGGGCACGGCGGCCGGCAGCGGCGGCGGAACTGCGCTTCGTGCCACTGGAGCCGGTCTGCGCCTTCGCGTTCGCCCGGCGCGACCGCCGCTATGGCGACTTCCGGGAGGCGATCGGCGACCGCTGGCTCAACCTCGCGAAGGTCGATCCCGGCGCCAGCGGCGGGCGCGCCGATCGGGTGCTGGGTTTCCTGCAGCAGGTGGACGTCACGTTCGGCCACATCCGCATCGAGCGCAGCGACGACGCGGAGCGCGCGCGTCGCCTGGTTCGCCAGGAGACCGACGTCGCCATCGTCATGGCGCTGCCCGGTCCGCAGGATCCGCTGCTGGCGGCGCTGCTCGCCGACGCGGCCCTGTCGCTGACGCCGATCCGGCCCATCATCCCGCCGTCCGCCGCCCGCGAGGCCGACCTGCCCTTCTTTCCCGCACGGCTCGGCCGGCGATCAACGGGGGACGTGCTCGGGCCGGACGGCTACGAGACGGTGTGCGTCACCGCCGGCCTCGCCCTCAATGCCGATCTCAGCGATCCCGAGCTGGTGCGGCGCGTGGCGGCCATCCGCCCGGGCGGCGCCCGCCTCGAGCTGTTCCCTGTGGAGGTGCGGGCATGGACGCGCCCGCCCGGCCCGGCGCGCACCGCTCCGCCGCTTCCCGCCTCGGCGCCGGCGGCGAGCGGCGGCGGCAAGCTGCGGTGGATCCTCGATGCCGTCGTGCGCGGCGCCGACGAGACGGCAGCCGGCTTGGCGGCGGGCGTCGAGGCCTCGCGGTGGTGGCTGGCCGAGGGGCTCTGGGAGGCGAGCTACGCCCTCGGCATCAACGCGACGCCGCTGCAGGTTCCCGGGCGTTCGGAGCCCGCCGTCGCGGCGGGCCCGCCACCGGCGATGCCGCCCGTGCCGCCGGCCGGGTCCGGTCCGCCGCCGCTGCCGCGCGACGCGCCCCGCGAGGCGTCGGTGCGCGAGCCGCCCGCTCGTCCGGCCACCGCCCGCGAACCGACCGCCGCCGGGCCCGGCGGGACGAGGGGCGACCGCGCGGCGGCCCCCGAGGACGACGATCCGATCGAGGTGCTGGCGCGCGAGATCCCGATCCTCAGGGAGCTCGGCTTCGACGAGCCGTTCCGCCGCGACGACGGCTCCTATTTCGTGCCGAAGCCGGTGCAGCGGCTCTACGGGATCCGCACGGTTGTCGCGCAGCCGGAGACCGTCCCCCTGACGGCGACGCTGCCGGGGCAGATCGTGCCCGACCCCAACACCCATGGCAGCGTCGAGCCGAGCGTGCTCGGGCGGATCGAGCCGCCCGAATCGGGTCTGCCCTTCGTCGGCCAGCACGTGGCGAAGGGACAGGTGCTCGGCTACGTGGTGCCGGTGGTCGGCGTGCTCGAGCGCAGCCAGGCGCGCCGCGAGATCGCCCGGCTGAACAGCGAGATCGTGATGCGGCAGGCCCTCCTGGACAGGCTGCGGCAGTTCTACTTCGTGCCCTTCCGCGAGGGCCGCATCGTTCAGGAGGAGATGTCGCTCGAGGGGCTGCGCCGCGAGCGGTCGGCGGTGATGCCGATGCTGGCGGCCCAGGAGATCCTGCGGGCGTCGACGTCGGGCGTCATCTCGGCCTCGACCGCGACGACCGGCCGGATCGTCAAGCCCGGCGACACCGTCTTCGAGATCGTCGATCCCGAGCATCTCTGGGTGCAGGCCATCGCGCCCGGCATCGAGGTCGCCGAATCGGCGGCCCGCGTCGCCCGCGCCTACGCGGTGACGCCCGAGGGCCAGGCGCTGCCGCTCGGCTACATCGGCAGCGGCCTGTCGCTGCAGCAGCAGGCGGTGCCGCTGCTGTTCCGCATCGAGCAGCCGATCGCCGGGCTGCGCGTCGGGCGACCGGTCTCGGTGATCGTCGAGTCGACCCAGACGTCGCGCCGCGGCGTCGTCCTGCCGCGCGACAGCGTCGTCAATGGCGCCAGTGGCGTCGACGAGGTCTGGGAGCGCACCGGGCCGGAGACCTTCGCCGCGCGTCCCGTCCGCACCGAGCCGATGGACGGCGAGCGCATCCTCGTCGTCGCCGGCGTCGATCCCGGGAGCCAGGTCGTGACCCGCGGCGCGCGCCTGCTGATCCAGCTCAAGTAGGGATGGAGCCCTTGGCCGCCCGGGGCTTCGGCCCTCCCCGCTGGAGCCGGCCGATCCTGCTGGCGCTCGCCATCCTCGCCGGCGCGGCGGCGATCGCGTCGGAGCGGCTGCTGGATGGGGGCGCGGGACCGCCGGTGGCGGCCGTCCCCGGTGCTTCGCCGCGCAGCTATGCCGACCTCGGCGAGGCCGGCATCGTGCTGGTGTCCGCACGCGGCCGGCTGATCGCCTATGTCGACCGGCTGGCCGACAACGGGCCGGTGGTCGGCGCCACCGTCTCGGCGAAGATCGGCGACCGCGCCCTCGCATTTGCGGAGCGCGCACGCGGGGTGTACGTCGCGGAAGGGGCGCCCCTGAAGGCGGGCCCTAACCACATCGCCCTTTCCGTGGCATCCGGCCTTGCCCGCGGTCTGGTCGAGATGAGCCTGACCATGCCCGCCGGCTGGTCGAGCGCGGCCGTGGAATCGGCGGAGGCGGGCGGCTACCGCGTCGTTACGGCGACCGTCGCGATCCTGCTGGTGGGCCTGACAGCCGGCGGTATCGTCGCCTTCCGTTCGTTCCGCAGGCTCGGATGAGTTGCCATCGTCGCAAGCGGCGCGTCGGGAATCGAACCGTGCAGGGGCCGTCGGGCAGCGCGGCTTCCGGGCAATGGTTTCCCTCTGGGTCCCGGGCCATGGCCATGGTCGCGGTCTCGCGGCGGTGCCGCGGGGCGCGCTGAGGCAGCATGTTCGTCGCCCTCGTCGACTTCAGCCTGCGCCGTCGCCTGTTCGTCCTCGTGGCCACGGCGGCGCTCGCCATCTACGGCGTGCTGGTGGCCACTTCCATGCCGATCGACCTGCTGCCCGACCTGCATCCGCCATTGGTGACGATCGTGACCGAAGCCGGCGGCTTCGCCCCCGAGGAGGTGGAGCAGCTCGTCACCTATCCGATTGAGATGGTGCTCAACGGCATGCAGGGGGTGAGCCGCGTGCGCAGCGGATCGAGCCCCGGCTTCTCCGTCATCCATGTGGAGTTCGACTGGGGCACCGACGTCTTCCGCAACCGGCAGCTCGTCGCCGAGCGCCTGTCGCTGGTGACGAGCCAGCTCCCGCGCGGCGTCGTCCCGATGCTGGCGCCCCCGTCGTCGGCGACCGGCCTCATCATGGAGATCGCGGTGACCGCCCGCGCGACGTCGCCGATGGCGCTGCGGGACGTCACCGACTGGACCATCCGCCCGCTGCTGCTGGGGGTCCCGGGCGTCAGCCAGATCTATGTCGTCGGTGGCGACGTCCGGCAGTATCGCTTCACGCCGAATACCAGCGCCATGCGCACGCTCGACATCACCCTCGAGCAGATCGCGAGCGCGCTCGACAGCTTCGGCGCCAACACCAGCGGCGGATTCGCCGACATCAGCACGCAGGAGTTCATCATCCGCAATGTCGGGCGGACCAGCCGTCTCGACGACCTGCGCAACATCGTCGTCGCCTTCCGCAACGACCAGCCGGTCGTGCTCGACCAGGTCGGCGGCGTGTCGCTGACGCCGCGGGTCAAGCGCGGCGACGGCAGCTACAACGGCAGGCCGGCCGTGCTGCTGTCCGTACTGAAGCAGCCCGGGGCGAACACCGTACGCGTCGCGGCGGGGGTGGAGGAGGGGCTGCGCCAGCTCCGCCCGCTGATCCCGGCCGACGTCGAGGTCGACCAGATACCCTACAGCCAGGCGACCCTGGTGCGGGATTCGGTCGGCAATGTCGAGAGCATCCTGCGCGACGCCATCATCATCGTCGCCATCGTCCTGATCGCCTTCATGATGAACGTCCCCGCGACGCTGATCTCGCTGAGCGCCATCCCGATCTCGCTGCTCGTGACCATCCTCGTGTTCCATCTGGCCGGCCTGACGATCAACACCATGACGCTCGGCGGCATCGCGATCGGCATCGGCCAGCTCGTCGACGATGCGGTGGTCAACGTCGAGAACATGCTGCGCCGCCTTGTCGCGAACGGCTGCTCGCCGCGGCCGCAATCGGTCTTCCGGGTCATCAGCGACGCCTCGCGCGAGGTGCGATCGGGCGTGCTCTATGCCACGGTGATCGTGCTGCTGGTGCTGCTGCCGCTGTTCTTCTTGCCCGGCGAGCAGGGGCGTCTCTTCCAGCCGCTGGGCGTCGCCTATATCGTCTCGATCCTGGCCAGCCTGGTGACCGCGATCACGGTCACGCCGGCGCTGGCCAGCATTCTGCTGCCGCGGGTCGGCGGGCGACGCTACGGGACCGGCTACCTGATCGACCGGCTGAAGCGGCTCAACCGCGCGGCGCTCGCCTGGTCGCTCGACCACCCCCGCGGCCTCGTCGCCATCGTCGCCGGCGCGGTGCTGATCGCGCTCGCCTCGATATTCGCGCTGCCGCGCAGCTTCCTACCGCCCTTCAACGAGGGCTCGCTCTATGTCCAGATCCTGAGCCGGCCGGGCATCTCGCTGGCCGAGTCGAACCGCGTCGGGCTGATCGCCGAGCAGCTCCTGCTGACGGTGCCCGAAGTCGCGTCCGTCGCCCGCCGGACCGGGCGCAACGAGTTCGACGAGGACGCCGACCCGGTCAACAGCAGCGAGCTGCAGATCCTGCTGCGGCCCTCGCCGCGCGGCCGCGAGCAGGTCACCGCGGACATCCGCCGCCGCCTCGCCGTCCTGCCGGTAGAGCTGACGGTCTCCCAGTTCCTGACGTCGCGCATGGAGGTGGCGGCGACGGGCGTGCGGGGCGCGCTGGTGGTGAAGATCTTCGGCGACGAGCTGGAGACGCTGCGCTCCCTGGCACAGACCCTGAAGTCGCGCTTCGCAGCCGTTCCCGGCCTCGTCAATCTGCTGGTCGAGCCGCTGCACCAGGTGCCGCAGATCCGCATCCGGATCGACTACGAGCGCGCCAAGCTGTTCGGGGTGACGCCGGCCGCGGTGACGCAGGCCCTGGAGAGCCTGTCCAACGGCCGCGTCGTCTCGCAGATCATCGACCAGGGGCGGCGCTACGACGTCGTCGTCCGCCTCGCCGACGCCGACCGCACGGCGCAGAGCCTCGCGGGGCTGCGGGTCGAGACGCCGTCGGGTCGGGTCGCCCTGTCGTCGATCGCCAGCGTCGAGGAGACCGAGGGGCCGAACCGGATCAGCCGCGAGCACGCGCGGCGGCGCATCGCCGTGACCGCCGACATCGGCGACGCCGACACCGCCGTCGTGGTCGGACGACTGCGCGCCATCATGGCGGCCACGCCGATGCCGCGCGGCTACGGCGCCGTGTTGGAGGGGACCGTCGACCAGGCGGAGCAGGCGGAGCTGTGGATCGGCGGGCTGGCGGCGGTGGCGGTAGCCCTGATCTTCCTCGTGCTGTACGAACGCTACCGCTCGACGCGGCTCGCTCTCATCGTCATGGGCAACATTCCTCTGGCCCTGGTCGGGAGCGTCGTCGCGCTCTTCGTGTGGGGCGAGGATCTGAGCCTCGCCAGCATGATCGGCTTCATCACCGTGGTCGGCGTGAGCGCGCGCAACGGCGTCCTCAAGATCAGCCACTTCATCAATCTCCACCTCTTCGAGGGCGAGCGCTTCGGTCGGCAGCTCGTCATGCGCGGCTGCGAGGAGCGCTTGGCACCGGTCCTGATGACCGCGCTTTCGGCCGGCCTCGCCTTGGTGCCGTTGCTGTTCGTGTCGGGCCGCCCCGGCACCGAGATCCTGCACACCGTGGCCGTCGCCATCTTCGGCGGCCTCGTCAGCTCCACCCTGCTCGACATGCTGACCACGCCCGTGCTGTTCTCGCTCTACGGTGAGGAGGCGCTGCGCCGGCTCGCCGCCGCGAGCGGCGATGGGGCTACGGTCGAGGCGTTCTGAGCCGCAGCCGGAGGTTCACATGGGTCTTACCTCTCCGATCGTCCTGGCCTTCGTCGCGGGTCTGGGGTTCGAGTTCGCGTTCAACGCGGGTTGGGACTATTCCTACGAGCTCTATCGCGACATGTTCTGGGCTACCAGGATCGCGGCGCCGTCGGCCGACCCGACGCCGATCGAGGTCCTGTCGGACTATCAGTGGCGGATCGTCCCCGTGGACGAGGTCGACCCCAACAAGCTGCTGATCATCGAATACAAGTGAGGCGCGCCCTGCCGCGGGCCGCGCTGGCGGCGGCGCTGGCGCTGGCCGCCGCCGACGCCGGGGCGGCGCCGCAACGACCGCCCCAGGACTACGACGGAACCCTGCTCGACAGGTACAGCCGTCTCATCTTCCGCTTCAACACCGGCGCCTATTGGGCGCTCGACGCCGCCGCCCGCCGGCTCGGCCTCCCGTCGCCGGCGCCGGAGGGCCGGCAGGGTGAGGCGGCCGCACCGCGGGCCGACCTCGGCAACGTCGCGTCGAACCTGGTGAACGAGCCGGTCACCGCGTTGAGCGGCCTGCTGACCGGCGACATGGCGACCGCCTGGCGGGCGACGCAGCGCTTCGCGATCAACGCGTCGGTCGGCGTGCTCGGCTGGTACGACCGCGCCGCCGAGTGGGGCCTGGAGCCCGTCCACGCCGACATCGGCCTCGCGCTCTGCCGCGCCGGCGTCGGCGAAGGCGGCTACATCATGCTGCCCTTCGTCGGCCCGCGCACCGTGCGCGACGCGATCGCGGACATCCTCTCGGCCACGCTCTACATCACCGACGTCGCCCAGAAGCCGGCACTGAACAAGGTATGGAAGGAATGGCTGAGCGCCGCGCATCTGCCGGCGCGGGCGGGAATCGGCGTCGCGGACCTCGGGCCGGGCGTCCTGGTCGAGGTCATGGTGACGGGCGCGACGTGACGCCCGCGCGATGACCGGCCCGCTGCCCTACGCGCCGGTGACGCCGCCGACGGCATGGCCGGCGACCGGACGCCGGACGATACGCTCACCTTCGCGGCCTCGGCTTTCAGGTACCCGGCGCCGCGCGGGTTCGGCGCGAACGCGTGCCGGGGCAGTGGTGTGCAGCGGCGCAGCCGACGGAGGCACCGACGCCGCCCCATCCGGCATTGCATCGCGATCCGCCGGCACCGGTACGAGGTCCCGTTGACCGCGGCGGCACGGTTCGTGCTGTAGTACGGGGTGATGGCGACCGCGACCAACCGCGCCGATGCCGGCCCGACCGCGAGCGTCGCGGAGGCGTTCGTCGCCTTCGTGGGCGTGTCGAAATCCTATGACGGCGAGGGGCTGGCGGTGGCCGACCTCGACCTCGGCATCGCCAAGGGCGAGTTCGTCACGTTCCTGGGGCCCTCGGGGTCGGGCAAGACGACGTCGCTGATGATGCTGGCCGGCTTCGAGGCGCCGACGGAGGGCGACATCCTGGTGGCCGGCCGGTCGGTCCGGCGGGTCCCGCCCCATCGCCGCAATATCGGCGTGGTGTTCCAGAACTACGCGCTCTTTCCCCACATGACCGTGGCGGAGAACATCGCCTTCCCGCTCTCGGTGCGCGGCGTCGGGCGCGAGGACGCGCGCGCCAAGGTCGACCGTGTGCTCGATCTCGTACGCCTGGGCGGCTTCGGCCGGCGGCGCCCCGGCGAGCTGTCGGGCGGGCAGCAGCAGCGCGTGGCGCTCGCCCGGGCCCTGGTGTTCGATCCCGATCTCGTGCTGATGGACGAGCCGCTGGGCGCCC
>JADZBA010000566.1 GCA_020852355.1 Alphaproteobacteria bacterium
CGACGGGCTTCAGGACCACCCGGTCCATGCCGGCGGCGAGGCACTCCTGATGCTGGGCGGGGGTCGCGTCGGCCGTCAGCCCGATGATCGGGACGGTTGCGACGGGCCCCTGGGCGAGGCGGATCATCCGCGTCGCCTCGACGCCGTTGGTACCGGGCATCCAGACGTCCATCAGGATGAGGTCGTAGCCGCCCGACATGGCCGCATGCACCGCCGCGGCGCCGTCGGCGGCGATGGTCGCGCGATGCCCGGCCGTGGCCAGCGCCGCCAGCATGAGCTCCTGGTTGAACGGGGAGTCCTCGGCGACGAGGACGGAGCGCGCGGCGGGCACGGGTCGGCGGCTCGCGCGCGGCGCGGGCGGCTGTGCGGCCGCGCCGACCGCCAGCGCCAGGCGCACCCGGAAGAGGCTGCCGCGGCCCTCCTCGCTCTCGACGTCGATCTCGCCTCCCATCATCCGCGCCAGCTTGCGGCAGATCGACAGGCCGAGGCCCGTCCCGCCGAACTCCCGCGTGGTCGAGCTGTCGACCTGGGTGAAGGGTTCGAACAGCCCGGCAACGCGGTGGCGTGCGATGCCCATGCCGGTATCGCGCACCTCGATCACCAGCTCCGCCGGGTGCCCCGGCGGATCGCCGGCGCCGGCACCGCGGACATGGGCCGCGACCGAAACCTTCCCCGAAGCGGTGAACTTGACGGCGTTGCTCAGCAGGTTGCTCAGGATCTGCTGCACGCGCAGCGGGTCGCCGCGCAGGCGCGGTGTGACGGGCGGCGGCGACGCCACCTCGAACGCGAGCCCCTTTGCCATGGCGATCGGGCGGTGCAGCGACGCGCCGTCCTCGATCAGCGCCGCGACGTCGAAGTCGATGCTCTCGAGCCGCAGCCGCCCGGCCTCGATCTTCGCCACGTCGAGCATGTCGTTCAGGAGGTTGAGCAGATTCTCGCCGGCGCCGCGGATGGCCGCCGAGTAGCTCCGCAGCTCCGGCGGTAGGGTCGGCGCCATGTTGATCAGGCGGTTCATGCCGAGGATGGCGTTCATCGGCGTGCGGATCTCATGGCTCATCACGCCCAGGAACTCCGTCTTGGCGCGGCTCGCCGCCTCCGCCGCGAGCAGGGAGTCGTTCTCCCGCCGGGCGAGCCGCAGGGCGAACAGGGTCATGACGAAGAGCGCCAGCGTGGCCGGCAGACTGTAGAGCAGGAACTGGCCGATCTCGCCGAGCCAGCGCGCGTGGATGGCGGAGACGGCGAGGGCGCTCGAGACGTAGATCGGATGATCGGGCAACCGCCGGTAGGCCATGATCCGATCGATGCCGTCGAAGCTCGACGCGCCGCGATAGGTTCCCCCGACCGGCGCCAGGCGGACCTGGCGCGCGAAATCCTGGGCGGGCGCGACCTCGTGCAGGCGCAAGGACGGCTTGGGATGGCGTGCCAGTACCGATCCGTCCTCGCGCAGCAGCGTCGCGGTGAAATGCGCGCTGCCGGCGATGCGACCGTAGAAGTCCGCGAAATACTCGGGGAGGACCGAAATCGCCACGACGCCGGTGAAAAGCTCGCCGCTCCGCCGACGGCTGAGCTGGAAGAAGGTGACGTCCGTCGCCCGGCCGAGCAGCGCCTCGCTGACGAACGTGCCGCGATGGCCGTCGTGGCGGTGCACGCGGAAATACTCGCGGTCCGAAAGGTCGAGGTCATGGGGCGCCGGGAACAGGGTGGCGGTGGCGAGCGGGAAGCCCTCGGCGCCGAGTATCCAGATGTCCAGCACCTGCGGCAGCCGGTCCGCCAGCAGCCGGATGCCGGTATGCAGCGACGCCTCGTCCGCGAGGACCTCGGCGTCGTCCCGGCCGCCCAGCATCGCCTCGACCTGCGACGCGACGAGCTCGTGGGTCTCCAGGACCTTCACCGCGTGCTCGTGCACGAGATCCAGGACCCGCGCCAGCGACGCCCGCGCTTCGTCGAAGATCGCGTTGTATGCGTACACGGCGACCGCGCTCACCAGCAGGATCGGCAAGACCACGGAAGCGACGACTACGCTGCGCAGGACGCGAAGCGCCGAGGTTCCGCGCCGCGGTTTCAAGGTCGCTCCCTCGACGGAACGATCGGGAGCCCGGTCGCATCGCCCATGCATGCCGGGGCGGACCCGGGACGCCCGACGCCGGCTCGCGACGGCGCGCCGTCGGTGGAGGTATCGCGGGCGGAAACGAATCTCACCGGAACGGTGCGGCACTCGAGGAAGCCTCCCCGGATATTACGAACCACCCACACCGCTGGCAATTGGCGGAAGCTTGCTCGATCGAGTGCGATAGTCGTCGACCGCCAAGGTTCCCGACGAATGCCGGTCGGATACTACGCGAACGCTCCGCAATGGCGCCGTGGAGGCGCACGGAGGGGACGAGTTTCGCGGCAGACTATCCTGGAGACGGGACCGATCGTTCTCACTCCGATGGCCGTTTCTCCGTATCCTTCGCCCGGAGCCGCCGCTCGAGAAAGCTCGCGACCGCGGTCTCGGCGGC
The DNA here is from genome assembly GCA_020852355.1 of Alphaproteobacteria bacterium. Lineage (GTDB taxonomy): Bacteria > Pseudomonadota > Alphaproteobacteria > ATCC43930 > Allostellaceae > Allostella. Next base: position 2,502 of record JADZBA010000566.1, read on the forward strand.
GGCGAGGGCGGCGGGGTCGCCGCCCGAGGTCGCTCCCCGGCCGGTCGGGCTGTTGATGTTTTGCACGTCCGGGCGGTGCACGGTCGCCAGGCCCGGCACGTCGAACGCATGCTGCGCGTCCGGATAGACCTCGAGCTCGACCGGAATGCCGCGGGAGCGGGCCCGCAACTCCGTGCAGCGCGCGGCCGGTGTCCAGTCGTCTGCATCGCCGACGAGGATCTGCAGGGGGATGGCGTACTCCGCCTCCTGCCGCGCGCGCCGCCGGCATGCGGGGTAGAAGGCGATCGCCGCCCTGAACGCCGCCGTCGCGCCGGGCGGCCGTCGCGCGGCGAGGTCGAGCGCGATGCCTCCGCCGTGCGAGAAGCCCATGACCGCGATGCGGGTGGCGTCGATCTCGGGTCGGGCGGCGAGCCACGCGAGCGCGGCCGTCGCGTCGCCCCGGCGCTGCGCATCGGTGACCCGCGAGAAGTCGCTGCAAATCTCCTGGACGCCGCGCGCGCCGAAGCTGTCGAGATTGAGCACGGCGAGGCCGCGTGCATCGAGGAAGCGCCGCCACTGGCGCAGGTTGCGGCCCGGCCCGCTGCAGCCGTGCAGCAGCAGAACCGCCGGCACCGGTCCGTCCGCCGCGGGACGGGAATACCAGGCGGCCAGATCCACCACGGCGCCATCGTCCCCGCCGGCTCCCGCCCTGGCGGGGACGGTGACGCGCTCGACCGCGACGGCGCTCTCCGCCGTCGCCGGCCGTGCCGTGCAGGCGGCGGCGACGAGTACGAGCAGAACGAGCAGCCGGCGCGGCCATCCGCCCGAAGCCGGGACGGCCGGACGGCGCGACCTCATCGCTCCGGCCTCGTGCCGCTTACACGGGCCGCCGATCGCGCCAGCGGTAATAGCGGATCGACGGCGCGAGGAACC